>JBBSKB010000082.1:0-15739 GCA_038256725.1 Mycobacteriales bacterium | reverse complement strand
GCGCGGTGGCGGCCACCTCGAAGGGCGACTCGGCCGAGCGGTCCTCGACCACGTCGCCGAGCTCGGCGTCGCCGTCCTCTCGGAGGGGCTCGGAGAGCGAGAGGGGCTCGGCGGCGAAGCGCAGCGCCTCGGTGACCTTGTCCTCGGGCATCTCGACCTCGGCCGAGAGCTCGGAGAGGGTGGCGGGCCGGCCGTACTTGAGCTCGAGGCGGGCGCGTGCCTTCTGCAGGCGGGCGAGCGTGTCGCCGGCGTGCACCGGCAGCCGGATGGTGCGGCCGGTGTTGGCGATGCCACGGGTGATCGCCTGGCGGATCCACCACGTCGCGTAGGTGGAGAACTTGAAGCCCTTGGTGTAGTCGAACTTCTCGACGGCGCGGATCAGGCCCATGTTCCCTTCCTGGATCAGGTCCAGGAAGGCCATGCCGCGGCCGGTGTAGCGCTTGGCCAGCGACACGACGAGGCGCAGGTTGGCCTCGAGCAGGTGGTCCTTGGCGCGCTCGCCGTCGCGGGTCACCCAGGTGAGCTCGCGGCGACGGGTGATCGGCAGCGTCTCGCCCGCGGCGGCGGCGTCGGCGAGCTTGTGGCTGGCGTAGAGCCCGGCCTCGATCCGCTTGGCGAGGTCGACCTCCTCCTCGGCGGTGAGCAGCTTCACCCGGCCGATGAGCTTGAGGTAGGCGCGGACGGCGTCGGTGGACGCCGTCATCTCGGCGTCCTTGCGGGCCTTGCGGAGGGCCGCGGACTCCTCCTCGTCCCCCCACTCGAACTCGCCGCCGGTGGCGCCGGCCACGGCCTCGCCCTCGGGGGCGTCGGTGTCGTCGTCCTCCTCCACGGCGGTGGCGGTGACGGTGACGGTCTCGCCGGCGACAGCGGTCTCCAGGACCTCGTCGACGGCGGTGGCGTCGTCGCCCTCGGCCGGGGCGGCCTTGGACTTCGGAGCTGCCTTCGGCTTGGCCGGCGCCTTGGGCTTCGCGGCGGCCTTCGCCTTGGGAGCGGCCTTGGGCTTCGCGGCGGCCTTGGGCTTCGCCGTCGCGGCCATGGGCTTGGTGGGAGTGGTGATGGTTTCGTCCGTAGCATTCGGGGCCGGCTGGGCGATGTCGGTCGCGGTCATCGTCGCCTCTCGTGACGGTGTCGGACGGCGTCGCGGGGACGTGGCAGTCCTGGCGGAGAGGCCGGCGCGTGCGCGACGAGGAGCCGGCACGTGCTGAGGGTGGGGTGCGGATGTCCTGCGGTACCGGCCTGATCGGCGCGTTCCCGGGGACGACGACCCATTTTAGCCCTCGTCGCCCGCCGGTGCCGCCACCCGTCCGCCGGGCCGCCCCCTCGGGGTGGGAATTCGGCCTGGGACCGGGCCGATCAGGTGCCGATCTCGGTGCGCACGGCGTACAGCTCGGGGAAGAACGTGAGATCGAGCGCGCGCCTCAGGAACCCCACCCCTGACGAGCCGCCGGTCCCGGTCTTGGCGCCGATCGTCCGCTGGACGGTGAGCAGGTGGCGGAACCGCCACATCTGGAAGTTGTCCTCGATGTCCACCAGGCTCTCGCAGGCCTCGTAGACCCCCCACGGGGTCTCGGTCGCCTCGTAGATGCGCCGGAACACCGGGACCAGGCCGGCTTCGAACCGCCAGGGCTCCCGGACGTCACGGGCCAGCACGGCCTCGGGGACGTCGAAGCCTGCCCGGGCGAGCAGCCGCAGGAACTCGTCGTAGAGCGTCGGGGCCTCGAGCAGCTCGGCCAGCAGCTGGCGGGCGGCGGGCTCGGCGTCGAAGACCTGGAGCATCGCGGCGTTCTTGTTCCCGAGGGCGAACTCCACCGCCCGGTACTGGTGGGACTGGAAGCCCGATGCGTTCCCGAGGGCGCCGCGGAACTGCGCGTACTCCCGGGGCGTGAGGGTGGCGAGCACCGACCACTGCTCGGTGAGCGTCCGCTGGATGTTCTTCACCCGCGCGAGGCACTTGAGTGCCGGATCGAGCTCGTCGGCGGCGAGATAGCCCCGTGCGGCCAGGAGCTCGTGCAGCACGAGCTTGAGCCAGAGCTCGCTGGTCTGGTGCTGGACGATGAACAGCAGCTCGTCGTGGTGCTCGGGTCGGCTGCGCGGGTGCTGGGCAGCCAGGAGCTGGTCCAGGCCGAGGTAGCCGCCGTAGCTGCGATCGGCGGCCAGGTCGGTCCGGATGGACTGCTCCAGCTCGCGCTCGGCACGGTCCGGGGCGTCGGGAGCGGAGGCCATTCCCGAACGCTAGCCCTCGCGGAGGAGGCACCGACCTCCTCTGGAAGAGTGATCCGGCACCCCGGCGGACGTGGCGTGCTCGTGTGCGCGAGATAGCTCACACCGCTGGAGCGGCACGTCGGCGGTCGTTTCGTCCGACCATCTAGAGTGCGGCGCTCCTTGGCGCCCTCCCGCGGTAGGCCAGAGAGGCAGACGTGACTTCGAGTCCCGGCGTTGTAGCTGACAGCGCGAACCCCGATGTGGTGCTCGTGGGTGGCGGCATCATGAGCGCCACCCTCGCCGCGTTGTTCGGCATCGTGGCGCCCGACTGGTCGGTCACGGTGTTCGAGGCCGGACCGGCGCTGGCCGGCGAGAGCTCCGACGCCTGGAACAACGCCGGCACCGGCCACTCCGCGCTCTGCGAGCTGAACTACACCCCGGGCGGGCCCGACGGCAGCGTGGACGCCTCCAAGGCCGTGGGGATCAACGAGCAGTTCCAGGTGTCCCGGCAGTTCTGGTCCCACCTGGTGCGCCGCGGCATGACCGGCTCGCCCCGGGACTTCATCTCCCCCGTCCCCCACGTCGGCTTCGTGACCGGTGACGAGGGCCGCCGCTACATGCGCGCCCGCTACGACGCACTCAAGGCCCAGCCGCTGTTCGCGGATCTGGAGCACGCCGAGGACCACGACGTCCTCGCCGAGTGGATCCCGCTGGTCATGGCCGGCCGCGACCCGGAGCAGGCCGTCGCGGCGACCCGCTCGATCGCGGGCACCGACGTCAACTTCGGGGCCCTGACCAAACTGCTGCTCGCCGACGCCGAGACCCGCGGCGTGGCCACGCACACCCACCAGCGCGTCGAGGAGATCGAGCGCGAGACCGACGGCCGCTGGAAGGTGACCGTCGAGGACACCCGGTCCGGCGAGCCCCGCACGGTGCGCGCCCGGTTCGTCTTCGTCGGCGCCGGCGGCGGGGCGCTGCCGCTGCTGCAGAGCACCGGCATCCCCGAGATCGCCGGGTTCGGCGGCTTCCCGGTGAGCGGCATGTTCCTGCGGACCACCTCTCAAGAGCTGGTCGCCAAGCACCAGGCGAAGGTCTACGGCCAGGCGGCGGTGGGCGCTCCCCCGATGTCGGTGCCGCACTTGGACCTGCGGCTCATCGACGACGAGTACTCGTTGCTCTTCGGCCCCTACGCGGGCTTCTCGCCCAAGTTCCTCAAGGCCGGTTCGATCTTCGACCTGCCGCTGAGCGTGCGCCCGAACAACCTGGGCTCGATGCTCGGCGTCGCGCGCACCGAGCTGGCGCTCACCAAGTACCTCATCAAGGAGCTCCTGCAGTCCCGCGCGGCCCGCCACCGCACGCTCCAGGGCTTCGTGCCGGAGGCGGAGGAGCACGACTGGGACATGATCACCGCCGGCCAGCGGGTCCAGGTGATCAAGCGGGACCCGTCCACGGGGAAGGGCATGCTCCAGTTCGGCACCGAGCTGATCGTGGGCGCCGACGGCACCATCGCCGGTCTGCTCGGGGCCTCCCCCGGCGCCTCCACGGCCGTCGCGGCGATGCTGACGCTGCTGGAGCGCTGCTTCCCCGACCGGGCCGAAGCCTGGCGTCCGCTGATCCAGGAGGCGATCCCCTCCTACGGCCACAAGCTGTCGGAGGAGCCGGAGCTCCTCGCGCAGGTCCGCAAGGACACGATGGAGACCCTCGAACTGGACGGCTGAACCGCCGTCCGAGGACGGGGCTACCGCCCCGGGGGGAAAGCAGGGTAGGGTTCTCCTCGGTCGCTGTTGTACCTCTGCTCGTTCTCGAACGTCCGCAGTCGTCTCTGCCCTGACGTTCCTCTCGGTCCTGCCGGTCGGTGCGGCGGCCCCGGATCAGCGAGTGCCGATCCGGTCACCCCCAGCACGGAAGAAGTAACGACATGGCTCAGGGCACTGTGAAGTGGTTCAACGCGGAGAAGGGCTTCGGGTTCATCGCCCAGGACGGCGGCGGCGCCGACGTCTTCTGCCACTACTCCGCCATCGTCAGCGACGGCTACCGCTCGCTCGACGAGGGCCAGCAGGTCGAGTTCGACGTCACGCAGGGCCAGAAGGGCCCGCAGGCGGAGAACGTTCGCCCCATCTGATCTGAACTGATCCCCGCCGGGGGTCACGGCGCCTCGTGCGCCGTGGCCCCCGTCGGCGTTTCAAGGGGTGTCAAGGGTCAGCACAGCCGGGATCACTCCAGGCTGACCGCCACCGTCGCGGCCAGCTCCCGGACGGCGTCCAGGTCGCCCGGGGACCCGGCGCCGGTGAGGCTCAGCGGCGCGGCCACCTGCTTCCAGCGCAGCGCCCCGGTGATCCGGGCGATGCTCGCCAGCGCACCGGCGGTGTCGTCGTTGCCGTGCACGTACACCCCGTACGGCAGCCCGCCCGTCGCGTCCAGGCACGGGTAGTACACGGTGTCGAAGAAGTGCTTGAGCGCCCCTGACATGTAGCCGATGTTGGCCGGCGTCCCGAGCAGCACGCCGTCGGCGGCCAGCACGTCGGCCGCGCCCGCGGACAGCGCCGGCCGCAGCACCAGCTCGGTGCCCTCGGCCAGCGCCGCGCCTTCCTTCACCGCCTCGAGCACCGCCTGCAGCGCGGGCGAGGGGGTGTGGTGGACGACGAGCAGACGGGGCATGCCGCGATCATCCCGCGACGCCTCCGTCAGCTCGACAGCGAACCGCGGGCCACGACGTCGGTGGGCGCCTCGGGTTCCGTCCGGCCGGGCTCGAGGCTGATGCCGTAGGTCGGGAAGCTGTTGGCACCCTCGACCGCCAGGGTGCGCAGCTGCAGGCCGTCCCCGGTGACGTCGAACGCCCCCAGCGCCTTCGGCGTGCCCTGGTCCAGGCCCCAGAGGACGTAGGTCTCCTCCGCGCGGTCGTTGGCCGGCAGCGCGTGGCTGATCAGCTGCACGCCGTCGTTGCGGGTCAGCAGCGTGGCCATGGTGCGGCCGTCGGGGTCGGCGACCGGGACGACGGTCGCCGGGCCGGGGCGCAGCAGCTGCTCCACCAGGGCGGCGTCGGCGGCGGCTTCCTGCCGTGCCTCGGCGCGGTCACCGAACAGCACGGCCGTCCAGCCGCCCAGACCGACCACCGCAGCGACCGCAGCCGCCACGAGCACCGACGTCCAGCGGCGGCGGGGCACGGGGATCGCCGAGGGCACGGGTACGGGCGCCGGTGCCGGGACCGGTCGCGTGGCGGGCGCGGCCGGTGCGCCCTGCGGCGTGCGGGCCACCTCCGCGCGCAGCCGCTCCCCCAGCCCCGCCGGCGGCTCGGCGAACGGCGCCGCGCCGGCCAGGCTGGCCATGACGTCCGTCGTGTCCTCCACCACCTGCCGGCAGCGTGCGCACCCCTCCAGCTGCCGGGCGAACACCTCGGCGTCCTCCGGCTCCAGGGCGTGCAGCGCCCAACCGACCGCCAGCTCCTCGAACACCTCGCTGTGCCCGGGTCCGGGCAGGTCGGCGTTCATCGGATGCTCCCGTCGGTCGGCGCGGTCGTGCCGCGGCCGTCACCGGCAGGTCCCCCGCTGCTGCCGAGGTCCACCCGCAGCTTGCGCATCCCGGCCAGCATGCGGGTCTTCACCGTGCCCAGCGGAACCCCGGTCAGGGCCGACACCTCCCGCTGCGTGTAGCCGCCGTAGTAGGCCAGGCCCAGGGCCTCCCGTTGCGCGGCGGGGAGCGCACCCAGGGCTGTGCGGACCTGCTGGGAGACCACCCGGTCCACGGCCTGCTCCTCGGCGTCCACGGTGGCCGTCGGTGCGCTCAACGTCATGTCGTCCTCCGCCCGGCGGCCGCGCCGCCGGTGTCCCTCCTCGCGGCGCACCGCGTCGACCGCCTTGTGGTGCACCATCGCCAGCAGCCACGACGAGACCGCGGCCCGCCGCTCGTCGAAGGCACCGGGGCTGCGCCACACCGACAGGAACACTTCCTGCACGACGTCCTCGGCGAGCCCGTCGTCGAGCAGGATGCGGCGCGCCAGCGCGAAGGCCTGGCGGCCGAACATCTCGTACAGCTCGTCGACGGCGCGGCGATCGCCGCCCCTGATGCGGACGAGGAGTGCCGCGGCGACCGGGGGCTCCGGCCTGCGTAACGGTTCATCCACGAGCGTCACGGTATCTGCCTGGACCCGCGAGAGAGTGGCAGCACGACGGACGGCGGTCGGCCGGTTACCGGCAAGCAGTAGCACTGCGGTTCCTCCCCGGGTCGGTGACACACCTTCGAGGAGTGTTCGTGCCCGGCGCGCGTTCGGTTCAGCTCGCCGGCCGCACGGTGTGCTGCGGCCGGCGCTGGAGGGCGAAGTCGTACCGCGACTCCAGCCACGGGACGTCCGACGTCCCGCCGTCGGGCGTGGGCCCGGCGGAGCGCTCCTCGAACGCCGTCACCAGTTCCTGCTTGGTGCCGAAGACGACGTCGCTGTCCAGGTACTGCGCGCCCTCCTGGAACAGGTGGGTGATCAGCGGCTCGAAACCGGGGACGTCGATCAGGAAGTGGATGTGCGCCGGCCGGTAGTGGCTGATCCCGGTGCGTGCGATCAGGTCGCCCACCGGGCCGTCCATCGGGATGGAGTAGCCGAGCGGCGCGATGGTGCGCACGCAGTAGCTGCCGTCCTCGCGGGTCGTGTACTTGGCGCGCAGCCGGGCCTCGTCGACCTCGGTGAGCTGGGACTCGTAGACGCCGTCGGCGTCGGACTGCCAGACGTCCAGGATGGCGCCGGCCACCGGCGCGCCGTCGAGGTCGGTGACCGTGCCGTGCAGGTACAGCGGGACGCCGGGCAGCCCGTCGGACATGTCCTCGGCGTACCCCAGCTCGGGCGACCCGTCGATGTGAACGGGCCCAGGACGGTGGCCGGCGTGGCGCGGGGGTCGAGCCGGTGGTTCATCTGCACGACCAGCATCGACAGCCCGAGGACGTCGGAGGCGAGGATGAACTCCTCCCGCTTCTCGGTGCTGATCTGGCCGGCGCGGGTCAGCCACTGCATCGCGGCCATCCACTCGGCCTCGGTGAGCCGCACCTCGCGGGCGAAGTCGTGCAGGTTCCGCACGAGCGCGGTCATGACCTCGGCCAGGCGCGGATCGCCCGCCGTCGCCCAGCGCTCGACCGCCAGGTCGGTGATGTTGTCCTCGGTGACCAGTTGCACGGTGTCCTCCTGCCGTCCTCGCGGCCGCGTCCCGGTCGCGTCCTCCTCCCCCGCGGCACCGCGGGGGTCCTGCCCTAGGGCGTGAGCACCAGCCGTACGCCCGGATCCCCCGTGGCCTGCCGACCCCACGCGGCGGCGACGTCGGCCAGCGGCACCGCCTCGTGCGCCACGGACAGCCGCCCGACGGCGGCGTGTCCGGCGACGGCGGTCAGCGCGTCGCGGCGCTGCGCCGGGGTCAGCGCGCTGTTCGTGTAGCCGAGCACGGACGCCGACCGGGACCGGAGCGCCGCCGAGGAGTACTCGGCGGTGTCCCCGGACGCCCCGCCCAGGTTCACCAGGCGGCCGCCGTCGGAGAGCACGCGGGAGGCCGCGGTCGCCGCGATCCCGAAGACCGGGTCGACCACGACGTCCAGGCGGCCGCCCAGCGCCTCGCGGAACCGGTCGGTCAGCGCGCCGACGTCCCCGTCCAGTGCGACCACCTCGTCGGCGCCGGCGACGAGCGCCCGTTCCCGCGCCCGCTCCGAGCGGGCGACCGCGACCACCCGCCCCGCACCGAGCACCCGGGCCGCACCGACGGCGACCTGGCCCACGGCGCCGCCGACGCCGAGCACGAGCACGTGCTCGTCCGCCTGCAGGCCGGCCCGCCAGGTGAGCGACATCCACGCCGCGACCGCGGACAGCCCGAGGGCGGCCAGCGCGGCGTCGGGGAGGTCGGCGTCCAGCGGCACCAGGTCGTCCGGCCCGACGACGCAGCGCTCGGCGAGGCTGCCGTCACCCGGCGCCATCCCGGCGCTGGTGGCGAACCAGACCCGGGTGCCGGCCGCGAGCTCGGGCGAGCGCTCCACGACGCCGACGCCCTGCACGCCCGGCACGTAGGGGACGGCGGGCCGGCCGAAGTAGGAGGTGCCCGAGGCGCACAACAGGTCCAGCGGGACCAGTGGCGCCGCCGTCACCCGGACGACGGTGTCCGCAGCGCCCGGCGTGGGGTCCGGGTGCTCGTCGAACTCCGGGTGCACCCCCGGGGTGCGGACGACGGCGGCGCGCATCAGGGCGCCCCTCAGTCGTCGTCGCCGGCCGCGGGCAGCGGCGGTGCGGTGTAGGGGTCGGGGTCGACGGGGCGGTTGTTGAGGTCCACCGACAGGAAGATGTCGTTGGCGACCGGGTGCCGGAGCTCCTCGGCCAACTGGCCGATCAGCCCGGCGGTGCGGGCCAGCAGCGCGAAGCCGCGCAGCAGTTCCAGCGGCAGCCCGAGGTCGGCCAGCGCCGCCCCGCAGACACCGGCGCCGTTGAGCGGCAGCCGCTTGCCGAGCACCTGCTCGTGCACCCGCCCGATGGCGGCGAACAGCGACAGGTGGGGCCCGAAGACGCCCTCCTCGGTGGCGATCTCCATCAGCCGCGGTGTGCGCGGGTCGCCCCGCTTGTGCACGTGGTGGCCCAGGCCGGGCACGAAGCGACCCAGCGCGCGCTGCGCGGTGACCGTCTCCAGCGCGAGGGCGTCCCAGCCGGCGTCGTCGGTGGGCAGCGGGCGGGCGGGATCGGCGGCATGGCCCGCGAGCACGTCGTGCAGGAAGCGGCCGCAGTCCTCGGTGACGCCGAGGAAGCGCGAGCCACCCCCGAGGAGGCCGGCGGCGAGCGCGCCCTGGATCGAGTCCGGCGCACCGAGGTAGGTCAGCCGGGTGACGATCGCCGTCGGGGTGTAGCCGTGGTCGGCCAGCGCGGCGAGCACGGCCTCGAAGACCCGGGTCTCCCCCGGGGTGGGACGGCGCTGCGTGGCCAGCCAGAAGGACAGCTCGCCGAAGCCGACGGTGCCCATGACGTCGCGGGCGAGGTCGGTGCCGAGCAGGGTGATCGACTCCAGGCTCGAGGCGCCCAGGGCCGTGGGGTACTCCGGGCGCTCGCTCCCACGCGCGCTCACTGGCTCTTCTCCTCGGCCGCGCTCAGCCAGCTCCGGATCTCGGCGCCGTGCTCGTCCAGGCCCGGGGGCGGCAGCCGGTAGGTGGCCTCGGTGGCCGAGAAGATGATTGGGTTGCGGACCGACGGGATCGCGGCGGCGCCCTCGCCGACGTCCACCACCGGGTCCAGGCCGATCTCCTCGGCGAAGGCCACGCCCTGGTCGATGGTGTTGATCGGCCCGCAGGGGACGCCGGCGCCGATGATGTCGCGGAACCACTCCAGCTTGGTGCGGGTGCGCAGCCGCTCGACCAGCAACGGCCGCAGGGCGTCCCGGTTGGCGGTGCGGTCCTCGTTGCGGCCGAACCGCGGGTCGTCGGCCAGCTCCGGGACGCCGAGCACCTGGCAGAGCTTGCGGAACTGACCGTCGTTCCCCGCCGTGACGATCAGGTCGCCGTCGGCGCAGGGCAGCGGCTCGTACGGGAACAGGCTCGGGTGGCTGTTGCCCATGCGGAAGGGCACCACGCCCCCGGCGACGTAGGCGCTGGTCTGGTTCACCAGGCCCGACAGCGCCGAGGAGAGCAGGTTGACCTCGACGTGCTGCCCGACGCTGGTCTCGTGCCGGTGGTGGACCGCGGCGAGGATCCCGATGGTCGCGTGCAGGCCGGCCATCACGTCGAACAACGCCACACCCCCGCGGTAGGGCTCGCCGTCGGCGTCGCCGGTGAGGCTCATGAACCCCGAGATCGCCTGCACGATGAGGTCGTAGCCGGGCAGCGCGGCGCCGCCGGGGCCGCTGCCGAAGCCGCTGATCGAGGCGTAGACGACCGCCGGGTTGGTCGCGGCGACGGCGTCGTAGTCCAGGCCGAAGCGGGCCAGTCCGCCGGGCTTGAAGTTCTCCACGAACACGTCGGCGCGGCGGGCCAGCTCCCGGGCCAGCTCGACGTCGGACGGGTCCTTGAGGTCCAGGGCGATCGACCGCTTGTTCCGGTTGGCGCCCAGGTAGTACGTGGCCACGCCGTCACGGACCGGCGGCTGCCAGGTGCGGGTGTCGTCGCCGCCGGGGCCCTCCACCTTGATCACCTCGGCGCCGAGGTCGGCCAGCAGCATCGTGCTGTACGGCCCGGCCAGGATTCGGGAGAAGTCGGCCACCAGGAGCCCGGAGAGCGGTCCTCGTGCGGCTGGGGCGGGTGCTCCCGCTCCCGTCGTCTCGGCGCTCATCAGCGGTCGATGCCTCCTCGGAACGGATCAGTGCGGACGGGTGTCCGTCCGTGACGCCAGAAGTCTCGACCGCGATTCGACAGCCTGTCAACCGCACCCCGATAGCGGTGGCGGGCCGCGCGACCATCGGTTGACAGGGCCGCGCGCAGCGGGTCAGGGTGACCCGCATCGCATGCCATGTCCGCACAACGGACGGTCGTCCGGCAGGTGTGGCCGACGTCAGGAGGAGACGATGAGCAACCCCGAGCCCACGCCGGAGGCCGGCCGCCCGGTGGTCCTGCGCGGCGGCACCGTCCTGACCATGGACGACGCCGGCACCGTGCTCGCGGGCGCCGACGTGCTCGTCGTCGGCGACCGGATCGCCGCCGTCGGCGCGGACCTGGCGGTGCCCGAGGGCACCCAGGAGATCGACGCGCGCGGCGGGATCGTGATGCCCGGCATGATCGACACCCACCGGCACATGTGGCAGACGGCGATGCGCGGCTACGGCGCCGACTGGACGCTCACCCAGTACTTCGTCTGGTACTACCTCGAGCACGGCCGGACCTTCCGCCCCGAGGACGTCGCCGCCGGCAACCGGCTGGCCGCGCTCGAGGCGCTGGAGGCCGGCGTGACCACCACGGTCGACTGGTCCCACGGGCTGCAGAGCGTCGACCACGCCGAGGCCGCCGTCGAGGCGCTGCGCTCGGTCCCGGGCCGCTTCGTCCTCGCCTACGGCAACATCCAGGCCGGCCCGTGGGAGTGGACCGCCGACCCCGCCGTCCGCGGCTTCCTGGAGCGGCAGCGCGACGCCGCCGACGACATGCTCGGCCTGCAGCTCGCCTTCGACGTCACCGGCGACCCGGCCTTCCCCGAGAAGGGAGCGTTCGAGGTGGCCCGCGAGCTGGGCCTCCCGGTCACCACCCACGCCGGCGTCTGGGGCGCCACCAATGACGACGGCATCCGGCTGATGCACGAGCACGGGTTCATGACGCCGGAGACCGTCTACGTGCACGCAGCCACGCTGACGCCCGACTCCTACCACCGGATCGCGGCCACCGGCGGCTCGGTCTCGGTCTCCACCGAGTCCGAGCAGAGCGCCGGGCAGGGCTACCCACCCACCTGGCAGGTCCGCAGGCACGGCATCCCGGTCTCGCTGTCCATGGACACCAGCGTGTGGTGGAGCGCCGACCTGTTCTCCGCGATGCGCACCACCCTGGGCGCCGACCGGTCCCGCGAGCACTTCGAGGCCCATCTGAAGGGCGAGACCGTCACGCACGTGGCGCTCCGGGCGCGCGACGTCGTCCGGTGGGCGACCCGCGGCGGGGCGACGGCGCTCGGTCGCGACGACCTCGGCTCGCTGCAGCCGGGCAAGAAGGCCGACGTCGTCCTGCTGCGCAACGACGACTCCCCCGTGTCCTTCCCCGTGCTCAACCCCTTCGGGCACGTGGCGTTCCAGGCCCAGCGCGGCGACGTGCACACCGTGCTGGTCGACGGCCGGGTCGTGAAGCACGCCCACAAGCTCGTCGGCGTCGACCTGGCCGGCGTGCGCCGCGAGGTCGAGGCCAGCGTCGAGCATCTGCGCTCCACACTGGGCGACGAGGCCTGGGCGCAGGGCATGAACCCCGACCTGCCCGGCGCCGAGATGCTGGACAACCCGTACCAGTACACGGAGTACAAGTCGGACAGCACGCGGACCGCCCGCGAGGAGGTCTACGAGGAGCACCTCGCGACCGAGCGCTGACGAAGGACCCCCGAGGGAAGGACAGGTACATGGCAGGCCGCGGCACCGGCCCCGACTTCGTCGAGGCGCTCGCCCGGGGGCTCGACGTCCTCACCTGCTTCGACCGCGACTCCCCCACGATGACGCTGTCGGAGGTGGCGGCGACGGCCGGGCTCGCCCGGCCGACCGCTCGCCGCCTGCTGCTCACCCTCGAGGAGCTCGGCTACGTGCGCGCCACCGGCGGGGCGTTCGCGCTGACGCCGAAGGTGCTCACCCTCGGGATGGCCTACGTGGGGGCCCTCGGGCTGTGGGACATCGCGCGGCCGCACCTGGAGGCGCTGGTGGCCCGGACCGGCGAGTCGTCGTCCATGGCGCAGCTGGACGGCTCCGACATCGTCTACGTCGCCCGGGTGTCGGTGCCGAAGATCATCACGCTGCGGGTCGAGATCGGCACGCGCTTCCCGGCCGTGCAGACCTCGCAGGGGAAGGTGCTCCTGGCCGCCCTCCCCCCCGACGAGCTGGCCGCGACGCTCGCCGAGACCAGCCGCGCCGGGCTTCCGCCGTTCATCGGCCGCAGCCCGGAGCGGCTGCGCGACGAGCTGACCGAGGTCCGCGCCCGCGGCTGGTCGCTGGCCGACGAGGAACTGGCGCCGGGGGTGCGGTCCGTCGCCGTCCCGGTGCGGGACGGGACCGGCGCGGTCAGGGCTGCCATGAACGTGACCGTGCACGCCGCCGAGACCAGCACCGACCGGCTGCTGTCGGAGCACCTCCCGCTGCTGCAGCGCACCGCCGGTGACGTGAGCGCGGAGTGGGCGCTGTGGCAGACCCGGCCGCACGTCGAGCTGCGCCGCGCTCCCGACGGCGGGGCGGCGACGGCCTGAGCCGTGTGCCAGGGTCTCCCCCGTGCTGAACGTGCTCTCGATCCAGTCCCACGTCGCCTACGGGCACGTGGGCAACGCCGCGGCCGTGTTCCCCCTCCAGCGCCTGGGCGTGGAGGTCTGGCCGGTGCACACCGTCCAGTTCTCCAACCACACCGGCTACGGCGCGTGGACCGGCCGGGTCTTCGACGGCCAGGCCGTCGAGGAGGTCGTCGACGGCATCGCCGACCGCGGCGTGCTCACCAGCTGTGACGCCGTGCTCTCCGGGTACCTCGGTTCGGCCGACATCGGGCACGCCGTGCTGCAGACCGTCTCGCGGGTGCGGGCGGCCAACCCCGACGCGATCTACCTGTGCGACCCGGTGATCGGCGACGTCGGCCGCGGCGTGTTCGTCCGCCCCGGCATCGAGGAGCTGATGCGGGAGGTGACCGTGCCGGCCGCGGACGTCGTCACGCCCAACCACTACGAGCTCGACCTGCTCTCCGGCACGACCACCCGCTCGCTGGCCTCGGTGAAGGACGCCGTCGCCGCCGTGCAGGCCCTCGGCCCGCGGGTGGTGCTGACCACCTCGCTGGACGCCGACGACACCCCGCCGGACGCCGTCGACCTGCTGGCGTCGGCGGGCGGACGGCACTACCGCGTGCGCACCCCGAAGCTCGACGTGGCGGTGAACGGCGCCGGCGACGCGATCGCCGCGCTCTTCCTGGCCCACCTGCTCCGCACGAACTCGCCCGCCGAGGCGCTCGGCAAGGCCGCCGCGTCGGTGTACGGCCTGCTGGCCCGCACCGAGGCGGCCGGGTCGAGGGAGATCGTGCTGGTCGCCGCCCAGGAGGAGATCGTGTCCCCCACGCACGCCTTCCCGGTCGAGGAGGTCTGACCGCCCGGGTCAGCTGCGCAGCGCCGTCCCGAGGATCTGCGGGGCGATCGGCGAGGGCACCCCTCGGTCGGGGAACCGGAAGCGCGCCACGCGCTCGAGGGTGAAACCGGCCGCCTGGATAGCCGCAGTGGTGTCGCGGGCGGTGTGGCAGCCACCGGCGAGCGTCGGCCACACCGTCCGGTCGAGCACGTCCTGCACCCGCGCGAAGGACCCGCCCTCCGCCCGCACGTGCTCCCAGAAGTACAGGCGCCCCCCGGGACGCAGCACCCGGACCAGCTCCGCGAGCGCGGCGGCCTGGTCGGGCACGCTGCACAGCACGAGGGAGACGACGGCGGAGTCGAAGGTGCCGTCGTCCGCCGGGATCCGGTCGGCCAGTCCGTCGACCACGTCCACGCGCACCCCGGCCTCGCGGGCGGCCTGCTCGGCCAACGCGCGCAGGTGCTGCTCCGGCTCCACCGCCAGCACGTCTGTCACCGCCGGGGGATAGTGCGCGAAGTTGGATCCGGTACCGGCGCCCACCTCGACGACCCGGCCCTCGGTCGCGCTGAGCAGCCGCGCACGCTGCTCCGCCGCACCGCTGCGGTCGAGCGCCGGCGCCAGCCGAGCCCAGACCCGGGCGAACAACGGGTGGTGCACTGGCGACCCCGCGGCCGCGCCTCCGGTCATGGGGCCCAGGATGCCCTGCTCCCCGGACGGCCGGCACCCCGCCTCGCCGCACGCGCGTGACCGACGGCGCAACCGGGACGTCGCCCGGGCGCGGATACTGTCCGGTGTGCCTCCCGTGAGATCTGCTGTGTCCCGCCCTGCCCGGACGACGCTCCGATGAGCGTCGTCGAGGAGCGGCCGGACGGCGGGCGGGCCGCGAAGGCGGCCGTCGGCGAGGCACGCCGGCGGCGCACGTTCGCCGTCATCAGCCACCCCGACGCCGGCAAGTCCACGCTCACCGAGGCGCTCGCCCTGCACGCCCGCGTCATCGGCTCGGCCGGCGCGGTGCACGGCAAGGCGGGCCGGCGCGGCACGGTGTCGGACTGGATGGACATCGAGAAGGCCCGTGGCATCTCGATCACCTCGGCCGCGCTGCAGTTCGAGTACCGCGACGCCGTCATCAACCTGCTGGACACCCCCGGGCACGCCGACTTCTCCGAGGACACCTACCGCGTGCTCACCGCGGTCGACGCCGCCGTGATGCTGGTCGACGCCGCCAAGGGCCTCGAGACCCAGACGATGAAGCTGTTCGCCGTCTGCCGGCACCGCGGCATCCCGGTGCTCACCGTCATCAACAAGTGGGACCGCCCGGGCAAGGACGCCCTCGAGCTGATGGACGAGATCAACGACCGCACCGGCCTGACCCCGACCCCGCTGACCTGGCCGGTCGGCATCGCCGGCGACTTCCGCGGAGTGCTCGACCGCGCCGACGGCACCTACCGCCGGTTCACCCGCACCGCCGGCGGCGCCACCATCGCCCCCGAGGAGACCCTGCCGGCCGCCGCCGCGCTGGCCCGCGAGGGCGACGCCTGGCAGCAGGCCGTGGAGGAGGTCGAGCTGCTGGAGGCCAGCGGCCAGGACCACGAGCAGTCGCTGTTCCTCGACGGCGTGACGACGCCGGTGCTGTTCGCCTCCGCCGTCTCCAACTTCGGCGTCGGCGCCCTGCTCGACACCCTCGTCGACCTCGCCCCCGCCCCCACCGGCATGCCCACCGCCGATGGCGCGGTGCGGGAGCTGACCGATCCGTTCAGCGCGTTCGTCTTCAAGGTGCAGGCCGGCATGGACACCGCGCACCGCGACCGGCTGGCGTTCATCCGGATCTGCTCGGG
>JBBSKB010000081.1:0-15849 GCA_038256725.1 Mycobacteriales bacterium | reverse complement strand
GGTGCCTCGAACAGCGGTGCCTCGAACAGCGGTGCCTCGAACAGCGGTGCCTCGAACAGTGGCGTCTCGGCCGGCGGGGTCTCGGCCTCCGGAGCGCCGAACAGCGACGTCGCGGCGATCGGGGCGGGCGCGACGACGCCCCAGATGTCGGCGTTCGGCGTGGTGGCTGCGGCCGGCGGGGCCGGGGCCGGGGTGGGCGGATCGCCCCACAGCTGGACCGGCGACGACAGCTCCGGCGCGGCAGCAGCCGGAGCCGGCACGGCCGGCCGGACCACCGGGGAGAACAGGTCGAACTGCGGGACCTCGTCGACGGGCGGTTCGACCTCGGCGACCACCTCGACGGCAGGAGCCGCCTCGACGACAGGGATCTCGTCCACGTCAGCTGCGACCTCGACGGCGGGCGCCTCGGCAGCGGGCGCCTCGGCAGGGACGTCGGCCGACTCGGCCAGCACGTCCTGGGGTGAATCCCCGGCCACGACGGCGCGGAGGATGCCGGCGAGGGCGTCGTCCGAGTGCCCCTCGGCCAGCGCGGCGCGCAGCATCTCGGCGATCGCCTCCTCGCGGGACACCGGCTCGGCGACCGCCGGCTCGATGAGCGACCGCTCGACGGCCGTCGGCTCGACGACGGCCGGCTCGTCGAGGAACGACGGGAACGACGTGTCCGCGACGTGCTCGTCCGCCCAGGCGGCGAACTCCGCCCGCTCGTCGACCGACGGAGAAGGCGGCGCGATGACCTGGTCTCCCACCGTTTCCTCCTCCTGGCGCGACGGCGCCGCTGTCCAACTCGTTGCCTCGGCCTGCGCCGACCGGAGCCCGTCCTGCTCGTCGCGCGACCGGGCGGCGTCCGACGTCTGCAGCGCCTCGCGCACCGCGTGCTGCACGTCCCGGTCGCCGGCCACCATCCGCGCGAGCGCGGCGGTGAAGGGCGAGGGCGCGCCGGTGACCGGAGCGGCGGGCACCAGGGGCTCGTCGTCCTCGACCGGGAGCGCCGGCGGGAGGGTCGAGCGGGTGGTGCGCGGGAAGCTGGCCGGCGCCACACCGGGCCGGAGGGCCGGCGCGGCGGGCGCCGCGCTGAGCTCGACGGGCGGCGCGGCCGCGACGCCGAGCAGGCCGGCGAGCTCGTCGACCAGGTCGTCGTCCGCGGCGGCGTGCACGGCCGGGGTGGCCGAGCGGGCTGCCGCGGCGGCCCAGGCAGCAGCACCGTTGCGCGGGGGAGCAGGGCGCGCGCGGGCCGCGGAGGCCGCGGCGAGGGGCGACCCGTAGGCGCGCAGCGAGCCGGTGTCCGGGTCCTCGGTCAGCGCGCCGGCCGGTCGGGCGGGGGCGGCGACGGGCAGGCCCGGGGCGCCGGCCGGCTCCGGGGCGACCTCGGCGACGTAGCGCTCGGTCGCGAAGAACCCGAGCACGCCGCCGGAGCGGACCCGGCGGACGCCGACCACCCGGGCGGACGGGCCGAACTGCTCCCGTGCCGCCGCGATGGCGTCGTCCCGGCTGGCTGCCTCAACGGATCGCAACGGCACCGCTCACCACTCCCAGCGATTCGATCTGAGCCGTCCGGGACACCTCGGCGTACGAGATGACCGGCAGGCGGGGCAGGACCTGGCGCATGAGCCGCGCCAGGGCGGAACGGACCTGCGGAGAGCACACGAGCACGGGGGAGAGGCCCTGGCGCTCGGCCTCCTCGAGCAGCCCGCCGCAGCCCACGACCAGCGCGTCGACGGTGCCGGCGTCGAGGGCCAGGACGGCGCCGGCCTCGCTCTGCCGCACCGACTCCAGGAGCCGCTGCTCGAAGCCGGGGTCGAGGGTGAACACGTGCAGCCGCTCGTCCGGCGTCACGTACGGGTGGCTGATCGCCGAGCCGAGTGCGTTGCGCGCGGCCTCGACCAGTCCGTCCAGGTCGGTCGACTGCTTCGCACGGACAGAGAGTGCCTCGAAGATGCGGACCAGGTCCCTGATCGACACACCCTCTTCGAGCAACGCGTGCAACACCCGTTGCACCTCTCCCAGGGTGAGCAGGGAGGGGGTCAGCTCCTCGACGACGACCGGGTGCGTGCGGCGGATCATCTCCACCAGCAGGCGCACGTCTTCGCGCCCGAGCAGGTTCGCGGCGTTCTGGCGGACGACCTCGGCCAGGTGCGTGGTGATCACCGACGAGCGGTCGACGACGGTGGCGCCGGCCATCTCCGCGGCGCGCTGCAGCTCGACGGGCACCCACTTGGCGGCCAGGCCGAAGACCGGCTCGCGGGTGGCCTTGCCGGGCAACCCGTCGAGGTTGTCGCCGATGGCCAGCACGGTGCCGGCGGGGGAGATGCCCTTGGCCGCGGGGACGCCGTTGAGCCAGATGACGTACTGCGAGCCCTGCAGGTCGAGGTTGTCGCGGGTGCGGACCAGGGGGATGACCAGACCGGTCTCCATGGCGACCTTGCGGCGCAGCGCCTTGACGCGGTCGAGCAGGTCACCGCCGCGGGAGGCGTCGACCAGCTCGACGAGGTCGAACGCGACCTCGAGCTCCAGCGGGTCGACCCGCATCTTCTCGACGATGGCCTCGGGGGAGTCCGGTTGCGGCTCGGCGTCGATCGCGGCGGCCGCGGCCTCGGCCTCCTCGTCGACCTCGGGTGTCTCGGTCAGCCGGGCGGCGGCGATCAGGAACAGCCCGCCGACGAGCAGGAAGGGCAGCTTGGGCAGGCCGGGGATGAGGCACAGGGCCAGGGAGGCGCCGCCGGCGATCCGCACCGGCTGCTTGAACCGGCCGAGCTGGGCGATCAGGTCGGTGCCCATGTCGCCCTCGGTCGCCGACCGGGTGACGATGATGCCGGTCGCGGTGGACATCAGCAGTGCCGGGATCATCGAGACCAGGCCGTCGCCGACGGTCAGCAGCGAGAAGGTCGTCACCGCTTCGCCGGGGGCCATGCCGCGCTGCATGACGCCGATCGCGAACCCGCCGATGAGGTTCACCAGCGTGACGATGATGCCGGCGATGGCGTCGCCCTTGACGAACTTCGACGCACCGTCCATCGAGCCGTAGAAGTCGGCCTCGGCGGTGACCTCGTGGCGGCGCTTGCGCGCCTGCGCCTCGTTGATCAGCCCGGCGTTGAGGTCGGCGTCGATGGCCATCTGCTTGCCGGGCATGGCGTCGAGGGTGAAGCGGGCACCGACCTCGGCCACGCGGCCGGCGCCGTTGGTGATGACCACGAACTGCACGACGGTGAGGATCACGAAGATGACCAGACCGACGACCAGCGAGCCCGAGATGACGATGTGGCCGAAGGCCTCGATCACCTTGCCGGCGTAGCCGTCGGTGAGCACGAGCCGCGTCGAGGAGACGTTGAGGGCCAGCCGGAACAGCGTCGCGATGAGCAGCAGCGAGGGGAACACGGCGAAGTCCAGCGGCTTCCGGATCTGCATCGCCACGAGCAGGACCAGCAGTGCGACCGCGAGGTTCAGCCCGATCAGCAGGTCCATGAGCGCGGCCGGCATCGGCACGACGAGCATGAGCACGATCGCGACGACGCCGATCGGGACCGCGGCCTTGGTGAACCCCTTCACTCGCCCACCACCAGGGGCGCGGAAGACGGGGGCAGGCTCACGTCCCCTTCATCGGCAGACGCGGGGCCCCCCGGTACCGCCGTCAGGCTGCGGGCTGGGCGACCCGCCGGCGACCGGCCTTGGGCAGGTCGGTGGTGTCCGGCGGCTCGAAGCCGGGCCGGTGCATGCCGCCGCGGACCCCGCGGGCGCCCAGGTGCATGACGAAGGCGAGCACCCGGGCCACGGCGGTGAACAGCTGCGGCGGTACCTCCTGGCCCAGCTCGCACGAGGCGTGCAGGGCACGGGCGAGCGGGATGTCCTGGACCATCGGCACGCGTGCCTCGGCGGCGATCTCGCGGAGCTTGGCGGCGACCTCGCCGGCGCCCTTGGCCACCACCCGCGGCGCGCCCCTGGCCGCCTCGTACTTCAGCGCGACGGCGACGTGGGTCGGGTTCACCAGCAGGACGTCGGCCTCGGCGACGTCGGCCAGCATCCGGTTCCGCGACATCGACAGGGCCACACCCTTGCGGTGCGCCTTCATGTGCGGGTCGCCCTCGTTCTGCTTGTACTCCTGGGTGATCTCGTACTTGCTCATCTTGAGCTGCTTCATCATCTTCTTGCGGACGACGAGGTAGTCGGCGATGGCGATGATCAGGCCGGTCATCGCGACGACGCGGAACATGAGGATGGCCGAGTCGACGAACGTGTCGATGACCACCGACAGCGGCAGTGCACCGGCCGAGGAGACCAGCGTCTGCGCCCGGTCGCTGGTGATGATGACGACCGCCCCGAGGGCGACTGTCTTGATCAGCGCCTTGGTGACCTCCCACAGCCCCTGGGTGCCGAACATGCGCTTCATGCCGGTGAGGGGGTTGAACTTCTTCAGCGTCGGCTTCATCCCCTTGGTGGCGAAGGTGACGCCGCCCTGGCTCGCCGAGGCGACGACGCCGACCACCATGAGCCCCAGGCCCAGCGGCAGGATCGCCATGAGGAACGCGCGCAGCCCCTGGCCGAGCAGCGCGGCGATCGCCGTGGGCTCGGGCGCCGTGGCCACCGCCCGGATCTGCAGGAACAGCACCTGCACCTCGTCGAAGCCGCGCGCGGCGATCATCGGCAGCAGCACGCTCGCAGCCGCGATCCCCGCCCAGGTGCCGAGCTCCTGGGTGCGCGGGATCTGCCCCTCCTTGCGCGCCTTCTTCAGGCGCTGCGGAGTGGGCTTCTCGGTCTTCTCACCACCGGGACCGTCCTTGGCCACGGGTCACCCGCTCCGCAGGGAGCCCATGGCACGCGCGGCGTGCTCGAGCAGGGCGTCGAGCGCGGGCGGCAGCAGCGGGAAGGTGAGCCCGAGCATGAACAGCGTCAGCATGATCT
Organism: Mycobacteriales bacterium; assembly: GCA_038256725.1. Lineage (GTDB taxonomy): Bacteria > Actinomycetota > Actinomycetes > Mycobacteriales > Geodermatophilaceae > Blastococcus. Next base: position 10,956 of record JBBSKB010000081.1, on the reverse strand, counting down.
TCACCGGGAAGCCGATGGCGAAGATGTTCAGCGCCGGCGCCGCCCGGCTCAGCAGGGCGAGCGCGACGTCGGCGAGCAGGAGCACGGCGACCATGGGGCCGGCGATCTGCAGCGCGGCCAGGAACATCATCGACACCGCCTGGATCAGCACCCCGCCGAGCTGGTCGACCGGCACCTCGCCGCCGACGGGCAGCCCCTGGTAGGAGGTCGCGAACCCCTTGACCATGAGCAGGTGCCCGCCGCTGGTGAACAGCAGCGTGATCGCCAGCCAGTAGTGCAGCCGCCCGATCGCGGCGTTCTGCGTCATCGCCAGCGGGTCGTAGGCCGGCTGCAGCGAGAAACCGCCGGTCACGTCGATGAGGTCACCGGCCATCTGGACGGCGGTGAACAGGACCTGGACGACGAAGCCCAGCGCCGCGCCGATGACCACCTCGGTGACCGCCGCGACGACGATGAAGCCCGCCGTCGGCTCGGGCAGCGAGGGCGCGATCTGGGTGGACAGCAGCAGGGACAGCGCCAGCGCCAGGGCGGCCTTGACCGGTCCCGGGATCACCCGCGAGTTGAACGGCGGGGCCATCAGGACGAACCCGGCGGCCCGGGCGGTCCCGAGCAGCAGGGCGACCAGGGTGACGGCGGGGACCGTGAGGTCCATGGCTCAGGTCCGGTCGAGCAGTCGCGGCAGCTGGTCGAACAGGTGCTCGGTGAAGTCCACCAGCGTGGAGAGGACCCAGTTGCCGGTGATCAGCAGGACCACCGAGACCGCGATCATCTTGGGGACGAACGACAGGGTCGGTTCCTGGATCTGCGTCGCGGCCTGGAACAGCGAGATCAGGAAGCCCACCGCGAGCGCCGTGAGCAGGATGGGAGCGGCGACCTTGGCCGCGACCATCATGGTCTGCAGCGCGATCTCGGTGACGTCGGCGTCACTCATCGTCAACCACCCCCGTAGGAGCCGACGAGCGCGGTGGTGATCAGCGACCAGCCGTCGACCACGACGAACAGCAGCAGCTTGAACGGCAGCGACACGATCGTGGGGGGCACCATCATCATGCCCATCGACATCAGCGAGGCGCTGACCAGCATGTCGAGCACCAGGAACGGGATGAAGATGACCAGCCCGATGATGAAGGCGCTCTTCAGCTCGGAGAGGACGAACGCCGGGACGAGGGTGGTCATGCTGACCGCGCTCGCGTCGGCGGGCGCCTCCTCACCGGACAGGCCGATCATCAGCTTGAGCTCGTCCTCGCGGGTGTTCCCGAGCAGGAACTCGCGCAGCGGGACGACGCCGGCGTCGTAGGCCTGCGAGACCGTCATGGTGCCGTCCATGTACGGCTGCACCGCGACGTCGTTGATGTCGCCGAGCACCGGGCCCATCACGAACAGCGTGAGGAACAGGGCCAGGCCGGTGAGCACCTGGTTCGGCGGCGACGTCGGCAGCCCGAGGGCGTTCCGGGTGATGCCGAGGACGACGATGATCTTGGTGAACGACGTGGCGAGCAGCAGCACCGACGGCGCCACCGACAGCACGGTGATCGCCAGGATGAGCGTGATCGAGGTGCTGGCCGAGCCACCGCCGATGGAGATGTCCACGCCGCCGTCGGCGCCGCCGACGCCGGGGACGACCGGCGCGACGGGGTCGGTGGGCGCGGTGGGCGCCGTCGGCGCGGCCGAGGCCGGGCCGGCCGCGAGCACTGCGGCGAGGCCGGCGAGCAGCGTCAGCAGCAGGACGACCCTCGCGCGCCACCGGGCCGCGGGCAGCCGCGGCCGCTGCTGGAGCGGGGCGGTCATGACCGGCGGACCGTCCGCTCGCGGAGCTGTTGGACCAGGTTGCCCCAGCCGTCGCGGTCCAGGACCGAGCCGGCGAGCGCGCCGGACGTCGTGGACCGGGCGACCAGCGTGGGGGAGTCGCCGGCGTGCGGGTCGGCGTCGGGCGCGGGCGCCAGGCGCACCGGCGTCCGCTCGCGCTGCGCGGCGTCGACGGTCTCGGGGTCGAGCTCCGCGAGGAGCGTGACCTGCTCCTCGGTCGCGCCGACGACCAGGACGACGTCCGCGATGCGGATGACGTTGACCGAGCTCGTGCGGCCCATGCGCTGGCGGGCCACGACCTCGATCAGGTTCGAGCTCTGGCCGAGGCCGCGCTTCTTGGCCAGCCGCGCGGCGTACAGCAGGACGACGGCGATGAACCCCAGCGACAGGATCAGCCGGATGATCATCCAGGTCATGCGCCCACACCCAGCTCGACGGCGTCGCTGACGATCTCGCTGATCCGCAGGCCGAAGTCCTCGTCGACGACGACGACCTCGCCGCGGGCGATGAGCGTGCCGTTGACCAGCAGGTCCGCCGGTGCACTGGCCGCGCGGTCGAGCTCGACGACCTCGCCCGGGTGCAGCGAGAGCAGCTCCTGGACGGTCATCCGGGTGCGGCCGATCTCGACGGTGACCTCCATGGCCACGTGCCGGAGCAGGTCCAGGCTGCCGCTCTGGGTGCGCGCGGCAGGCAGGTCCACCTGCAGGGCGAACGTCGCCTGGTGCTCGCCGTCGGCCATGAGCGGGACGGCGACGAACATGCCCTTGTCGCGCAGCCCGTCGAGCGCGGCGACCGGCTCCACGAGCCGCTCGGAGGCGACCCGCACGCGGCCGAGGGTGGCCGCGGCGGCCTCCAGGGCCGGGCGCAGCGCGGCGGCGACGTCCATCTTGCCGACGGGGGAGTTGCTCAGCGCCTCGACGACGTCGGCGGACACGACGAGCACGACGTCCCCGCTGACCTCGCCCGACAGCCCGGCGGCGACGGCGGCGGCCGCCCCCGGGGGGAGCGGGACGCCGTCGGGGTCGCTGACGGGGGTGCCCGCGACGAGCTGCGTGGTGGCCGGGACCAGGGTCGCGGCGGCGCGGGCCGCGGCCGCCACCACGGCGGTGACGGTCTGGGAGTCCTGGGTGCTGTCGGTGCTCATGCGGTGTCCTTCACGGCAGCGTGCGGGGTGGGGACGATCGAGGCGGACAGCCGGCGCCGGTGGTTGCTGGCGATGGCGAAGGCGAACGTGACGTCGTTGGTGGTGACCTCGAGCGGGCTGTCACGCGGGTGGCGCAGCAGGAGGACGTCGCCGACGGCGAGGGTCAGGAGGTCGGCCGAGGAGACCGACAGCGGGGCGAACCGCACGCTGACGTCGACCGGCACGAGGTTGAGGCGGGCGGTGAGCGCCTCGGCCGCCTTCCTCCGCTTGCGCAGCGCCGACTCCGACAGCTGCGGCGAGGCCGCGTTGTTCAGCGACTGGGCGAAGGACGAGAAGGGCAGGACCAGGGTCGCCTCGCCCTCACGGGTGCCGACGGCCATGGAGAAGTTGGCGACCATGACGGTGTCGGACCCCGACGCCGCCTGGGCCAGCTGCGGGTTGTACTCGAAGCCGGTCATCACCGGCTGGAGCTCGGTGATCGTGCCGAACGAGACCGCGAACTCGGCGAGCAGCCGGTCCAGCAGATGGGTGGTGATGGTGGTCTCCATCGCCGTCATCGGCCGGTTGGGCTGCGCGGCCGCGCCGGAGCCGCCGAGCATGTGGTCGACGATCGCCATCGCGATGTCCAGCGGGAAGGCGAGCATCCCCTTGCCGGCCAGCGGCTCGAGGGTGAACGTCGTGATGAAGACGGGGTCGGGCAGCGTGTGGATGTAGTCGTCGTAGGAGAACTGCTCGATGCCGACGAGTTCCAGCCGGGCGCCGGCCCGCAGGAACGTGGTGAGGATCGTCGTCGCCTGGCGGGCGAAGGCCTCCTGCGCGATCTGCATGACGCGCACGTGCTCGCGGGAGAGCTTCGTCGGGCGGCGGAAGTCGTAGGTGCGGGGCTCGCCCCGACGGCTCCGGGAGCTGCTGACCGGGACCGCCGCCGGGGTCTGCGGACCTCCCCCGCGGGGGGCCGGCTCGGTCTCGGGGGTGGTCACGGAGGAACTCATCGGCGGGAACCGGGGTCACCCTGACCGGCGTGCGGAACCCCCGTCGCGCGGACGGGAGAGCTGTGGCGGGTGGTGCTGCCGGGGCGGTGGGGCAGTCCTCGGTGGGCCCTCGCCGTCCCCCGGGGGGAGCTCGTGCCGGAGGCGGTTACTGGGTGACGTACTCCGTGTAGTAGATGCCCATGACCATCGGGACCTCGTGCTCGGTGTACGAGGCGATGATCTTCTGCTCGAGGGCCTCCTTCAGGGCGTCCCGGGCACCGACGACGTCGGCCGGGTTCGCCTGGGAGAACGTCGAGATGATCGCGTCGTAGGCCTTGGCGCCGTCGACGGTCGCCGCGCCTCCGTGCCCGCCGCCGGCGGCCGCCTCGACGGTGATGTCGAGGGTGATGCCGACCTTCAGGTAGCCACCGCCGGCGAGGTTCACCGCGACCGGCTCGAGGGCGACGTAGCCGCCGTGCTCGGGGGCTGCCGCCTCGGCCTCACCGCCGGAGAACAGGAAGAAGTAGGCGGCGCCGGCCAGGGCCAGCACGACCACGCCGGCGATGAGGAACAGCTTCTTCTTGCCCTTGGGGGCGTCCTCGTCGGTCCCGGACTCGGTCTTGGGCTTGGCGTCCTTGCTCATGGGGTGGCCTCCTGGGATGCGGCGTCGATGCCCGGCAGCAGTGCATTGGCCTCGGCCGAGGCGGTGGACAGGACGACGACGTCGACGCGACGGTTCACGCTGATCGCCGTGGGGTCGGAGATGGGCACGAGCGGCTTCGTGGACGAGTAGCCGGCCGCGGACACCCGGTCCTCGGGAACGCCGTCACCGGCGAGGGCGCGTAGGACGGTGGTCGCGCGGACCGCGGACAGCTCCCAGTTCGACGGCCAGGGGCCGCCGCGGGTGACCGGCAGGTGGTTGGCGTGGCCCTCGATGCGGAGCACGTTGGGGAGGTCGGTGAGGGCCGGGGCGACGGCGGCCAGGATGGCGGCGCCCTCCGGTCGGAGGGCGGCTTCCTCGGCGTCGAAGAGGACGGCGTCGGCGACGATGTGCACGACCAGACCGCGCTCGTCGATCTCGAAGCGGGCGGCGCCGGAGTACCCGGCCTCGGCCAGTGCGGCCTCGAGCGCCTCCTGCGCGGCGGCCAGCTCGTCGTAGGCGTTGGCGGCCTCCGCGGCGACCCGCTGGGCGCGCTGGGCGGCCGCGGCCGCCGCGGCGGCCTCTACCTCCGCCTCGGGGACGGTGGGGTCCAGGGGGATCGCCGAGGCGATGTCGATCGCGCCGGGCAGCCCGTCGAGCACCGAACCGTCGGGCGTCGGCCCGGGGGTGACGACGACGGGCCCGCCGAAGCTCTCCGCGAGACCCTTGGCCAGGGCGGCGAACTTCTCCTCGTCGACCTTGCTCATCGCGAAGAGCACCACGAACAGCACGAAGAGCAGCGTCATCATGTCGAAGGCGGAGACGAGCCACCGCTCGTGGTTCTCGTGCTCCTCGTGCTCCTCGTGCTTCTTGCGGCGACGGCCGTGTCCCCCACTCACGCCGCAGCCTTGGCCAGCTCGCTCGGCGGGATGAGCGCGTTGAGCTTCTGGCGGACCGCGCGCGGGCTGGTGCCGGCCTGGATCTCGGCGATGCCCTCGACGAGCAGCTCCATCTGGGCGGCCTGCAGCTCGCTGACGCGGAGGATCTTGGCGCCCATGGGCAGGAACCAGAAGTTCGCCGCCATGACGCCCCACAGCGTGGCGATGAACGCCGCGGAGACCATCGGGCCGAGCGTCTCGGGGCTGTTCAGGTTCCCCATGACGTTCATCAGGCCGACGATGCAGCCCAGGATGCCGATGGTCGGCGCGTAGCCGCCCATCGCGTTCATGAACTTCGCGGCGACCTTGTCCTCGGCCTTCTTCGCCGAGATCTCGCTCTCCAGGACGTCGCGCAGTTCCTCGGGGTCGGTGCCGTCGATGCCCATCTGCAGGCCGCGCTTGAGGAACGGGTCCTCGATCGCCTTGACCTGGGCCTCCAGCGCGAGCAGGCCTTCCTTGCGGGCCTTCTCGGCGAGGGTCACCAGGATCTGGATCTGCTCGGTCGGCGGCGACACCTTGGCCGGCAGCACCGCCATCTTGAACCAGGCCGGCATCTTCTTGAGGTCGGCCATCGTCTGGCTGGCCATGGCCGCACCGAAGGTGGCCACGATGACCAGGATGATCGCCGGCAGGAAGAGCAGCGTCATCGGGGCGACGCCTTCGAGGGTCATGAAGACGATCAGGGCGACGACCGAGATGCCGAAGCCGATCAGGGTGACGGGATCCATGGGTCAGCGCTCTTCTCGGACCGGGAACGGCACGACCGACGAGTCGCCGCTGGGGAGGATCTCGGCGTGGTGCGAGCGGTACTCGCCGCGGTCCATCTCGTAGCTGGTGGCGAGGATGCCGGCCCGGTACTCGCGGATGTCCTGCATGACCGCCTCGACGGACTCCGTGACCACGTACCGGGTGCCCTCCACCAGGAAGACGACGGTGTCGGGGTGAGCCTCGACCCGCTCGATGAGGTCGGGGTTGAGCGCGAACTGGTCCCCGTTCAGGCGGGTCACACGGATCACGGGACGGTCCTCTTGCTCGGTGGGGCGAAGGGTCGGGACGGGCAGAAATCGTCACTGCCACCATCGGCTCCGCGCGGGCGGCTCTTGAGCCGAAGCGCATGCGGCGGGCTCACCCGGGGGAGTGAATCGACCGTCGCGACCGGACTTCCGGTGCAGAGAGCCGCAGCTCTCCGGCACCTCCGCAGCGGGAGGTGCCGGAGAGCTGCGGTCGGGCTATCAGCGCTTCAGGTTGACCAGGTCCTGGAGGAGCTCGTCGGAGGCGGTGATCACGCGGCTGTTGGCCTGGAAGCCGCGCTGGGCGACGATCAGGCTGGTGAACTCCTCGGAGAGGTCGACGTTCGACATCTCCAGCGCGCCGGAGGAGAGGACGCCGCGGCCGCCGGCACCGGCGGCGCCGATGAGGGCCTCGCCGGAGTTCTGCCCGACGCGGAACGAGGAGTTGCCGGCCTTCTCCAGCCCGCTCGGGTTGTTGAAGGCAGCCATGGCGATCTGCCCCATCGGCTTGATCAGGCCGTTGGAGTAGGTGCCGACGATCGTGCCGTCGTTGGACAGCTCGAAGCCCTGGAGGGTGCCCAGCGCGTAGCCGTCCTGGTCCTCCGGGGTGACCTCGCTGGAGCCGGCGAACTGGGTGATCGTGCCCAGCCCGACGTCCACCGGCGTCGCCCAGCTGGCGGTACCGGGCGCGAAGGCGATCCCGCCGGTCGGGGCGGTCATCACACCGTTGGTGTCGAAGGTGATCGTGCCGTCGAAGGGGGCGCCGTTCTCGTCGGTGAGCGTCAGCGGGGCGCCACCGTTGTTCTGGACCTGCATGCTCCACGTGTTGGTCGCCGGGAGGGCGGCCTTGGTGAAGGTGTAGGTGATCTGCTGCTCGACGCCCTGCGCGTCGAACATCTTCGTCGGCGTCTGGACGACGCTGCCCGGTGCGGCGGCCGCGTTCAGGTTGCCGCTGATCACGGCGGACGACGTCGCCCGCGGATTGACGATCTGCCCGTACGGCACCGTCAGGTCCCGGATCGGGCCATTGGGGTTGATCCCGTCGGCGTCGGCGATCCAGCCCTGCAGGATCCCGCCGTCCGGGGTGACCAGGCGGCCCTGGGAGTCGAAGTCCAGCGAGCCGGCGCGGGTGTAGAGCTGCTCCCCACCGGTGCCGCGGACGACGAAGAAACCGTCGCCCTCGATCATGAAGTCGGTCGAGCGCCCGGTGGACTGGGCGGCGCCGTTGGTCCAGTTGGTGGCGATGGCGGCGAGCTTGACGCCGAGACCGACCTGGGCCGGGTTGGTGCCGCCACGGTTCGCGGCGGCCGCGCCACCGGCGCGGACGACCTGGGACAGCGTGTCCTGGAAGACGGTGGAGCTGCTCTTGTAGCCCACGGTGTTGACGTTGGCGATGTTGTTGCCGGTGACGTCCATCTTCATCTGGTGGGCCTTGAGGCCGGCGATGGCGGAGAACATGGAGCGGAGCATGGGGAGGATCTCCTCGGGGGTCGGTGCGGGAGGTGGATCAGGACGCCGGGGAGGAGCTCGTCCCTGAGCTCGGCGTGGGGGTGGAGAGGGCGGTGATGCGGCCGACCTGGACTTCCTTGCCGTCGACGATCGCGACGGCCTCGGCCTTCCCGGAGGCGAGCCGGACGGAGGTCACCAGCCCGGAGACCGACGCACCGGTGGTGTCGGTGTACGTCACCTGCCGGCCGACCATCGCGCCCGCGGCCGCGTGTTCCTGCAGGACCAGCGCGGTCGCACTCATCGCGGCGATCTCCTCGAGCTTCTCCACCTGGGTGAAGGTCGCGGTCTGCGCCATGAGCTGGTTGGTGTCGGCCGGGTTGGCCGGGTCCTGGTAGCGCATCTGGGCGACCAGGAGCTTGAGGAAGGTGTCCTTGCCCATGGCCTTGCTGTCACTGCGCTCCACCGAGGTGCTCGCGGTGTTCGTGACGACGGGGGTCATGATCCCGCTGACTGCGTCCGGCATGGGGACTCCTTCTCAGACGCGGATGTCCACGCCGGACGACGTGGATCGGGTGCTGGGCTCGGACCTGCTGCTCTCGCTATCGGCAGGGCGCAGCCACGGTCGTGACCGCCCGTCGCCGGGCTCCTGCTGACCCGGCCGCTGACCCGAGCCCTGCTGGCCCTGCTGGGCCTGCTGCTCGGCGTGGTGACGGGCGAGCCACGACCCGCCGGTCTCCCGGTCGACGGACATCCGGGAGGTGGTCAGGCCGGCGCCTTCGAGGTCGCGGCGCAGGTCGGGCAGGGCGTCGAGCAGCGCCGCCCGGCCGTGCTCGTGGGCGCCGCGCAGCACGAGGTCGACGCTGCCGTCGGTGACGGTCACCGACACCTCGACGGGGCCGAGGGTGTCGGGGGTGAGGACCAGGGTCATCGTGTGCGAGCCGTCGGGGGCGCCGCGGAGCACCGCGACCTGTCGGGCGACCTGGCCGGCGACCGGCAGGTCGGCCGCTGTCCGGGTGGCGCCGTCGACGGCGGCGGCCGCCGCGACCGGCACGGCCGGAGCGGCCCCCGGGACGGCGGACTGCGTCTCGACCGGCTCGATGCCGGCGGCCGTGCTGCCGGCGCCGGTGGCCGACGCGTCCACGACCCCGGGCAGGGCGGCGGCCGCCGCGGCCGCGACCGCTCCGGTCAGGGCCGCGGGGGCGGGCGTCACCGCCGTGCCGGTGCCGGTGCCGCCGGGGCCGGCGATCACCAGGTCCGGAGCGTCGGGGACCGGACCGGCCGCGGGTGCGGCGCCGGCTGCGGCGGGGGCCGGGACGGTGGCCGGAGCGGGTCCGGTGGCCGGGCCGGCGGGCAGCGGCGTGCCCGGGAGCCCGAGGACGCCGGGCGTCGCCGGGGCGGCCGGTGCCGGGGCGGTCCCGGACGGGGCGGGCGTGCCCGGGAGCCCGGCGGCCGGAAGGGCGGCAGCAGTGGCGCCGACGGCGGGCACGGCTTCGCCGTCGGCGGCGGGGACCTGGGCGGGGGTCTGCGGTGCACCGAGGCCGAGCGCCCAGAGCGCGGCGGTCAACCCGACCGGAACGCTCGGTCCGGGCACACCGGTCTCGACGGGGACGGCGGTTCCGGCCGGGTTCCCGGGATCCTGCTGCTCCTCGCCCTCGGACGCCCCCTCGCCGACCGCCGCGCGACCCTCGGACAGCGCGCCGTCGAGGGCGGAGGCGAAGGGTGCGGAGCTGTCGGCGCCCGTGGCCTCGCTGCTGCTGCCGCCGGTGGAGGGTGCGCGGACGGCGGGCGCCGCCGGCATCGCGGGAGCTGTCATCGGTAGGCCTCCGCCTTGGTCATCACGGTGCGGACGTAGTTCTGGGTCTCGGCATAGGGCGGGATCCCGCCGTGGCGGCTGACCGTCCCCGGCCCGGCGTTGTAGGCGGCCAGGGCCAGTTCGGTGGAGCCGAACTGCTCGCCGAGGCTCTTGAGGTAGCGGGCGGCGCCGTCGACGGCGGACGCGGGGTCCATCGGCGAGACGCCGAGGCCGGCCGCGGTGGCCGGCATGAACTGCATGAGGCCCTGGGCGCCGGCCGGGGAGACCGCGCTCGGGTTGAAGTTCGACTCGGTGGAGGCGACCGCGGCCAGCAGCGAGGCGTCCACGCCGTGGCGGGCAGCGGCCGCGGTGAACAGGTTGGCGTAGGGGACGCCCGCGACGCTGCCGCCCCCGGTCGGGGCGCTCACCACCGGTGCCCCCGCGCTCGAGGGCAGCACCCGCCGGATGGCCGTCGGGGTGCCGACGTCCTGCACCTTGACCGTCTCGCCGGCCTGCGGGGCGGCGATCATCTTGCCGTTGCCGACGTAGATGCCCACGTGGTCGATCCCGGCGCGCGAGGAGGAGTAGTCGAAGAAGACGAGGTCGCCGGGGCGGGCGTCGGCGAGCGAGGCCACCGCGGTGCCGCTGGTGGCCTGCTGCGAGGAGGTGCGGGGCAGGTCGATCCCCAGGTTGCCGAACACCACCTGGACCAGACCCGAGCAGTCCAGCCCCTTCGACGGGTCGGTGCCGCCCCACAGGTACGGCACGCCCAGGTACTTGCCGGCCTCCGCGACGACCGCCGTCTCCGAGGCCGTCCCGGCCGCGGCGGTGGCGGAGCTCGAGGAGGTCGAGGAGGTCGAGGAGGTCGAACCGGTCCCGCCGAGACCGGCGGCCGCGGCCGCCGATGCCCAGCCGCGCGACGCCGTTGCGAGCTGGGGGGAGAAGCGCGTCTGGATCTCGCTGATCCGCGACTGCACCGAGGTCAGTCCGTCCACGGGACCTCCTCGGTCGTGGGCCGGCCGGCGCGGCCGGTCACCAGGTCGTCGACGGCGCGCTCCTCGGCGGCCGCCTCGGCACGCTGCTGGGCTTCCCGGTGCCGCTCGCGCAGCCGCTCGAGGGCCAAGGTGGCTTGCGCGGCCGCCGTCCACTGCGTGCGGACCGCCTCGGCCTGCTCGGCCGACGCGGTCGCGGCCGCCCGGGCGTCGG
>JBBSKB010000080.1:0-15894 GCA_038256725.1 Mycobacteriales bacterium | reverse complement strand
TGCAGTACCGGCACCGGCTGGGCGTCGTGCCGCAGGAGGCGAACCTGTTCGCCGGCACGGTGCGCGACGCGATCGCCTACGGGCGGCCCGACGCGATCGACGCCGAGGTGGAGGCCGCTGCGCGGCGCGTGGGCGCGCACGACATGGTCGCCGGCCTGCCGAAGGGCTACCGGACCCTGGTGGGGGAGCGCGGCCGGTCGCTGTCGGCGGGGCAGCGCCAGCTCCTCGCGCTGGCCCGCGCCGAGCTGGTCGACCCGGACGTGCTGCTGTTCGACGAGGCGACGGCGTCGCTGGACCTGGCCACCGAGGCCGCGGTCACGCGGGCGGCCGACGCGGTGGCCCGGCGCCGGACGACGATGGTCGTCGCGCACCGGCTGACCACCGCCGCGCGCGCCGACCGGGTCGCGGTGCTCGCGCACGGCCGGCTGGTGGAGATCGGGCCGCACGACGAGCTGCTGGCCGCGGGCGGCGCGTACGCCGCGCTGTGGGCGGCGTTCACCGCCGACGAGGACGCCGACCCGCTGATGGACTGAGTCGCCCGGCCGGGCGCGTGATCGCGCCCGCATGCGGATGGGAGTGGTCTCAGCCGGCCTCGAGGCTGCGCTCATACGCATGCGAGTGGTTTCCGGAGCAGCGGGGTTCACCCGGGTGGGTGGACCTGCGGCTCCGTCGTCCACAGGTTGGCTGCGGAGCGTCACGTCGGACTGCTCCGTTCTCCTACAGTCCGGCCGTGGCGAGCGCTCTGAACGTGGTGGACGGCGAGGTCCGTGAGCTGATCCGCCGCCGCGGTCTGGACCCGTTCACCGATCCCGGACCGGTCCGGTTGCTGGTGCGCGACGTCGTTGCCGACTACTCCGAGCGCTCGCTGACCTCGGCGCTGCCGCCCATCGGCGACGCGGAGTCCGTGGTCCGCGACGTGCTGGACCGGGTGGCCGGGTTCGGGCCGCTGCAGCGCTACCTCGACGACCCCGAGGTGGAGGAGATCTGGGTCAACGAGCCGGGCCGGGTGTTCATCGCCCGGCGTGGCCGGTCGGAGTTGACGACGACGATCCTGGCGCCGGGTGAGCTGGCCGACCTGGTGGAGCGGATGCTGCGCACCTCGGGTCGACGTGTCGACATGTCGACTCCGTTCGTGGACGCGACGATGCCCGACGGCTCCCGTCTGCACGTGGTGATCCCGGACATCACCCGCCGGCACATGGCGGTCAACATCCGGAAGTTCGTGCTGCAGGCGCACTCGCTGGACGAGCTGATCGCGCTGGGCACGATCACGGTGCAGGCGGCGCGGTTCCTCGAGGCGGCGGTCGCGGCCGGGCTCAACGTGCTCGTCTCGGGCGGCACGCAGGCCGGGAAGACGACTCTTCTGAACTGCCTGTGCGCTGCCATCCCGGCCCAGGAGCGGGTGATCACCTGCGAAGAGGTATTCGAGTTGCGGGTGCCGCTGCCCGACGTCGTCTCGATGCAGACCCGCCAGCCCAACCTCGAGGGCGCCGGCGAGATCCCGCTGCGCCGGCTGGTCAAGGAGGCGCTGCGGATGCGGCCCTCGCGGATCGTCGTCGGCGAGGTGCGGCAGGAGGAGTGCCTGGACCTGCTGATCGCGCTGAACAGCGGACTTCCCGGCATGTGCACCCTGCACGCGAACAGCGCCCGCGAGGCCGTGGTGAAGATGTGCACGCTGCCGCTGCTGGCCGGCCAGAACATCGGGACGGCGTTCGTCGTCCCCACCGTCGCGTCCAGCGTCGACCTGGTCGTGCACGTGGGCACCGACCCGTCGGGGCAGCGGCGGGTGCGCGAGATCGTGGCGCTGCCCGGGCGGGCCGAGGGCGGCGTCATCGAGACCGCCGACGTCTTCACCACCCGCGACGGGCGGCTGGTGCGGGCCGACGGCTATCCGCCGCACGCGGACCGTTTCGCCGCCCGCGGGCTCGACCTCGCCGGGCTGCTGGCATGACCGGATCCGGTGCGCTGCTGGGGCTGCTGCTCGGGCTCGGCCTGCTGCTGATCTGGCGCAGCGGTGCTCGGGCGCCGCAGCGGCCGACGACGCCGAGGCGGCCCGGGCGCACGCAGGAGCTGATCGGCGCTGCGGGCCTGACCGGGATCAACCCCGCCCAGTTGATCGCGCTCCAGGTCGGGCTGGGCCTGGTCGTGCTCGTCGTCGTCCTGCTGACCACCGGCACTGTCACGGTGAGCCTCGCGTTCGGGTTGTTCGGCGCCGCGCTGCCCTATGCGCAGGTGCGCCGGCTGGCGGCCAAGCGGCAGGCCGACCTGCGCGAGGTGTGGCCGGAAGTCGTCGACAACCTCTCCTCGGCGGTGCGCGCCGGGATGTCGCTGCCCGAGGCGCTGTCCGCGCTGAGCACCCGCGGCCCGGAGGTGCTGCGGCCGCCGTTCGCCCGGTTCGCCGCCGACTACCGCTCCACCGGCCGGTTCGGGCCGGGCCTCGACCGGCTGAAGGCCGAGCTGGCCGACCCGGTGGGCGACCGGATCGTCGAGACGCTGCGGGTGGCGCGCGAGGTGGGCGGCACCGACCTCGGCCGGGTGCTGCGCACGCTGGCCACGTTCCTGCGCGAGGACGCCCGCGCCCGCGCCGAGCTGGAGACCCGTCAGGGCTGGGTGGTCTCGGCCGCGCGCCTGGCCGTGGCGGCGCCCTGGGTCGTGCTGCTCCTGCTGGCCACCCAGTCGACGACGCTCTCGGCCTACGACACCCCCGTGGGGACGGCGATCCTGGTCGGCGGCGGCGGGGTCTGCCTGGTCGCCTACCGGCTCATGCTGCGGATCGGGCGGCTCCCGCAGGACGTACGGGTGCTGCAATGAGCCCGACCCTGACGGGGATGCTGTTCGGGCTGGTAGCGGCCGGCGGGCTGGTCCTGGCGGTGCGGTACGCGCCGCCGTTCCGTGCGGTGCGGCTGGTCGATCGGCTGGCGCCCTACGTGCACGACACGCCTCCGCCGTCCCGGCTGCTGGGCACCCCGACCGAGCCGGGTCTGCTGGTCGCCGTCCGACGGGTGTTCGGCCCGGTGATCGGGGACGGCGCCCGGCTGGTGGACCGCTTCGTCGGCGGCCGGGCTGCGGTGCGCCGCCGGTTGGACGCGCTCGGCGGCGACGCGACCGTCGAGGACTTCCGCGTCGAGCAGGTGGTGTGGGGCGGGCTGGGGTTGGCCGGCGGCGTCGTCGTCGCCGGGGTCGGCTCGGCGGCGGCCGGCAGCCTGAACGTCCTCAGCGCCGGCCTGCTCTGCGTGGCCGGTCTGGTGGGCGGCGTGCTCGGCCGCGACTGGTGGCTCACCCAGCAGGTGAACCGGCGCGAGGAGCTGCTGCTCGCGGAGTTCCCGGTGGTCGCCGAGCTGCTGGCGCTGGCGGTGACGGCGGGGGAGAGCCCGACCGCGGCGATCGCCCGGGTGACCCGGTTGTCCGGCGGCGAGCTCGCACGCGAGCTCGGCAGCGCGCTCGGCCGGGCCCGTGCCGGAGTGCCGCTGACCGAGGCGCTGCAGCAGGTCGCCGACCGGACGTCGCTGGATCCGCTCGCGCGCTTCATCGACGGGTTGCTGGTGGCCATCGAACGCGGCACCCCGCTCGCGGAGGTGCTGCGGGCCCAGGCGGCAGACGTGCGGGAGGCCGGCAAGCGGCGGCTGCTCGAGGCCGGTGGCCGGAAGGAGATCGCCATGATGGTGCCGGTCGTCTTCCTCGTGCTGCCCGTGACTGTTCTCTTCGCCCTGTTCCCGGGGCTGATCAGCATCGTCTCGCTGGCGCAGTGATGCCGGTGGACACGGAGAAAGGACGCGCCATGCGCCCGTTCGCATTCCTGACGGCGGCCCTCGCTGCCCTGACCGCGCGGCTCGAGGCCGATGATCCGGAGCGGGGTGACGTGCCGGGTTGGGTGATGATCACCGTGATGACGGCGGCGCTCGTGTTGGCCATCCTCGTGCCGTTCCGGACGGCGATCGTCGACGCGGTGACCAACGCGCTCACCTCCGTCACGAGCAGTGGCTGACGCATCTCCTGAGCACGACGGCGAGCGGGGCAGCGCCGTCGTCGACTTCGTGCTGGTCTCGATGCTGATCGTGGCGCTGCTGCTGGCGATCCTGCAGGTGGCGGTCTACGCGCACGTCCGGAACGTGGTGACGGCGAGCGCCCAGGAGGGTGCCCGGTTCGCGGCCAACGCCGATGTGGACTCCGAGCTGGGCGCGGCTCGCACGCTGCAGGTGGTCGGGCGGGCGACCAATACCCGAACGGCTGCAGGGCTGGCGTGCACGTCGGGGGAGGAGCTCGATCCGAGCGGGATGACGCTGGTGGTCGTGCGGTGCTCGGGTGGGGTGCCGTCGTTGCTGTCGGCGCTGGGCGACCTGCTGCCGCTGGAGGTCACCGGCCGTGCGGTGAAGGAGGGCGCGTGAGGTGGCTGCGCGCCCGACTCGGGCAGATCGAGGGCGAGCGGGGCTCGGCGCTGGTGGAGTTCGTGTTCATCGCGCTGGTGGCCCTGGTGCCGCTGGTCTACATCGTGGCCGGGTTCTCGGCGGTGCAGCGCGGGGTGTTCGCCGCGCAGGCCGCGGCGCGGGAGGCCGGCCGGGCGCTGGGAACGGCGCCGGACGCGGGAACCGGTCAGGAACGGGCGCTGCGGGCCGCGCAGCTGGCGGTCGAGGACCAGGCGGTCGATGCCACGGACGTCCGGGTGGAGTACGCGCCGTCCGGCTCGGACTGCGACGCCGCCGGCACGTACGTGCCGACGCTGGCGCCGGGGGAGCGGTTCTCGGTCTGCGTGACGGTGACGGTGCGGATCCCGCTGCTGCCGGAGTTCGTCGACGCCAACACCGCGACCGGTCAGTTCGTCGTCGAGCGGGATCGGTACGTCGACGGCTGAGTCGCACCAGGATGCGGATGCGAGTGGTCTCCGGGTCGGGGGAGACCACGCTCGTGCGCATCCGGGCACCTGGGCGCCGTGCCCGATGTCGCTGGGAGGATGGCGCCGTGGCTGTTCGCGACGCGCAGACGATCGACTCCATCGCCCGGGCCTCCGACGGCCTGCTGACGCTGCTGCTCACGGAGGATCGGCCCTACACACCGGACAGCACCCCGGCGCTCGCCGAGGAGCTGCGGTCCAAGCTCAACGCCTACATCTACGCGCTCAAGACCAGGCAGGTCGCCGAGCGCGAGGGCGACGAGCCGGCCGTCGTCCTGCTGTACGCGGTCGCCGAACCGCCGAAGCCGATCGTCGACGTCCTCACGGCGGCCGGGCACGTGCTCGCCCCGGACGGGGTGACCGTCGCCTGGCAGGTGGCCGACAGCGTTCCGGAGCGGGACCACACGGCCGTCGTGCGGGAGATCGCCGATGGCCTGGTCGATGCCGCACCGGAGGACTGGACCCACCTGCGCTACGCCGCGACGCTCATCGGCGATCGGCGCCGCGACCTGTTCACCGCCACCACCCCGGACGGCTCCCTCGACCTCCAGGGCGCCCTGGACGACGTGCGCGCCGCGGTGGAGGAGCTCAAGCAGCTCATGTGGACCCCGGAGCGCGGCACGTGGCTCGAGCTCGAGTTCACCGCCGACCGGGCGGCCGGGCAGCTGCTCCCCGGATTCAACTACAAGCTCGAGCCGGCCGGCGAGCCGATCGCGGCGGAGGACTACGTCGAGGAGCTGCGCCGGTTCCCCCGGGCGTCCGCACCCCTACCCGAGTGGCTCGCGCAGCGGGTGGCCGACGCCGGCTGACCGGCAGGCGCTCGCCTCGGACGGACGGCGTCTGACAGGGTTCGCGGCATGCAGCTCGAGGAACTCCCCACCCCCGCGCTCGTCGTCGACGCCGGCGCGCTCGACCGGAACCTCGCCACCATGGCCGGGGTCTGGCCGGGGCGGAAGCTCCGACCGCACGTGAAGGCGCACAAGACCAGCGGCATCGCCCGCCGCCAGGCCGCGCTCGGGCACACCGGCTTCACCTGCGCCACCATCCGCGAGGTCGAGGTGCTGGCCGCAGCGGGTCTGGGAGAGGACCTGCTGCTGGCCAACGAGGTGCTCGACATGCGCCGGCTCGGCGCGCTGGTCGAGGGCGGCACGCGGGTGACCGTCGCCGTCGACTCCGACGCGGTGCTGCAGGCGGCCGTCGCCGGCGGCGTCCGCGAGGTGCTGATCGACGTCAACGTCGGCCTGCCCCGGTGCGGCTGCGACCCGCAGGACGCCGGCCGACTGGCCGACGCCGCCCGCGCCGCGGGCCTGGAGGTGCGCGGCGTCATGGGCTACGAGGGCCACCTGATGCTCGTCGCCGATCCGGTCGAGCGCGCCGAGAAGACGGCCGGGGCGATGGCGCTGCTGCAGAAGGCGCACGCCGACGCCGGCGGCGACGTCCTCTCCGGCGGGGGCACCGGCACCTGGCGCACCAACGCCGTCGTCACCGAGCTGCAGGCCGGTTCCTACGCGCTGATGGACACCGCCTACGCCGCGCAGGACGACGTCCCCTTCGAGCAGTCGCTGACCGTCCTCGCCACCGTCATCTCGGTGAACGCGAGCCAGGGTTACGCCGTGGCGGACGCCGGCCTCAAGGCCTTCGGCATGGACCACGGCAACCCGACCCTGCCGGGCCACGCGGTCTGGTACTGCTCGGACGAGCACACGATCGTCTCGCCGAGGGGCGGCGCAGCACTGCCCGCGCTCGGCGACCGGGTGCGCTTCGTGCCCGCGCACATCGACCCGACCTGCGCGCTGCACGAGCGGATGTGGCTGCTCGACGGCGACGAGGTCGTCGACTGCTGGCCGGTCGACATGCGGGGCTGGTGAGCGTCAGGGGGCGTCGTCGCGTGGCCGGTCGGGCTGGTCGAAGGTGACGTCCACGGTCTGGAAGCCCTTGAGCCGCTCGGCCTTGGCCTTGCCGGTGTAGCTGCGCCGGTCGCCGGGAGTGAGCTGGACGGCGTCGGTGAACGGGGTGAGCAGCGCGCGCGGGTAGAGGTGGTCGACGCGCACCACGTTGATCTCCACGCACAGCACGCCGGCGACCGCGGCCAGGTACAGGAAGGCCAGCAGCCCCAGGACCAGCGCGAACACCCCGTTGACCGCGCTCGCACTGTCCATCACCCGGCTCACGTAGGTCACCCCGAAGGTCTGCAGCAGCTGCCACAGCACGGCGGCCAGCAGCGCCCCGGGCAGCACGTCGCGCAGGGACAGCTTCCGGGTGGTGGCCAGCCGGAAGGCGAAGGTGAAGACCACGGCGTTGATCAGCACCGAGGCGATGAGCACCAGCGCCCGGACCACCATGTCGAGCGACCCGGCGTTCCCGGTGCCGAGCGTGGCCAGCGCCGTCGTCCCGACGACGGTCAACCCGGCGGTGGCCAGCAGCACCAGGCTGCGGCCGCGCGCCAGGATCGGGTTGGGCCGGTTGTTGCGCGGCACGTTCCACGCGGTGTTCATCGCGTGCTGCACCGCCTGGGCGACGCCGAGCCCGCCGTAGAGCGCGCCGAGGATGCCGATGACGACGCCGAGGGTGCCGCCGCTGAGGCCCTGCGGCTCGCCCAGCTGGTCACCGACCACCGGCAGCTGGCTGAGCGCCGAGTCGAGCAACGTCGCCTGCAGCTCGGGGTTCCCGGCCAGCAGCGTGCCGAGGATCGTCGAGGAGAGCAGCAGCAGCGGGAACAGCGAGACGAACGCGTAGTAGGTGATCAGCGCGGCGAGGAACGGGCCGGAGTCGTCGATGTACTTGTAGACGACGGCGATGGGGAAGCCGGCCGCCCGGTGGCGGCGCTGGAGACGGTCGAGCCGGTCCACGAGAGCCACAGCCGCAAGTCGAACACGCGCCGCGCCCCGCCGCTCCCCAGCCGGTCACGTGCCCACTCCCGCCGGTGCTCCTCCGACCGGCCAACCCCCGTTGCCGGAACGGCACGTCTGCGGCCGGCCGCGTTCGCGGAGCTGCCCGACCCCCGGCAGGGCGCTAGCGTCCGAGCGGTGACGACTTCTGACGCGCCCCAGGACCCGGCGGGCGACGACGTCGCCGGCCGGATCGCCGCCGGATACGCGAGCGCCGGCCCGGTGCTCGCGCTCGGTTCGGTCGTCCACGACGGGACGCCGCACCCCGACGCCCAGGTCACGCTGCCGCTGGCCATGCTCAACCGGCACGGCCTGATCGCGGGCGCGACCGGCACGGGCAAGACGAAGACGCTGCAGCTGATGGCCGAGCAGCTCTCGGCGGCCGGCGTCCCCGTGGTGATCGCCGACATCAAGGGC
This sequence comes from Mycobacteriales bacterium, assembly GCA_038256725.1. Lineage (GTDB taxonomy): Bacteria > Actinomycetota > Actinomycetes > Mycobacteriales > Geodermatophilaceae > Blastococcus. Next base: position 7,701 of record JBBSKB010000080.1, on the reverse strand, counting down.
GACCTGAGCGGGCTGGCGCACCCCGGCGAGGGCGGCGACCGGGTCACCCGACGCGTCGCGAGCACCGGTGACACCTGGACGCCCACCGGCTTCCCGGTCGAGTACCTGTCCCTCGGCGGGATCGGCCCGGGGGTGCCCCTGCGCGCGACGATGACCGACTTCGGCCCGGTGCTGCTGGCCAAGGTGCTCGACCTCAACGCCACCCAGGAGAGCTCGCTGGGCCTGGTCTTCCACTACGCCGACCAGGCCGGGCTGCCGCTGCTCGACCTCAAGGACCTCCGCTCGGTCATCAGCTGGCTGGTCAGCGACGAGGGCAAGCCCGACCTGAAGCAGCTGGGCGGGTTGTCGGCGAGCACCGCCGGCGTGCTGCTGCGCGAGCTCATCGGCCTCGAGCAGCTCGGCGGCGACGTCTTCTTCGGCGAACCGGCCTTCGACCCGGCCGACCTGATCCGCACCGCCGCCGACGGGCGCGGGGTCATCAGCGCCGTCGAGCTCGCCGCGGTGCAGGACCGCCCCGCGCTGTTCTCCACCTTCCTCATGTGGCTGCTGGCCGAGCTGTTCGAGGAGCTGCCGGAGCTCGGCGACGTGGACAAGCCGGAGCTCGTCTTCTTCTTCGACGAGGCGCACCTGCTCTTCTCCGGGGCGAGCAAGGCGTTCCTGGAGTCGGTGACCCAGACGGTGCGGCTCATCCGGTCGAAGGGCGTCGGGGTCTTCTTCGTGACGCAGAACCCCGGCGACGTGCCGTCCGCGGTGCTCGGCCAGCTGGGCAACCGGGTGCAGCACGCGCTGCGCACCTTCACCCCGGAGGACGAGGCGGCGCTGCGGAAGACGGTGAAGACCTTTCCGAAGTCCGCGGACTACGACGTCGCCGGGATGCTCACCTCGCTGGGCATCGGCGAGGCGGCGGTCACCGTGCTCTCCGACCGTGGCGTGCCGACGCCGGTCGCCTGGACGATGCTGCGTCCGCCGCGCTCGCTCATGAGTCCGGCGGATCCGGCCGCCCTGCAGCAGGCCGTGGACGCCTCGCCGCTGTCCCCCCGGTACGGGCAGCCGGTGGACCGCGACTCGGCCTACGAGCTCCTGGCCGCCCGGCTCGCGCCGCCGCCTGCTCCGGTCGAGGAGCCCGGCCGGGGAGAAGCGCCCGTGCGGGAGGAGGCATCCGGGCGCCCCCGGCGCGAGCCTCGCGCAGAACCGCGCGAGGACGACATCGTGGCGAAGGTCCTCGGCTCCTCGGCGTTCCGCTCCTTCGCGCGCTCGGCGGCGTCGTCGCTGGGCCGGGAGATCACCCGCGGCCTGTTCGGGACGCGCCGCCGCCGCCGATGACGACGCCATGAGACCTCTGCTCACGGCCGTCGGGGTCGTCGCGATGTTCGTCCTCGGCGTGCTCGCCGTGGTGCTCGGCGGGGCCGACGACTCCCCGGGGCTGCAGGGCATCGGCGGCTTCCTCATCGTGGCCGCCGTCGTCGTCGGGGTGCGGGCCGTGCGGCGCGGCCGGTCCGGCCGCACGGCCCGCTGACGAACTCGTGAGGAACGTCAGGTGAGGACGACGAGGCGCTGGGTCGCCCGGGTCATCGCGACGTAGCGGTCCACCGCGCCCTCGATGCCCGAACCCCACGACTCCGGCCGCACCAGCACGACCAGGTCGAACTCCAGCCCCTTCGCCAGCACCGGGGTCAGCGACCGCACCCGGTCGGTGGCGGCGAACATCGGGTCGCCGATCACGCAGGCGACCCCCTCGGCGTGCTCGGCCAGCCACTCGTCGAGCACCGCGTCCCGCGACGCCACGGCGGCGTGCAGCACCGGCACCCCGCTGCTGCGGATCGACGTCGGCACGTTGGCGTCCGGCAGCACCGCACGGATCACCGGCTCCGCCTCGGCCATGACCTCCGTCGGCGTCCGGTAGTTGACGGTCAGCGAGGCCAGCCGCACCGCGCGGACCCCCACCCGATCGAGCCGCTCCTCCCACGACTCGGCGAACCCGTGCCGCGCCTGCGCCCGGTCGCCGACGATGGTGAAGCTGCCCGACGGGCACCGGAGCAGCAGCATCTGCCACTCGGCGTCGGTCAGCTCCTGCGCCTCGTCCACGACCACGTGCGCGAACGGCCCGGCCAGCGGATCGCGCTCGGCGGTCGGCAGCGACGCCTCGTCGACCAACGCCTCGCGGAGGTCCTCGTGGCGCAGGCTCTGGGCCAGCCCCTCGCCGTCGTGGTCGGCGGCGAGCAGCCAGTCGATGACGCCGGACATCCGCTCCCGCTCGCCGGCGGCCACGGCGCCGGCCTGCTGCCGGCGCCGCGCCGCCGCCGGATCGCCCAGCCGCTGCCGCGCCGCGTCCAGCCACGGCAGGTCCGACAGCGTCCACGCGGCAGGGCCGCTCCGCTGCAGCGCCCGCACCTCGTCGGGTGCGAGCCACGGCGCGCACCGGCGCAGGTAGGCCGGCACCGACCACAGGTCGGCGACGAGGTCCGTGGCGTCGACCAGCGGCCAGGCCCGGTCGAACGCCGTCCGCAGCTCCCGGTTCTGCCCGAGCACCGTCCGCACCTCGTCGGGCGCGGCGTCCTCGTCCTCGATCTGGTCGACGAGCAGGCCGAGCAGCTCGTCCCAGACCAGCGCGCGCCCCTCGTTGTGCGGCGTCCCGGGGTCCGGCGCCTCGAACGCCTCGGCCCAGTCGTCGACGCCCAGCGCCAGGTCCCCCCACGGCGTCCCGACGTCGAAGCGGGCGACCGGCGGCTCCTCGTAGAACCGGACCGCCGCCTCGATCGCCTCGCCCACCCGTGCGGAGGCCTTCAGCCGCGCCACTCCGTCGGCGGACTCGACGCCGGCCGCAGCACCCTGCGGCACCAGGTCGCGCAGCGTCGCCGTCCGCACACCCTCCTCGCCGAGGCTGGGCAGCACGTCGGACACGTAGGCCAGGTACGGCTCGTGCGGACCCACGACGAGCACGCCGCCCCGGTCGGCGCCGACCCGCGGATCGGCATAGAGCAGGTACGCGGTGCGGTGCAGGGCGACGACGGTCTTCCCCGTGCCCGGGCCGCCGTCCACGACGAGCGCACCGGCCGAGCCCGCGCGGATGATCGCGTCCTGGTCGGCCTGGATGGTGCCGAGCACGTCGCGCATCCGGGCGGACCGATTGCTGCCGAGGCTGGCGATGAACGCAGACTGGTCGTCCAGGGCGGCGTGCCCCTGGAGCCCCTCGGGGGTGAAGACCTCGTCCCAGTAGTCGGTGATCCGGCCGCGGGTCCAGCGGTACCGGCGGCGGCTGACCAGGCCCTCGGGGTGGGCGTGGGTCGCAGCGAAGAACGGCTCGGCGGCGGGGGAGCGCCAGTCGACCAGCAGCCGGCGGCCGGAACCGTCGGTGAGCCCGAGCCGGCCGACGTACACCGGCTCGGCGTCGACGCCGACGATCCGCCCCAGGCACAGGTCCAGGCCGAAGCGGCGCAGCGTGCGCAGCCGGGCGGTCAGCCGGTGGATCTCCAGGTCTCGGTCGAGCGCGGCCTGGCCGTCGCCACCGGGGGAGCGGCGTTCGGCGTCCAGCCGTTCGGTGAGCTCGGCGATCGACTGCGCCAGGCTCGCGGCGATGGCCGCGAAGTGCCGCTCGTCGGCGGCGATCAGCGCGGGGTCGGCCTTGGCGGACAGGGCGTCGGGAAGGGCGAAGGTGCGGGGAGGAGTGCGTTCCACGGTCGTCAGCTCCGATCTGAGATCCGCGACCGTAGACCGAAAAGATCGGGTTCATGAGGCGCGTCCGGAACTGCTACGAAGGACATGGCGGAACGGTCAGGGCGTGTAGATGCTCTCCATCGCCGTGATCGCGCCGTCCATGGTGCGGAACCGCGTGTAGCCGCCGGCGTCCGGGTCCTCCGACACCCATGGGGTGCCGGCCAGCTCGGTGACGTGGTCGATCGCGACGGTCCGCATGGTCTCCAGGTCGAGGTAGCGCAGGGTGGCGTCCGCCGAGACCTGCACCGGCACCCTGCCGTCGCCGGCGCGGCGCACGTAGTACTGGGTGCACCAGGCGGACTCGTCGACGGGCACGCCGTCCGCGCGGCAGGCGGCCCGCGCGGCGTCGCCCTCGAACCACTCGACGACGTCGACGACGACCTCGTCGGCGCCGACGGACAGCAGCAGGCCGACGTGCTCGCCGTCGGCGAGTACGGGAGTCTCGGACCGCGTCGCGACGACGAAGCGGACGCCGTCCCACGCGTAGGTCACGGTGCCCCGGTGGCCGGGGCAGCAGGTCGGGTCCGCGCCGGCGACGGTACGGCCGCCGAGGGTCACCGTCGTCCCGTCGAGGGCGACGGTCGTCTCCGCGAAGAACAGCTCGTCGCCCAGGACGCCGAGCAGCACGGGCCCCTCCCCGGTGACGGCGAGGACGACGACGTGTTCGGCGCGGGTCGAGACCGCGGCCGGGCAGGTGGCCTGGACGAGGATCTCGTCGGCGCCGTTCCCGGTCACGTCCGCGACGGTGGTGCGCACGGTCTCGTCGTCCCATGCGGCGGCCGGCAGGCCGTCGGCCAGCCACTCGGTGCGGGACGTGCAGTCCAGGGCGGCGTAGGCGACGGTCTTCCAGTCCACGCGCACCGCCGAGTCGGCGACCGGGGCCGCGATCGGCTTCTCCGTCGCGGCCTTGCCCGGGGCCGGTGCATCCGGCTGCGCTCCGGCGCCGCATCCCGTCAGCAGCAGCACCGCGGAGCAGACGGCGACGGCGGAGGCCCGGAGGCTCCGGCCGCGCGAGGGGGGCGTCACACCACTCCATCGGGAGGCGGGGCCGCCCGGCGCACGCGGTCTCACCCCGAAGGGTGAGTCCCACGCTCAGTGACCGAGATCGTGCCGGCCCGGCCGGCGCGCGGCCACCGCTGACCTGTTGCCGACGGATCAGGCGCCGCGCTTCACCTCGGCTTCGAGCACGCCGCGGACCGCGGTCTGCAGCGTCTCGTCCGAGGTGTCCCCGGACTGCAGCGCCGTCCGGGCGGCGTCGGACAGCAGGCTGTCGGCCACGGTGTCGAGCCAGGTCACGTCGCCGTCGATGCGTCGGCCCACCTGCAGGCCCTCGCCGTCGTGGCGCAGCACGAAGGTCTCGCCGTCGATCTCGATCGTCTTCTCGTCGGTCATGGGAGGCCCCTACCCCCGGACACGCCGACCTCAACCGGCGACGCGGGAGCCCCGATCCCCCCTTGGGGCGAGACAGCCGCGCCGGCATGACGGATCCGTTCCGAAATGCCGATGGGGGAGCAGCGGACGCCGACGGCGTCCCCGACCGAGGGGCGGGACCGTGCGATCAGGACCGAGCCGCGCACTGCCTGCCGACGTGCGCCGCCGGGGCGGTGGTGGCAGGGCGACCCTCCTCGTCGAGGCGGTCCTCGACGCGCTGCCCTCGCCCACGCTGCTCGTCGACCGCAACGGCACGGTGCTCTTGGCGAACTCCGCCTGGGACCACACCGCCGAGATGCTCGGCGACGACCGCTTCCGCGTGCCCGTCGGTGGTGACTACTTCGCCCTGGCCCTGGAGGTGCGGGACGACGAGCGCGCCCGTGCGCTGGTGGACGCCATCCGCGAGCTCTCCATGGGCCTGCGCGACTCGACCACCGCCGACCTGCCCGTGCGGCTCGCCTCGGGCACCCGCTGGTTCCACCTGCAGGCCTCGCGGGTGGACGAGGCCGGCAACATCGTCCTGACCCACACCGACGTGACCTCCCGGGTGCGCGCCGAGCGCGCCTCGGCCTGGCAGGCGCGGCACGACGCGCTGACCGGGCTGCCGAACCGCTCCTACCTGCACCAGCTGATCGACGCCGACCTGCCCGCGCCGAGGGCGACGGTGGCCGCGCTGTTCCTCGACGTCGACGGGTTCAAGGAGGTCAACGACGCCCTGGGCCACGACACCGGCGACGACCTGCTCCGCGAGGTGGCCGCCCGGCTGACCGCAGCGGTCCGCGAGAGCGACACCGTCGGCCGGCTCGGCGGCGACGAGTTCGTCGTCCTGGCCCGCGGCTGCACGCGCGCAGAGGCGGAGGCGCTGGCCGAGCGGCTGCGCGCCACCCTCGAGCGGCCCTTCGAGATCGGCGGACACGTCGTCCGCATCGGTGCCAGCATCGGCATCGCCGGCACGTCGGGGCACCGCTACCTGCGCTCCACCGACCTGGTCCGCGACGCCGACCTCGCCATGTACGCGGCCAAGGCGTCCGGGCGCAACCGGGTGCACGTCTTCAGCCCCGACCTCCGGGCCGCGGCCGAACGGCGCGCGACGCTCGCCAACGAGCTGCGCGAGGCCCTCGTCCGCGACGAGCTGGTGCTGCACTACCAGCCGGTGCTGCACCTGCCGTCGGGCCGCTGCACCGGGATGGAGGCGCTGGTGCGCTGGCAGCACCCCGAACGCGGGTTGCTCGCGCCGGGCGAGTTCCTGCCCACCGCGCAGTCGCACGACCTGATGACCCCGCTGGCCCGCTGGGTGCTGACGGCGGCCACCAGCCAGATCGCCGGGTGGTCCCGGATCGGGCTCGACCTGGTCGTGGCCGTCAACATCAGCGCCGACCAGTTCTCCAGCGGCACGGCGGTCGAGGACGTGTTCAACGCGCTCGCGGCCGCTGGTGCGCCTCCGGAGCTGCTGGTCGTCGAGCTCACCGAGACCTCCGTCGCCGAGGACCCGGAGCGCGCCGCCCAGCAGATGGCCGAGCTCCGCCGCCGCGGGGTGGAGGTCTCCATCGACGACTTCGGCAGCGGCTTCTCCTCGCTCGGCCAGCTGGTCACCCTGCCCGCGGGCATGCTCAAGATCGACCGCAGCCTGGTGAACTACACCGAGGGCCACCGCGACCGGGCGGCCGCCGCGATCGCCGCCGTCGTCGCGCTCGGGAAGGCGTGCGGGATCCGCACGCTGGCCGAGGGTGTCGAGACCTCCGGGCAGCTGCTGCTCGCCGCCGAGCTGGGCTGCACCTTCGCCCAGGGGTTCCACATCGCCCGGCCCATGCCGGCCGGGGCGGTGCCGGACTGGGTGGCGGCGCAGCGCGCCGCGGCCGAGCGGCTTGCCGTCGGGGCGGGCTGAGGCCGCCTCATGCCGGTTCGCCGCGCGCCTTGCGGCGGACGATGACGACGACGTCGACCGCCGCCACGACGGCGAAGACCGGGGTGAGCGCGGACTGCGCCGGGGCGGCACCGGCGAAGCCCGCCCGTCGGGTCGTGGTGGTCGGGGAGTCCCTGCTCGTACTCCTCCCGCGTGCGCTTCTCCGCGGGTCCGGTCATGCGGCCCGGGTACCCCGGCGCTCGGCGCACTACCCTGGCTAGACGTGGCTGCCGACTTCTCCGTCGTACTCGACGAGCTCAACACGACCCTGGGGTCGATCGAGGCCGTCCTGGACGTGGACGACCTCCGCCGGGAGATCGCCGAGCTCGAACAGCAGGCCGCCGCCCCGGACCTCTGGAACGACGTCGAGGCCGCCCAGGCACTCACCTCCAGGCTGTCCTTCCTGCAGGGGACGCTGCGCCGGGTCGAGGAGCTGCGCAACCGGCTCGACGACGTCGGCCTGATGCACGAGATGGCCGCCGACGAGGGCGACGAGGCCACGCTGGCCGAGACCGAGCGCGAGCTGGTGAGCATCCGCGCCGTCATCGACGAGCTCGAGGTCCGCACGCTGCTCAACGGCGAGTACGACGCCCGCGAGGCCCTGGTGACCATCCGGTCGGAGGCGGGTGGCGTCGACGCCGCCGACTTCGCCG
>JBBSKB010000079.1:0-16535 GCA_038256725.1 Mycobacteriales bacterium | reverse complement strand
CCTCAGGGTGGGAGCAGCTGGCAGGACCGCCGCCCCTCGGGTGACCGGTCCCAGGGTGGCGGCTATCAGGGTGGGCGCCCGTCGGGTGGGCGCCCGTCGGGTGATCGCCCCCAGGGAGATCGTCCGCAGCGCGACCGCCCCCAGGGCGGGAGCTGCTGGCAGGACCGACGTCCCTCGGGTGACCGGCCGCAGGGTGATCGTTCACAGGGCTATCGCGCTCAGAGCGGTGGCGGCTGGCAGGACCGTCGTCCGGGCGGCGACCGGCCTCAGGGCGGCAGCGGCGGGCAGGACCGTCGTCCCTCGGGTGACCGACCCCAGGGCGATCGTCCGCAGCGTGACCGCCCCCAAGGCGGCAGCGGCTGGCAGGACCGCCGTCCCTCCGGCGACCGCCCGCAGCGTCCGGCCGCCGGCCGGTCGGACGCGGGTGCCACGGGCAGCTGGCGTGACCGCCGCCCGTCGGACGACCGGCGCGGCGCCCCCGACCGCGGCCCCCGCGCGGACGACCGGACCGATCGCCGTCCGCCGCTGCCGCCAGGCCCCGACCTGCCGGAGTGGGCGGACCCCCGTGAGCTCGACCCGGCGGTGCGCACGGCGCTGAAGGGGCTCGACCCCCGTGGTGTCGACAAGGTCGCCGCCCACCTCGTGGCAGCCGGCACGCTCGTCGACGAGGAGCCGGAGCTCGCACTGGCCCACGCGCGGGCGGCTCGTGACCGCGCCTCCCGCGTCGCGGTCGTCCGCGAGGCGGTCGGCGTCGCCGCGTACCACGCCGGTGACTACGCCGAGGCGGCCCGCGAGCTGCGTGCCTACCGGCGAATGAGCGGGGACCACGGCTACCGCGCTGTGCTGGCGGACTGCGAGCGCGCGCTCGGCCGCCCCGAGGTCGCCCTGCGACTCGTGGCCGAGGCCCTCACCGAGTCCCCGGACCACGAGGAGATGGCCGAGCTCCGCCTGGTCGAGGCGGGCGCGCGCCGCGACCTCGGTGAGGATGCGGCCGCTCGGCTGGTGCTCGAGGCCGCCATGGGTGGCCGTCCGGCCCCGGACTCGCTCACCGAGGGCGACGACGTCCGGCTGCGTTTCGCCGCCGCCTACGCAGACCTGCTCCACGCCCTGGGCGAGGAGGAGATGGCTCAGCAGTGGCACGACGCGATCGTCGCTGTCGATCCCGAGGCGCTCGCGGACTCGGTCGAGTTCACCGACCTCGACGACGCCGAGGTCGACCCGGAGGACGCCGAGCTCGACGACGCGGACACGCTGGAGGCCGCCATCGAGGCGGAGTTCGAGCAGGCCGACGCCGAGGGGCCGGTCGCCGAGGGCGCCGACTTCCCGACCGCGGGACGGCCGTTCCAGGACGAGGTCGAGGCCGAGGTCGCCGAGCTCCTCGGAGAGACCGGTGACGACGCGGACGAGGACGCCCCGGCAGGGGACACGACGCCGACGGGCTGACAGCACGAATCCCTGACAGCCGGGCGGCGGGTGTCCACACCCGCCGCCCGTGTCCACAGCCGGCGCGAACCCCTGTGCCGGGACGGGCCCGCGCTCCAGGCTCTCCCCATGAGCGTGGCTGTGATCGACCGGAACGACGTGGTGCTGCGGGGCAGGGTGTCCGCGCCGGCGGAGGTCCGAATCCTGCCCAGCGGGGACACCCTGGTGAGCTTCCGGCTGGTCGTGCGCCGGCCTGAGCCGCGACCCCGCGGTCAGTCGGTGGACGTGCTGAGCTGCATCACCTACGACAAGGGGCTCCAGCGCCGGATCACGGCCTGGCAGCCGGGGGACGTCGTCGAAGTCGAGGGCGCTCTGCAGCGGCGCTTCTGGCGCACCGGATCGGGCACCGCGTCGGTGTGCGAGATCAACTGCCTCCGAGGTCGCAAGGTGCCCCGCACGTCGGGCTCGGCGGCCGAGCGCACCGCGTGAGCCTCCGCTCAGTCCGCCAGGGAGCGCAGGACCAGCCCGGTCCTGGGCTTGGGGACGAACAGCGTGGACTTCCGGGGCATCCGGGCGCCCGCCCGCGCGACAGCAGCCACTGCCGCCGGCGACGGCGGGCGCAGCAGCAGGGCGACACCGTCGCGCTCGGCCGCGGTCCGCAGGGCGTCCTCGACGGTGTGCGCGATGAGCACGCTCTCCGGCTCGTCGGTCCGCGACCACAGCCCCTCGATGAGGCCCTTGTGTGCCAGCACCACGTCGAGTCCGCGCCAGGCGGCGGGCGCTTCCGACGGCACCAGGTCGCGCACCGCCGGCGTCGGGTCTCTCAGCTGGAGCACCCGGACGCCGTCGCTGAGCAGGTAGCCGGACGCGGCAGGGTCGGCGAGCCAGGCGTGCACGGCAGCGGCCACGGGCGACGCCCCGGCGGGGAACGGGACGTCCTCGACGGTGAAGCCGCCCGCGGCGTCCCGGGCGGCGTCGTCGAGGCGGAGGTCGGGCAACACGCGGTGGATGGCCGCGACGCGCAGCCCGCCAGGGCCCATGGGGGTCAACAGCGCGAGGACTGCGTCGCATCCAGGGCAACCGGGATCCGTGCGCTGATGCGCGCGGGCGGCGGCGAACCGGTGGTGTCCGTCGGCGATCACCGCCCGGGTGCGCGCAAGCGCGCCGGCGAGCCGGGTGACGAGCGCGGGATCGGTCACACGCCACAGCCGGTGCCGGACGCCGTCATCGTCCGCGATCTCGAACGTCGCACCCGTGCGACGGACGCGGTCGCTGAGTTCGGCGACCCCGGGGTCCGGATCGTGGGCGAGGACGATCGGCTCGAGGTCGGTGCGGGTGGCCGCCAGGAGGGCCCGGCGCCCCTCCACCGCCTCGGGGAAGGTGTCCTCGTGGGGGAGCACCGCGCTCGAGGTTGCCCCGGGCAGGACGACGGCGCCCAGCCAGCCCACGGTCGGGGCGCCGCCATCGGCCGGCTGCAACTCGTAGACCCACAGGGCGGGCACCTCGTCACGGACGAGGACCCCCTCGGCCTGCCAGGCGGCCAGCGTGCGTGCTGCCTGTGTCGCCCAGGCCGAGGCGCCGTCGGCGGCCCGCAGCGGCGTGGGGTCGGCGGCGGGGTCGATCTCGGGCAGGATGAGGCGCACGATGTTGTGCGGATCGGCTCCCGCGAGCCGCTCCCGCCCGGCTGCGGTGACCAGGTCGTACGCCGGCGAGGTCACCCGGGCCAGGTGGGCGGCGTCCCGCACGCGGTAGGTCAGGGCCCGGAAGGGCCGCACCTCGAGACCTGCCGCGGGATCGGACGGAAGGCGGTCCGGCGACGACGAGGGCACCACAGAATCGTAGGAGCGTCGTCGACCGGCGCCGTCGCGAGACCGGCGCGGGGGAGACGTGCGGTGCTGCGGATGCCGCAGTCCGCCACCACGGGGAGGACGGGCGCACACATGACCGACACAGCTGCCGGGGCATCCGACGGGACCGCGACGCCTGCGTTGGCCGGCGGGTCGCGCACTCCGCTGACCGAGGCGCACGATGTGGCACTGCTCGATCTCGACGGTGTCGTCTACGTCGGTCCGGACGCCGTGCCCGGCGTGCCGGAGGCTCTGCGGGCGGTCCGAGCGGCGGGCATGCGGCTGGGCTTCGTCACCAACAACGCCGCCCGCACGCCCGAGGACGTGGCCTCCCACCTGACCGAGCTCGGCGTCCGGGCCGCGGCGGCCGACGTGATCACCAGCTCCCAGGCGGCCGCCACCGTCGTCGTGGAGCTCCTGGGGCCGGGCGCGCGCATCCTCGCCGTCGGCGGCCCCGGCGTTGCGACGGCCGCCCGCGCCGCCGGGCTCGTGGTCGTCGAGCGGGCGGAGGACGAGCCGGACGCGGTCGTGCAGGGCTACGGCCGAGAGGTCGGCTGGGCCCAGCTCGCGGAGGCCGTGGTCGCGGTGCGCAACGGCGCTCGGCACGTCGCGACGAACGCCGACGCCACCATTCCCTCTCCCCGCGGCCCGCTGCCGGGCAACGGGGCCATGGTCGGAGTGGTGAGCGCGGTCACCGGGCGGTCTCCGCTGATCACCGGCAAGCCCGATCCGGCGATGCACGCCGAGTGCGTGCGGCGCACCGGTGCGCAGGGCCCGCTCGTGGTCGGTGACCGGCTGGACACCGACATCGAGGGTGCCCGGCGGGCCGGTGCGGCCAGCCTGCTCGTGCTGTCGGGGGTCACCGACGCGGTCACGCTGCTCGCCGCCGTTCCGGTGCACCGGCCCGACCATCTGTCCCGGGACGCGGCCGGGCTGCTGGCGGTCCACCCGCCGGTCGTCCGCGACGGCGCGGGGTGGCGGTGCGGGGACTGGACGGTCCGACCGGCCGAGGCCGACGCGCTCCTCCTCGTGCACGCCCCCGCCCAGCAAGCCGAGCAGGCGCCGGGGGACGACGGCCTCGACGGCCTGCGGGCGCTCTGCGTGGCCCACTGGGCCGGGCACCCCGATGACGGGTCCGACGCGCGCATCCTCGGCGACGGTCGGCCGGCCGACGACGCCCTCCGCGGGTGGGGGCTGGGTACCGGCTAGCGCGGCGCGCGCGTCAGAGGAGCTTGCGCAGCCGCAGCATGTCGCGCAGTCCCGCCTCCAGCTTCACCCGGCCGGTCGCCCACGCCGTTCCGAACGACAGCTCGCCACCGGTCAGGGCGACCAGGTCGTCACTGGTCATGGTGAGCCGGATGTCGGCGCGGGCGACGTCGGGCCCGTCGCGGAGCACCTCCAGGTCACGCACCGCTCCGGAACTCAGCCGGCCCGCGACCACCTGCTCCAGGTCGGTCAGCCGGCAGGACAGGCTGCGGTCCAGCCCGGCGGCGGCCGGGTTGGCCGCGATGTCGCCGAGGATGCCCCGGAGGGCGGTGAGGCACTGATCCATCGTGGCCACGGGGGCGCTTCTCCTGCCGACGTCGCGACGTACCGGGCGCCAGACGGTATCGCCTGCGCTCCGTCGCGCCGTGCCCCGTCGTCGGTGACCGGTAACCTCGACGGGGCACCGACCGGCAGCCGCCGTCGTGCGGGCGTCGACTCAGACTGCCACCTCCGAGCCCCTCCAGCGCAGAAGGCGATGACGATGACCGAGCCGAGCTCGCCGCGACCCGTACCGGGTCCGCCGCGCCCGGCCGCGTACCCCGCGTCGCCGTCCGAGCAGGAGAGCCCCGCGGGCGACCGCTTCGCCGAGCTGGAGCAGCGCCCCGTGGCCGAGCACGTCGCGGTCTTCGAGGCCGAGCACGGTCGGCTCCAGCGCGAGCTCGGCACGATCGATCAGCTCTGATGGCACGTCGCCGACTCGATGCCGAGCTCGTGCGCCGCGGCCTGGCCCGGTCCCGCGAGCACGCCGTCGCGCTGATCGCCGAGGGCCGGGTCGCCGTGTCGGGCCGCGCGGCGACCAAGCCCGCCACGGGTGTGGACGCCGGTGACCCGGTCGTGGTCCGCACCGATCCCGACCAGCCCAGTTGGGTCTCCCGCGGCGCGCACAAGCTGCTCGGCGCCCTGGAGGCGTTCCCGGTCCCGGTCGGGGGCCGTCGCGCGCTGGACGCCGGCGCCTCCACCGGCGGCTTCACCGAGGTCCTGCTGAGCCGGGGCGCCGCGGAGGTCGTGGCCGTAGACGTCGGGTACGGCGAGCTGGCCTGGCCGCTGCGCACCGACGACCGGGTGCACGTCCTCGAGCGCACCAACGTCCGCACCCTGACCCCCGAGGCGATCGGCGGCACCGTCGACCTGGTCGTCGCGGACCTGTCCTTCATCTCCCTGCGCCTGGTTCTCCCGGCGCTCACCGGCTGCGCCGGCCCGGAGGCCGATCTGCTGCCGATGGTGAAGCCGCAGTTCGAGGTGGGCCGGGAACGGCTCGGTGCCGGTGGCGTCGTGCGGGATCCCGAGCACCGGGTGCAGTCGGTGCTGGACGTGGCCGCCGCCGCGGCGGCCCACGGCTGGGGGACCGCAGGCGTGGTCGCCAGCCCGCTGCCCGGACCCGCCGGCAACGTGGAGTTCTTCCTGTGGCTGCGCCGCGACGCGGGACCGGTACAGGAGCACGACGTCCGTCGAGCAGTCCAGGAGGGACCGCAGTGAGTCCGACCAGCGAGGGCAGGACCGCCCCGCAGCGGCGCGTGCTGCTGACCGTGCACACCGGCCGGCGGGACATCGTGGCCTTGGCCCGCCGCTCCGCCGCGCGCCTGCAGGAGGGTGGCATCGTCGTCCGCCTGCTCCACGACGAGGCCGAGGACCTGGACATCCCCGGCGCCGAGGTGGTGCCGGCGGACGCCGAGGCCGCCCTCGACACCGAGATCGTCATGGTCTTCGGCGGCGACGGCACCTTCCTGCGCGCCGCCGAGCTGGCCCACTTCACCGACGCCGCCCTCATGGGCGTCAACCTCGGCCGGGTCGGCTTCCTCGCCGAGACCGAGCCCGAGGCGGTCGAGGAGACCCTGCAGGCCATCGAGCGGTGCGAGTACTCCGTGGAGGAGCGGTTGGCCATCGAGGTCGACGTCATGGACGTCGACGGCACGGTCGTCGGCGGCACCTGGGCGCTCAACGAGGTGTCCATCGAGAAGGCCGAGCGCTCCCGCGTGCTCGACGTCGTCATCCTCATCGACGGACGGCCGCTGACCAGCTTCGGCTGCGACGGGGTGCTCTGCGCGACCCCGACCGGGTCGACCGCTTACGCCTTCTCCGCGGGCGGGCCGGTGGTCTGGCCCGACGTCGAGGCGCTGCTGCTCGTCCCCACGAACGCCCACGCGCTCTTCGCCCGCCCGCTGGTCACCTCGCCGAACTCGGTGCTCACCGTCTCGGTGCCCGCCGACGGCAACCGGGCCCGCGTCTCGGCGGACGGGCGCCGGATGGTCAGCGTCCCCGACGGGGGCCGGGTGGACGTCCGCAAGGCGTCCCGGCCCGTGCGGATCGCCCGCGTGCACGCCTCGACCTTCGGTGACCGACTGGTCGCCAAGTTCGGCCTGCCGGTGCGCGGCTTCCGCGACGCCCGGCACGCCGGTCCGGGGCACGAGCTGACCACCAGCCGGAACGTCCTCGCCCGCGAGGTCGTCGACGGGAACGGCGACGTCGTGTCGGGAGGGGAGACGGCCGGTGGCGCCGCGCGCGACGACCGCTGAGCCGGCGCCCGCGGGGGCGCCGGCCGCGGCTCCCGGGCCCGGGCGGCTGACCGAGCTGCGGATCCGCGGCCTGGGCGCGATCGACGACGTCACGCTGGAGTTCGGCCCGGGCCTCACGGTGGTGACCGGTGAGACCGGCGCCGGCAAGACGATGGTCGTCACCGGTCTCACGCTGCTCTTCGGCGGCCGCGCCGACCCTGGCCGTGTCCGGGCCAACGGCCGGGCCGGGGTCGAGGGTCGGCTGACCTTGCCGCCGGACTCGCCTGCCTGGCAGCGAGCAGCGGACGCCGGCGCCGACCCCGACGACGACGGCAGCCTCATCCTCGCCCGCACGGTGAGCGCCGAGGGGCGGTCCCGCGCGTTCCTCGGCGGGCGGAGCGTGCCGGTCGGCGTCGTCTCCGAGCTGGCCGAGAGCCTGCTCGCCGTCCACGGGCAGACCGACCAGCTGCGGCTGTCCCGCCCGGCCGAGCAGCGCCGCGCCCTGGACCGCTACGCCGGCCCCGACCACCTGGCGCTCCTGGAGCGCTATCGCGCCGCCCACGAACGCTGGCGCACCGCGGCGGCCGAGCTCGACCGGCGCCGCACCCAGGCGCGCGAGCTGGCCCAGGCCGCAGACGTGCTGCGGCACGGGCTCGAGGAGATCGAGGCCGTCGCCCCCGAGCCCGGCGAGGACGAGGCGCTCGCCACCCAGGTGAAGCGGCTCAGCGACGCCGACGCACTGCGCGCCGCCGCCGACGAGGCCCGGATGGCGCTCATCGGGGACGTGACCGGTGACCTCGGCGGGGGAGAGGTGCCACAGGACGCCGCCGCCGCGCTGGCCATCGCCGAGCGCGCGCTGGCCGCGTCCGACGACCCGACTCTGGTCCTGCTCGCCCACGACCTCGCCGACGCCGTCGCCGTGGTGTCCGACGTCGCCGCGCAGCTCTCCGGATACGTGGCCGACCTCGACGCCGACCCCGCCCGCCTGGCCGAGCTGCACGACCGCCGGTCGCAGATCACCGGCCTGGTCCGCAAGTACGCCGATGTCGGCGAGGGCGTGGCCGGGGTGCTCGCCTGGTCGGCCGACGCCGCGCACCGGCTGGCCCAGCTGGACGTCTCCGACGAGGCCCTCGAGCAGCTCGCTGCCGAGCGGGACGCCGCCCGTGCGGAGGTCGACGCGCTCGGCGCCGAGATCTCCGCCGGCCGCCGGTCGGCCGCGGAGGGCTTCGCCGCCGAGGTGGGGCGCGAGCTGGCCGGGCTGGCCATGAAGAGCGCCCGTGTCTCCTTCTCCATCGACAGCCACTCCGACGAGCCCGGCCCCGAAGGCATCGACCAGGTCGCACTGCTGCTCGCCGCGCACCCCGGTGCCCCAGCGCGCCCGGTGCACAAGGGCGCCTCGGGCGGTGAACTCTCCCGCGTCATGCTCGCGATCGAGGTGGTCTTCGCCGGTGCCGATCCGGTGCCGGTGATGGTCTTCGACGAGGTGGACGCCGGTGTCGGGGGATCGGCCGCGGGTGAGATCGGCCGGCGGCTGGCGCAGCTGGCGCGGCAGCACCAGGTCGTCGTCGTCACGCACCTGGCGCAGGTCGCGGCCTTCGCCGACACGCACCTCGTCGTCGACAAGTCGCCGGACACCGGCGCGGGGGTCACGGCCACCGACATCCGCGCCGTCCAGGCCGACGACCGGGTGCGCGAGCTCGCCCGCATGCTGTCCGGGCTGGCCGACAGCGACACGGGTCAGGCGCACGCCCGCGAACTCCTGGCCGTCGCGGCGGACGCTCGGGGCTGATGCCTGCCCGGCCGGGTGATCCGGCTTTGCACGACCGTTCCCCGGGGTAGGGAACGCCTCGTGACCTGCTTCTCCTCGGCCGACGAGTCGGCCCACTACGGGTTCTCCGTCTGCATGCTGCTCGACCAGTACCGCGACCCGCTCGGCTGGGAGCGGGACGGCGTCGTCGAGCTGGGGAGCGGAGACGCCACCGCCATCTCCGACGTCGTGGCCAGCCTCCCGGGCCTGCGGGTGCGCGGCTTCGACATCAGCGCCCCGTCGGTGGAGAAGGCCCGGGAGAACATCCGGGGCCGCGGCGTCGACGACCGCTACACCGTCGAGCTGGGCGACTTCTTCGATCAGGCCGACGCCTCCGGCGGCCCGCAGATCGCCACGGTGATCTCCAATCCGCCCTACATCCCGGCGCCCGACCGCGACCTCCTCATGCCCGAGCTGTGGGGCGGGGTGCACGGCAACGACCTCGTGCTGCAGCTGCTCAAGTCCGGCTACGACAACGTGATCGCCGCCGTCGCCAGCTACTCCGACCCGGTGACCACCGTGCGCACGGCGGAGGACGCCGGTTACCGCGTGGCCAACTTCCTCGCCATGGGCCTGGACTACGGCACGTACAGCAGCGAACCGAAGGTGCGCGACCACATCCGCCGGCTCTGCGACGAGGGCCGCGGCTGGGCCGGGGACGACGAGTACATGGTCGCCGTCGCGCTGTTCACCCGGAACCCCGACGTTCCCGGCGACCGCGCCGCACAGCTGCTCAAGGCCCTGCAGCTGTGATCGTCCGGATCGCACCGCGGCCAGGAGCCGTCCCCCCGCTGCGCTGAGCCGACCCCGGCCGTCCTCGGGGAACCCTCCGGGGCCCCGCTCGTCGGGCCGCCTCGCGGGGCGGCTCCAGTGAGTCGCGAGGGGGACCCTTCGGGTCCGCCCTCGCGGATCACTACCTCCGCTTGGCGTAGCCGGCGAGGCCGAACTGCAGGAGCGCGAGGCCGCGGCGGCCCTGGCGGCGCAGCTCACCGGAGAGCTCCGGCCCGGTGACGCCGGCCAGCACCCGGTCGCGTGCCAGATCCAGCAACGACGCGTACAGCCCCAGGACTGCGTGCGCCGCCAGCCACGGCTCGACCTGCCCCGGCCACGCCCGCGTCTCCTCGGCGATCAGCCCCGCCAGCGCGTCGGTCAGCTCGCCCAGGATCTCCCGCTCACGCACCTGCAGCGTCCGGCTGCTGCGGATGACCCGCGCCATCCGGGCGACGCCCTCGGCCGCCTCCGGCGCGCCGAGCAGCCCCACCGCCGCGACGACGAAGCTGCCGGCCGCCGCCGACACGGACTCCCCGGAGGGGCGGGTGCGCACCGCGTCGAGCAGCGCCTCGCGCATCGGCGGATCGGCGTCGAAGACCAGTCCCTCCTTCATGGGGAAGTGGTTGAACACGGTCTTCTCCACCACGCCCGCGCGCTTGGCGATCTCGACCACGCTGACCGCGTCGAAGCCACGTTCGGCGAACAGCTCGGCGGCCGCGTCGACGATCCGCGCCCGTGTCTCCTGGTAACGCTGCTCACGTCGACCCGGCGCGCGGGCGGCAGGGTGGGTGGCGTCCTGGTCACCCTCGCGCGCCGGGGCGACCGCGTCCGCGGCGTCCGGTGCGCCGGACGCCGGTCCGGTCGGCTCCGGACCCCTCGTCGTCCCCCCGGCGGGAGAAGCGGGAGGCGGGGGAACGGTGGGGAACGCCCTGATCAGCGGCGAGGGGACCGAGGGCGGACGTTCGGTCGCCGGGGCCGCCGGCACGGGGGGAAGAGGGTCGGTACGGGGCACTGCGCGGGCCACTCCAGTCACGGGCGCAACGCTAGTCACGAGTCGGTAACGATCCCTCGTGACCACCGACGCGGGCGCCGCTGGCGTGTCGCGCCACCCGTGGTGTCGCACACTCTGCGTGACTGTCAGGTCGCGCTCGCGCGTCGGTGGAACGGCGAGTCGGCCAGCCGTGAAAGCATGCAGGTCATGCGCATCGGCACTCTCGGACGTCGCCGGGCACAGGAGTCGGGCCCCGGGGTCAGTGGCACCGTCCGGCTGGACCGCCGCACCAAGAACCTGACCAAGCGGTTGCGCCCCGGTGACATCGCAGTCATCGACCACGTCGACATCGACCGGGTCAGTGCCGATGCCCTCGTGGGCTGCAAGGTCGCCGCCGTCGTCAACGCCGCGCCCAGCATCTCCGGCCGCTATCCCAACCTCGGCCCCGAGATCCTGGTGAACGCCGGCATCCCGCTGCTCGACGGCGTGGGGCGCGACGTGTTCGCCGCCCTCAAGGAGGGCGCCCGGGTGCGCCTGCACGAGGGGCAGCTGCTGACCGAGGGCGGCACCGTCGTCGCCGAGGGCGTCGCCCAGGACACCGAGCGCATCACCGCCTCCATGGCGGAGGCGCGGGCGGGGCTGTCGACCCAGCTCGAGGCGTTCGCCGCCAACACGATGGAGTACATGAAGCGCGAGCGCGCGCTCCTCCTCGACGGCGTCGGCGTCCCCGACGTCACCACGCCGATCGACGGCCGGCACGTGCTCATCGTCGTCCGGGGCTACGACTACAAGGAGGACCTGCACGCGCTGCGGTCCTACATCCGGGACTACCGGCCGGTCCTCATCGGTGTCGACGGCGGCGCCGACGCGCTGATCGAGGCCGGTTACCAGCCCGAGATGATCATCGGCGACATGGACTCGGTGAGCGACTCCTCGCTCACCTCCGGGGCCGAAGTCGTCGTGCACGCCTACCCCGACGGGCGTGCTCCGGGCCTGCCCCGGGTGCAGGAGCTCGGCGTCGACGCCATCACCTTCCCGGCCGCCGCCACCAGCGAGGACATCGCGATGCTGCTGGCCGACGAGAAGGGCGCCAAGCTCATCGTCGCAGTCGGCACGCACGCCACCCTGGTGGAGTTCCTGGACAAGGGACGCGGCGGCATGGCCTCCACCTTCCTGACCCGGCTGCGACTGGGCGGCAAGCTGGTCGACGCCAAGGGCGTCAGCCGCCTCTACCGCAGCCGCATCTCCACCGCGGCGCTGGTGGTCCTCGTGCTCGCCGCCTTCGTCGCCATCGGCTCGACCCTCGCGGTGTCCTCGGCCGGACGGGTCTACCTCGATCTGCTGCTCGACCAATGGAACAGCTTCGTGTTCTGGCTGGAGAACCTCTTCTCGTGATCGACTTCCGCTACCACCTGGTCTCCCTGATCGCCGTCTTCCTGGCGATCGCGCTCGGGATCGTCATCGGGACCACACAGCTCAACGGGCCGATCCTCGACCGTCTGGAGACCCAGGTGGACGCCCTCGAGCAGGACAAGCGGGCGCTGGAGGACTCGACCCGGACCCTGCAGAGCGACCTGGACGACTCCGACGAGTTCGAGACCGCGCTCGCCCCGGCCCTCGTCGACGGCGCCCTGGCCGACACCGGCGTGCTGCTCGTCGTCGCCAGCGCGAAGGTGGACGCCGACGACGTCGAGGAGGTCAGCGCGCTGATCACCCAGGCCGGCGGGAACGTCACCGGGCAGATCTCGCTGACCCCGGCCTACACCGACCCCTCGTCGGAGTCGAGCCTGCTCAGCTACGCCACCGGCTCCGGACTGCCCGCCGGCATCACCCTGCCCGACGTCGACGACGCCGGGCAGCTGATCGGATCCCTCCTGGCCCAGGTGCTGATGGTGCCGCCGGGCGGGGTCGCCCCCGACACCGTTGCCACGTCGTCGGTGCTCGCCGGGCTGCCCGCGCTCGAGGTGCTGACGACCGACAGCGAGTCGGTGAGCCCGGCCAACATCGCCCTCGTGCTCACCGCCGGCGAGTTCACCGGCGTGCAGGCCGACGAGCGGAACGAGACCTTGATCGAGCTGCTCACCGCGCTGGACGCCGCGGGGTCGGGCGTGGTCGTCGCCGGCGACGCCGCCGCGGCCCGCGAGGACGGCCTGATCGGCGCCGTGCGCGACGATGTCGGCACGTCGGCCGCCGTCTCCACCGTGGACAACATCGGCTCCGCGGCCGGCCGGATCAGCACCGTGCTGGCGCTCCGCGCCGAGACGGAGGGCACCTCGGGTGCCTACGGGACCGGCGAGGACACCCAGCCGGTCCCGCCGGTCCGGTCCGGCACCCCGTGACGACGCGGCCCTCGGCCCGCAGCCGGGTCGGGCTCGTGCTCGCCGGCGCCGCGGCCGGCCGGGCCGCGCTCGCCGCCGCGAACGCCCTGTCCGCCGCGGAGGCGGGAGCCACCTGGCGGCGCACCAACTACGCCGGTCGGCCGGTCACCCTGCTCGGCGGCCCGGCGCTCGCCGTGGCCGCCACCGCGAGCGGCGTGCTCGGGGCGCCGGCCGGGCTGCGCGCCGCCACCCTCGTGGTCGGCGGCGTCTCCGGTCTGGTCGGCGGCTACGACGACCTCGCCGGCGCCCGGCCGGAGCAGGCCCGCGACAAGGGGCTCGCCGGCCACCTGCGAGCGCTGCGCGCCGGACGGGTCTCCGCGGGCGCGGTCAAGGTTGCCGGCATCGGCGCCGCCGGCGCGGTGGCCGCGCTGCTCACCACCCGCGGACGCGGTCCGCGCGCCGTGGCCGACGCCGTCCTCACCACCGGTCTGGTCGCGGGGACCGCGAACCTGGTCAACCTGCTCGACCTGCGCCCCGGCCGTGCCGCCAAGGTCGGCGTCCTCGCGGCCACTGCCACGGTCGGCGGCCCGGGAGGCGGCCTGGTCGCCGGCCCGCTCGGCGCCACTCTCGCCGTCCTCCCCGACGACCTGGGTGAGCGGGTGATGCTCGGCGACAGCGGGGCGAACGCGCTCGGTGCGCTGCTCGGCCTGCGGCTGGCCGTCATCCCCTCCCGTGGACGCCGGGCGGGCCTGCTCGGCGCGATCACCGCGCTGACGCTGGCCAGCGAGAAGGTCAGTTTCACGCGCGTCATCGAGGCCACCCCGGGCCTGCGCGACCTGGACCGGCTCGGCCGCCGGACGTCGTGACCCGCCGCACGGTCGCCCAGGGGGTCGCCGGGGCGGCGGCGCTGATCGCCGTCCTCACCCTGCTGGCCCGCGTGGCCGGCTTCGGGCGGCAGCTGGTCTTCACCAATGCGGTGGGCGCCGGCAGCACCGGCGACACGTACCAGGCGGCCAACACCGTCCCCAACATCGTCTTCGAGGTCGTGGCCGGAGGCGCGCTCGCGAGCCTCGTCGTGCCGATGCTCGCCGGCGGCATCGCGATCGGGGACCGGGAGCAGGTGCGCCGCACGGCCTCGGCGCTGCTGGGCTGGACCCTGCTGGTGCTGACGCCGCTGGCGCTGCTCATCGCCGTGTTCGCCGGACCGATCGCCCGGGTGCTCAGCCCCGGCGAGCAGGTGGAGGTCGACCTCGCTGCCCGGCTGCTGCTCGTCTTCGCACCCCAGGTGGTCCTCTACGGCATCGGCATCGTGCTCGCCGGCGTGCTCCAGGCGCACCGGCACTTCGCCGCCCCCGCCGTCGCCCCACTGCTCTCCAGCGTGGTGGTGGCCTCGGCCTACCTGCTGTTCGCGGGCATGGGCGGCAGTCGCGACGTCGCCGGCCTGTCCCGGTCGGCCGAGCTCGTCCTCGGCGTGGGGACGACGGTGGGCGTGGTGGCGCTGAGCCTGAGCCTGCTGGTCCCGCTGCGCCGGCTCGGCCTGGGCCTGCGGCCGTCGCTGCGCTTCCCGGTCGGCGCCGCGCCGCGGGTGCGCCGGCTGGCCGTCGCGGGTGTGCTCACCCTGGCCGGTCAGCAACTGGTCGCGTTCGTCGCGATCCGCCTCACCGGCGGCGACGCGCTCGACGGCAGCCTGGTCGTCTACGGTGCCGCCCTCACGCTCTTCCTCGTCCCGTGGGCCGCGCTGGCCGTGCCGCTGGCGACCTCGGCCTACCCCGGGCTGTCCGAGCGGGCCGAGATCGGCGACGACGCCGGGTACGCCCGCGCGCTGGCCCCGGTCACCGCGCTCGTCGTCGCCGCTTCGGCGGGCGCCGCCGCGGCGCTGATCGCGGTGGCCGGCCCGATGGCGCGGATCTTCCTGAGCTCGGGTCCCGATGCCACCGTCGGCGCCCTGCGGGACACCACGATCGCCTTCGCCCCCGGGCTGGTCGGCTACGGGCTGGTCGCCGTCCTCACCCGCGCGCTGTACGCCCGCGGGCAGTGGCGGGCGCCGACCGTATGCGTGGTCGGCGGCTGGCTGGTCGCGGTCGTCGCCGACGTCGTCCTCGCCGCCGCGCTGCCGGCCGGTGACCGGGCCGCAGCGCTCGGCGCCGGGCACACCCTCGGCGTCACCGTCGCCGGCCTGGCGCTGCTCGTCGTGGTCGCCCGGTCGGCTCCCGAGGGGTCGCTCGGCGGGCTGCCCCGCATCGGGGCGACGGCGCTCGTCGCCGCGGCGGCGGCGGCGGCCGCCGGGCTCGGCCTCTCCCGGGTCCTCGGTGCGGACCCGGTGCCCGACGAGGGGGTCCTCGGAGCGGCCGGCGTCGGTGTGCTCGCCGGAGCGCTCGTGCTCGTCGACTTCATGGCCGTCATGATGGGGGCCGCGCGCGGCCCGCTGACCGCCGCGTTCCGCGCCCTGCGCGCGCCCGACCGGCAGGAGGTGCACCGTGGCTGAGCGCCCGCTCGCGGGTCGCCGGGTCGTCGAGGTGCTGGCCACCAGCGCCGGCGGCGTCGGCACCCACGTCCGCGCGCTGCTCCCGGTGCTCCGCGAGGCCGGCGCCGACGTGGGCGTGTGCGGCGCCCCGGCCACCGAGGAGCTCTTCGGCTTCACCACGACGGGCGCGGACTTCACCCCCGTCGGGATCTCCGGAGGTCTGGCGCCGCTCGCCGATGCCCGCGCCGTCCTGCAGCTGCGGCGGGCGCTCGCGGGTGCCGACCTGGTGCACGCCCACGGGCTGCGCGCCGGGCTCGTGGCGGCGGCGGCACGCCGTCTGGCCGCGGGGCCCCGGCCGCCGCTGGTCCTCACCCTGCACAACGCCCTGCAGGAGGGTGGCGGCCGGTTGCGCGGCGTCCTCCAGGCTCTGGAGCGGCTGACCGTGCGCGGTGCGGACCTGGTGCTCGCCGTCTCCAGCGACCTGGCCGCCAACGCCCGCCGGGCCGGCGCCCCGGACGTGCGCGTGGCCCCGGCGCTGGCCCCGCCGCTGGCACCCGCGCAGCGCGGCCGCGCGGAGGTGCGCGCCGAGCTCGGCGTCCCCGACGGCCGCCCGCTGGTGGTGGCGGTGGGCCGGTTGCACCCGCAGAAGGGCTACGACGTGCTGCTCGACGCGGTCGGCCGGTGGGCGGGGCGGGAGTCCGCGCCGCTGTTCGCGATCGCCGGCGACGGGCCGCTGCAGGACGAGCTCGCCGCCCGGATCGCCGCCGAGCGGTTGCCGGTCGTGCTGCTCGGGCGGCGGAGCGACATCGCCGACCTGCTCGGTGCGGCCGACGTGTGCGTGCTCCCCTCGCGGTGGGAGGGCAGCCCCTTCACCGCCCAGGAGGCGCTGCGCGCCGGCACGCCGCTGGTCTCGACCCGCGCCGGGGGGATCCCCGAGCTGGTGGGGGAGGGGGCCAACCTGGTGCCCGTCGGCGACGCGGCCGCGCTCGCCGACGCGCTGGTGCGCGTGCTCACCGACCCGGCGCACGCCGCCGCCCTCGCCGAGGCCGGCCGTCGGCAGGCGTCGCAGTGGCCGGACGAGGCGGGCGCCGGCCGCCGCATGGCCGCCGTCTACCGCGAGCTGCTGGGCGCGCCGGCAGCCGGGTCCCGGTGACCGG
>JBBSKB010000078.1:0-16570 GCA_038256725.1 Mycobacteriales bacterium | reverse complement strand
GTGCGCCGTCGCCCGGAGGGCAACGAGAACCCGGAGCTGCCCACCGGCGAGATCGAGGTGGCGGCTGCCGGCGTCGAGGTGCTCAGCACGTCCGACCCGCTGCCCTTCCCCATCGACGACCACGTCGAGGTCGGCGAGGAGTCCCGGCTGCGCCACCGCTACCTCGACCTGCGCCGGAGCGGACCGGCCGCCGCCATGCGGTTGCGCAGCGAGGTGAACCGGGCGGCGCGCGACGTGCTGCACGACGAGGGCTTCCTCGAGATCGAGACGCCGACCCTCACCCGGTCCACCCCTGAGGGCGCCCGCGACTTCCTGGTGCCCGTGCGCCTGCAGCCCGGCAACTGGTACGCGCTGCCGCAGTCCCCTCAGCTGTTCAAGCAGCTGCTGATGGTCGGTGGCATGGAGCGCTACTACCAGATCGCCCGCTGCTACCGCGACGAGGACTTCCGCGCCGACCGGCAGCCGGAGTTCACCCAGCTCGACATCGAGATGAGCTTCGTCGAGCAGGACGACGTCATCGCGATCGGCGAGCGGATCGTGGCCGCCCTCTGGGCGCTCGTGGGCGTCGAGATCCCGCTCCCGATCCCGCGCCTGACCTACGCCGAGTCCATGCGCCGCTACGGCAACGACAAGCCGGACCTGCGCTTCGGGTGCGAGCTGGTCGAGTGCACCGAGTACTTCGCGAACACGCCCTTCCGCGTGTTCCAGGCGCCCTACGTCGGCGCGGTCGTCATGCCGGGGGGTGCCTCGCAGGCCCGCAGGCAGCTCGACGCCTGGCAGGACTTCGCCAAGCAGCGGGGTCACCGCGGGCTGGCCTACGTGCTGGTCCAGGAGGACGGCTCGCTCACCGGGCCGGTCGCGAAGAACCTGTCGGAGTCCGAGCTCGCCGGCCTCGGTGCCCACGTCGGTGCCACCCCCGGCGACTGCGTGTTCTTCGCGGCGGGGGAGGCGTCCTCGGCCCGCGGCCTGCTCGCCGCGGCACGGCTGGAGATCGGCGCGCGCTGCGGGCTCATCGACGAGAGCCGCTGGGAGTTCGTCTGGGTCGTGGACGCGCCCCTGTTCGAGCCGGCCGGCGAGAACGGTGACGTCGCCGTCGGCGGGGGTGCGTGGACGGCGGTGCACCACGCGTTCACCTCGCCGAAGCCGGAGTGGATCGACAGCTTCGAGTCCGACCCCGGCGCCGCGCTCGCCTACGCCTACGACATCGTCTGCAACGGCAACGAGATCGGCGGTGGGTCGATCCGTATCCACCGCAAGGACGTGCAGCAGCGCGTGTTCGACCTCATGGGCATCGGGTCCGAGGAGGCGCAGGAGAAGTTCGGCTTCCTGCTCGACGCCTTCTCCTTCGGGCCGCCGCCGCACGGCGGCATCGCGTTCGGCTGGGACCGGGTAGTCATGCTCCTCGCCGGCGCGAACTCGCTGCGCGACGTGATCGCCTTCCCGAAGACCGGCGCCGGGTTCGACCCGCTCACGGGCGCGCCGACCCCGATCACCGCGGTCCAGCGCACCGAGGCGGGCATCGACGCCAAGCCCGCGGAGCCGGCGCCGCCCGCCGGGCCCGGGGCGACCGACGCGGGCGAGCAGTAGGAGCGCCCGCCATGACGCTGCGCGCCCGCACCCTGCTCGGACCCGGCCCGTCCAACCCGTACCCGGAGGCGCAGGCCGCGCTCGGCTTCCCCCTGCTCGGCCACCTGGACCCGCTGTTCCTCCAGGTGCTCGACGAGACCTCCGAGCGGCTTCGGCTGGTCTTCGGGACGGCGAACCGTCGCACGCTGCCGCTCTCGGCGACCGGTTCGGCGGGCATGGAGGCGGCCTTCGTCAACACCGTGGGGCCGGGCGACGTCGTCGTCGTCGCGGTGAACGGATTGTTCGGGCAGCGCATGGTGGAGGTGGCCTCGCGCTGCGGCGCCGAGGTCGTGGCAGTGGAGCACGAGTGGGGCACACCGGTCGACGCCGAGCGCGTGCTGGCCGCCCACCCGTCGCCGAAGCTGATCGCCGCGGTGCACGCGGAGACCTCGACCGGCGTGCTGTCGGACCTCGAGCTGCTCGCCGCCGGCAAGGGCGACGCGCTGCTGCTGGCCGATTGCGTGACCTCGCTCGGTGGCATCCCGGTGCGGCTGGACGAGTGGGGCGTGGACCTCGCCTACTCGGGGTCGCAGAAGTGCCTCGGCGTCCCGCCAGGTCTGGCGCCGTTCACCATCTCCGACCGGGCGTGGGAGCGGCGGATCGAGAAGCCGCAGAGCTGGTACCTCGACCTCGGGCTGCTCGGCGGGTATGCGGGAGAGGCGGCCGGGTCGGGCCGTACCTACCACCACACCGCGCCCACCGGCATGGTCGTCTCGCTGCACGCTGGCCTGGGCCGGATCCTGGAGGAGGGCCTGGACGCCGTGCACGCCCGGCATGCCGAGGCCGGCCGGCTGCTGCACGAGGGGCTGGCCGAGCTGGGGCTGGAGCTGTTCGCCGCCGAGGGCTCCCGGCTGCCCGAGCTCACCACGGTCCGGGTGCCCGAGGGCGTGGACGCCGCCGCCGTGCGGGCCGAGCTGCTGGAGCGCTACGACCTGGAGATCGGTGCCGGCGCGGGAGCCTTCGCGTCGTCGGTGTGGCGGATCGGCCTCATGGGCCCCAACGCCGCACCCGACCGCGTCGCCCTCGTCCTCGCGGCCCTGAAGGACGTCCTCGGCCGCTGACGCCCCCTTGCGCCACCCGCCCCGCCTTTGCCCGCCCCGCTGCTGTCCGCCCCGCCCACGTCGGCGACAGGGCAGTTGTCGTCGCGCCCACCGGCGTGTCTGCGCGCGTCGGCGCCGACAACTGCCCTCTCGCGCGGGTGTCACCAGCGAACGCCGCGGCTGCGGAGGGCGCCCGCCACACGAGCCAGCACTCGCGACCGGGCGGACAGGTCGCGCTCCCCGAACCTGAGCACCAGCCAGCCGGTGCTCCCCATCAGCGAGTAGCGGACCAGGTCGCGGCCGAACTGCTCGCGGTCGGCGTGCTGGCGGCCCTCGTACTCGATGGCGACCTTCCAGCGCTCGTAGCCGAGGTCGGCGTGCGCGACCTCCCGGCCGTGGGCATCCCGGACAGGCACCTGGACCGTCGGGTCGGGCAGATCGCTGTCGACGAGCCAGTAGCGGAGCAGGCTCTCCGGCCGGGACGCCGCCAGGGGCGTCAGCAGCGGCGCACACTGCCGTGCCCGGACCACCCCGCGCACGCCGGTGCACCCCGCCAGGTGGGCGTCCAGCGATGCCGCGTCGAGGTGGTCGTGCCGGTAGAGCGCATCCCCGACCGCGACCAGCTCGTCGGACGGGAGCTCGCCGGCCAGGTCCAGGAACGTCCGCGGCCCCGAGGTGACGGGCAGCTCCGCGACACGTGCCCGGTCGCCGTCGTCCAGTGGTCGGATGTGGAAGCGCAGGCCTGCTCGTCGAGGGCGGTGGACGCCCGGAGGCACGGTGAACGTCATCGGCCACCCGCTGTGGACCGGCGCCCCCAGCAGCGCGGCGGCGGTGCGGTGCGAGGCGGCGCAGGTCTCGGGCAGCACGTAGAGGGCAGCGCGGACGGCAACTGGGAGGCTCAGCTCCACGCCGCGTGACGCGTACGCGCCGCGGGTGACCCGCACGCCGTCGGCGCGGAGCTGGGCGCGGGTCAGCTCGGCGACCTCCGCCGCCGCGAAGTTGTAGGTCGGCGGGAGCAGGTATCTCGTCACGCCGTGCACGATCCCGGCGTCCGGGGGTCCGCAGCGCCCCGTGGCGGGATCGGTGGACGCCGGTCCTGTCTGTGGACGCGCCGAGGCGGGAGTTGTGGTCGTCCCCGCCGGCGCGTCTGCGCGTGTCGGCGACGACAACTGCCGTCTCGGCGGCTCGGCGGCTCGGCAGGGGGCAGGGGGAGGGGGGCGCGCGGGGAGGCGGACGGTCAGGCGGTGTCGAGCCGGGCCAGCTGCTCGGGACTCAGCCGCACCTCGGCAGCGGCGGCGGAGTCCTGGATCGACGCGGCCCGCGAGGCCCCCGGGATGGGGACGACGACGTCGGCCTGCGCGAGGTGCCAGGCCAGCGTCACGCGGTAGACCGAGACGTCGAGCTCGGCGGCCACCTCAGCGAACGCCGGCGCGGTCGTGCCGAGCGAACCGGCAGCACCGACGCCGCCGAACGGGCTCCACGGCAGGAAGGCCAGCCCGTGCGCGGCGCAGTGCGCCAGCTCGTCGGCAGACGACCGCCAGCCGGGGGAGAACTGGTTCTGCACGCTGACGAAGGCGTCGCCGACGATCGCCCGGGCGGCGTCGATCTGCGCGATGTCGGCGTTGGAGACGCCGACCATCCCCACCAGCCCGTCGTCGGCGAGCTGCCGGAGCGCGCCCATCGAGTCCTCCCACGGCGTGGCCGGGTCGGGGCGGTGGAACTGGTACAGGCCGATGGCGTCCACGCCCAGCCGGCGCAGCGAGGCCTCGCACGCGCGGCGCAGGTAGGCGGGGGAGCCGTCCAGGCCCCAGTCGGTGCCCGAGCGGGTGTGCCCGCCCTTGGTCGCGACCAGCACGTCGGCCGCGCCGGGGCCGTAGGCAGCGAGCGCCTCGGCGACGAGCTCTTCGTTGTGCCCGAACTCCGCCTCGTCCCTGGAGTAGGCGTCGGCGGTGTCGACCAGCGTCACCCCCGCGTCGAGGGCGGCGTGCACGACTCCGATGGCCTCTTCCCGGGTGGGCCGGGGCTTCTTGGTGGAGAGCGGCATCGCTCCCAGCCCGAGGGCGCTGACCGTCGTGTTCCCGATGCGTCGCTGCACGAGGGGTGTCCTGCCCCGCGGGTAGCGTCGGAAACCGTGAGCACCCTGTTCGACCCGGCGCCGGGCGAGGACGGCACCCCGGCGGTCGACCCGGGCGCGCCGCTGGCGGTCCGGATGCGCCCGCGGGCGCTGGACGAGGTCGTCGGCCAGCAGCACCTGCTGGGCCCGCGCGCGCCGCTGCGCCGGCTGGTGGAGTCCGACGAGCCGATGTCGCTGGTGCTCTACGGCCCGCCCGGCACCGGCAAGACCACCCTCGCCCACGTCATCTCGCTGGCCACCAAGCGCCGGTTCGTGCAGCTCTCGGCGCTCGACTCCGGTGTCAAGGAGGTCCGCGCGGTCATCCAGGACGCCAAGCGCGAGCTCACCTTCTCCAGCCGTCGCACGGTGCTGTTCATCGACGAGGTGCACCGCTTCTCCAAGACCCAGCAGGACAGCCTGCTGTCCGCGGTCGAGGACCGGATCGTCAGCCTGATCGCCGCCACCACCGAGAATCCCTTCTTCTCCGTGGTCAGCCCGCTGCTGTCCCGCAGCCTGGTGCTGGCCCTCCAGCCGCTCGAGGACGACGACGTGCGGACGCTGCTGGACCGGGCGCTCGCCAGCGACCGGGGCCTCGACGGCGCCGTCACGCTGCAGGCCGAGGCGCAAGCGCACCTGGTCCGCATCGCCGGCGGGGACGGCCGCAAGGCGCTGACCGCGCTGGAGTCCGCCGCCGGGGCCGCGCAGGCGGTGGGCGCGACGGAGATCGACCTGGCCACGCTGGAGACCGCCGTCGCCCAGGCCGCGGTGCGCTACGACCGGCAGGGCGACCAGCACTACGACG
The DNA here is from genome assembly GCA_038256725.1 of Mycobacteriales bacterium. GTDB lineage: Bacteria > Actinomycetota > Actinomycetes > Mycobacteriales > Geodermatophilaceae > Blastococcus. The sequence continues at coordinate 10,989 of JBBSKB010000078.1, read as the reverse complement.
TCGCCAGCGCCCTGATCAAGAGCATCCGGGGCAGTGACGTCGACGCCGCGATGCACTACCTGGCCCGCATGGTGGAGGCGGGGGAGGACCCCCGCTTCATCGCCCGACGGCTGGTCATCTCCGCCAGCGAGGACATCGGCATGGCGGACCCGACCGCGCTGCTGACCGCCGTCGCGGCCGCCGACGCCGTCGCCTTCATCGGCATGCCCGAAGGGCACTTCCCGCTCGCCCAGGCCGTCGTCCACCTGGCCACCGCGCCGAAGTCCGACGCCGTCACCAAGGCCATGGGGGAGTCGGTGGCCGACGTGCGCGCGGGGCTGGCCGGGCCGGTGCCGCCGGGCCTGCGGGACGGGCACTACGCCGGGGCGAAGAAGCTCGGGCACGCCCAGACCTACGTGTACCCGCACAGCCATCCCGACGGCGTGGTCCCGCAGCAGTACCCGCCGGACGCGCTCGTCGGGAGGGACTACTACCGGCCCACCGGCCGGGGCGCCGAGGCGCGGCTGGGGGAGCGGCTGGTCAAGCTCCGGGCGATCCTCCGGCGCAGCCGCTGAGGGAACCGCCGATGAGGAGCGGGGACGCGGAACGGTCGACCGGCCCCCGCGACTACTGTGACCACTCCGGGCGGAGCCGGGAGCACCCGGCGGCGCCGGGCGAGCGACCGGCCGCCGAGACCCCCAGACGAGGAGCACGTGTGTCCGCAGGAGAGATCGCCGGGCTGGTGGCAGCCGGTGCGTTGGTGCTGCTGGTGGTGCTGGTCGCCGTCCCGCTGCTCAAGCTCGGTCGCACGCTCGACGAGACCACGCTGACCATCCGGCAGGTGCGCGAGCAGAGCGCGCCGATCCTGAGCCAGGCCAGCACCACGGTGACCCACGTGAACAGCAACCTCGAGCGGGTCGACGACATCACCGGCAACGCCGCGAACGTCTCCAACAACGTCGCCGCCCTGACCAGCGTCGTGGCCGCCACCCTCGGCAGCCCGCTGATCAAGGTCGCCGCCTTCTCCTACGGCGTGCGCAGCGCGACCCGGAAGAAGCGCGAGGGCGAGGCGCTCGCCGACGCCGCGCACCGGGACAGGGAGGCGCGCCGCGCCCGTCGTGCCACGCGACGGAGCGCCTGATGCGCCGGCTGTTCTGGCTCGCCATGGGCATCACCATCGGTGCGCTCGTCGTCCGCAAGCTGGGCCGGGCCGCCGAGAAGATGACCCCCGCGGGCATCGGCGCCTCGATCGCCGACGGGCTGCGCGACCTGGCCGACGCCATCGGTGACTTCGGGGCCGACGTGCGCGACGCGATGGCCGAGCGCGAGCAGGAGCTGCGTGCCGGCACGGGGCTGGACTCCCCGCTGCCGACCGGCGACCAGGTGCAGCTGCCCGGCCGCGGGGCGCACAGCGCCGATTGATCTCCCCGGTCCGGGGCTCCGTCCCGGCCCGGCAACCGTCCGCCGACCTGAGAAGACCTGATGCAGACCGCCGAGATCCGCCGCCGCTTCCTGGAGCACTTCGCCACGCGCGGCCACACCGTCGTCCCCAGCGCGTCGCTGGTGTCCCCGGACCCCTCGCTGCTGTTCACCGTGGCCGGCATGGTGCCGTTCATCCCGTACCTGAGCGGCCGCCAGCCCGCGCCGTTCGCACGGGCCACCAGCGTGCAGAAGTGCGTGCGCACCCTCGACATCGAGGAGGTGGGCAAGACCACCCGCCACGGCACGTTCTTCCAGATGAACGGCAACTTCTCCTTCGGCGACTACTTCAAGGAAGGCGCCATCCAGCACGCCTGGGAGCTGCTCACCGTGTCGATCGAGGACGTCGGTCTGGGCTTAGACACCGACCGGATCTGGGTGACGGTCTACCTGGACGACGACGAGGCCGCCGAGGCGTGGCACCGCATCGCGGGACTGCCGGTCGAGCGCATCCAGCGGCTGGGCAAGAAGGACAACTACTGGCACACCGGGGCGGCCGGCCCCGGTGGCCCCTGCTCGGAGATCTTCTACGACCGCGGCCCGGACTTCGGCCCCGAGGGCGGCCCGCTGGTGGACACCGGCGGCGACCGGTTCCTGGAGATCTGGAACCTCGTCTTCATGCAGTACGAGCTGACCGACGTACGCAGCAAGGAGGAGTTCACCGTCCTCGGTGAGCTGCCCAACAAGAACATCGACACCGGCATGGGCCTGGAGCGGGTGGCCTTCCTGCTGCAGGGCGTCGACAACATGTACGAGATCGACGAGGTGGCGCCGGTGCTGCGGCGGGCCGCCGAGCTCGCGGGCGTCACCTACGGGAAGGACCGCGAGGCCGATGTCCGCCTGCGCGTGGTCGCCGACCACGTGCGCAGCGGTCTCATGCTCATCGGCGACGGCGTCACGCCCGGCAACGAGGGCCGCGGCTACATCCTGCGCCGGCTGCTGCGCCGCGCCGTCCGCTCGATGAAGCTCCTCGGGGTCGAGGACGCCACCCTGCCCGAGCTGCTGCCGGTCTCCCGCGACGCGATGAGCGCCAGCTATCCCGAGCTGGCCACCGACTTCGCCCGCATCTCGTCGGTGGCCTACGCCGAGGAGGAAGCCTTCCGCCGCACCCTCACGTCCGGGACGGCGCTGTTCGACACCGCGGTCGCCCAGGCGAAGAAGGCCGGGACGCCGTCCCTCTCGGGCGACCAGGCGTTCAGCCTGCACGACACGTTCGGCTTCCCGATCGACGTCACCCTCGAGATGGCCGCCGAGCAGGGCGTGACCGTCGACGAGGCCGGGTTCCGCACGCTCATGACGGAGCAGCGCGACCGGGCCCGCGCCGACGCGCGCGCCAAGCGCACCGGCTCGGTGGACGTCCTGGCCTACCGGCGGCTGCTGGCCGAGCACGGGCCCACCGACTGGCAGGCCTACGAGGCGCTGCGGACCGACTCCCGGGTGCTGGGCATCGTCGTCGACGGGGACGACGACGCTGCGCCGCGGCCGGTCGGCCCCGGCGAGATCACCCGCGTGGTCCTGGACCGCACGCCCTTCTACGCGGAGTCCGGTGGCCAGGTCGCCGACGCCGGCATCCTGACCTGGGACGGCGGTCGCGCCGAGGTCATCGACGTCCAGCGCCCGGTCAAGGGCCTGCTCGCCCACCAGGTGCGCGTCCTCGAGGGCGAGCTGACCGAGGGCGCCGAGCTGACCGCCGAGGTGGACCGCGAGTGGCGGCTGTCGGCCTGCCAGGCGCACTCGGGCACCCACGTGGTGCACGGTGCGCTGCGCCAGGTGCTCGGCCCGCAGGCGCTGCAGTCGGGTTCCTACAACCGCCCGGGCTACCTGCGGCTGGACTTCGCCTGGCAGGGCGCGCTGAGCGCCCAGCAGCGCACCGACATCGAGGACGTCGCCAACGCCGCCGTCCGCGCGGACCACGCGGTGTCCGCATCGTGGATGACGCTGCCCGAGGCCCGCGCGTTCGGCGCCCTGGCGCTGTTCGGCGAGACCTACGGCGAGCAGGTCCGTGTCGTGGAGATCGGCGGCCCGTGGTCGCGCGAGCTCTGCGGTGGCACGCACGTCAGGGGCAGCGCGCAGATCGGCACGCTGGCGATGACCGGCGAGTCGTCGGTCGGCTCCGGGTCGCGCCGCGTCGAGGCCGTCGTCGGCCTGGAGGGCTTCCGCTACCTGGCCCGCGAGCGCGACCTGGTCCGCCAGCTGGCCGAGCTGCTGAAGACCCCGCAGGACGGGCTGGTCGAGCGGGTCGGCGGCATGCTCTCGCGGCTGCGCGACGTCGACCGGGAGCTGGCGGAGCTGCGCGGTCAGCAGACCCTCGCCGCCGCCGGGCAGCTGGCCGGCGGGGCGCGCGACGTCGGCGGGGTCGCCGTCGTCACCGGCGCGCCTGCCGGTCTGGCGGGCGGCGACCTGCGCACCCTGGCCCTCGACGTCCGGGGCCGGCTGGGCGAGCGCCCGGCGGTCGTGCTGCTGGCGTCGGAGTCCGGTGGCAAGGTAGCTCTCGTCGCGGCGCTCAACCCGGCGGCCCTGGCGCAGGGGCTGTCGGCCAACGACGTGTTGAAGGCCGCGGCGGGTCCCGTCGGGGGCCGGGGTGGCGGAAAGGCCGACGTCGCCCAGGGGGGCGGCACCGACGCTGCGGGGATCCCCGCAGCGCTGCAGGCGGGCGAGCAGGCGGTTGCGGCCGCCACGGGAAGGTGAGCACCGTGCCGACGACCGAGGACAACGGTTCCGAGTACAACCCCGAGGACACCGGTCCGGTCGGGAGCCGGCGGCGCGAGCTGCCGGCGGTCCCGCCGGCCCGCCCGCGGCCGCCCACCGGTCAGCCGGCGCACCATCCGACCACCGAGATCGACCTGAGTCAGGGGTTCCCGCCGGTCTCGAACGAGACGACGGAGATCGACCTGTCCGGTGGCTGGCCGGCGCACCTCAAGGTGCCGCCGAAGCCCGATCCGGCCGGTCCGTCGGGCCGGGTGCTCGGTGTGGACGTCGGCACCGTGCGCGTCGGGCTGGCGCTGTCCGACCCCACCGGCACCCTCGCCAGCCCGCTGGAGACGCTGCGCCGGGCCAAGGACGGCGCCGATCTGGACCGCCTGGCGGCCCTCGTGGTGGAACACGAGGTGACCGAGGTGGTGGTGGGGGAGCCGAGGCATCTGTCGGGTGCGTCGGGCGCGTCCGCAGCGGACGCCACTGCCTACTCTCAGGCACTGGCCGACCGCATGGCGGACGTGCCCGTGTACCTGATCGACGAAAGGCTCTCCACCGTGACCGCAGCCAGTCACCTGCGCCAGGGCGGCATCGACAGCCGCAACCAGCGCTCCGTGATCGACCAGGCCGCCGCCGTGGTCATCCTCCAGCAGTACCTGGACAGCCGGCGGGCCCGGCCGTGACCACACCCGGTGGTCCGGGCCGGCGGGGGCGACACTCCGCCGGAGACGGCGCCGGGGGCGATGACCGGACCGGGCCGCTGCCCGAGCCGGAGTGGTGGTCCGACGGGTCCACCGACCACCCCGATCACCCTCGCGCTCGGCAGGGGAGCGGGGACGACCTGCACGCCCGGCCGGCCGGCGAGCCCGGTGGCCAGTACCCCTCGGCACCCCTGCCGCCGCGCCCGACCGGCGTCTGGAACCGGCTCCAGCCGCGCACCGACGGCCCGGCCGACGACGACGCGACCGTCGCCCACCGGTTCGACCCGACCGCGGAGCGGTACCCCGAGGCCGCGCGCCACGACGGCCCGGACGACGCCTCGGCCCACCCGGCGGACGGCGACACCGACTCGTGGGACCGCACCGGCGGGCTCGAGGTCATCGGCAGCCACGTCGACGACCAGGACGACGCCCGCCACCTCGACGACGAGCACGACACGCACGACGCCGACGGGCACGGCCGGGGTGGCGCGACCGCGGTGGCGCCCCCGAAGCGCCGTCGCCGGCGCCGCCCGGTGGCGGTGCTGCTCAGCCTCCTCGTGCTCGGTGGCCTGGTCGTCGGGATCGTCCTCGGCGTCCAGGCGCTGCTGGGTCTCGCCGAGGCCGAGGACTACACCGGCAAGGGCACCGGCACCGTCGAGATCCGCGTGGCCCAGGGCGACACGCTCAGCGACATCGCCCGCACGCTGGCCGAGGCGGACGTGATCGCCTCGACCCGTCCGTTCGTGAACGCCGCCGAAGGCCGGCCGGAGGCCACCGGCATCCAGCCGGGGGTCTACGGCCTGCGGTCGCAGATGAGCGGCCGGGCGGCGCTGGACCTGCTGCTCGGCGACGGAGCGCGGCTGGTGACCCGCGTGACCATCCCCGAAGGGCTCACCGTCGCCCGGGTTCTCGAGCGCGTCGCGACCGAGACCGGACGCCCGATCGAGGAGCTCCAGGCCGCCGCGGCGGACGTCGAGGCACTGGGGCTGCCGGGCTACGCCGACGGTCAGCTGGAGGGCTACCTCTTCCCGGCCACCTACGACGTGGACCCCGACCAGACCCCGGCCGACGTGCTCCGCACGATGGTGCAGCAGTTCGCCAAGGTCGCCGGTGGCCTGCAGCTCGAGGCGCGGGCGGCCGCCCTCGGTCGGACGCCGGCAGAGATCGTGACCGTCGCCTCGATGATCCAGTCCGAGACGCGGCTGGACGAGGAGCGCCCGGACGTCGCCCAGGTGGTCTACAACCGGCTGGGCCAGGGCATCCCGCTCGGCATCGACGCGACCCTCGCCTTCGGCCTGGGCAAGAGCGGCAACGACCTGACCGTCACCGACCTGCGGACCGACAGCGCATACAACACCCGCACCCGGGTCGGGTTGCCGCCCTCCGCGATCAGCTCCCCGGGTGAGGCGAGCCTGGAGGCGGCGCTCGTGCCGACCACCGGTGACCTCCTCTACTACGTGCTCGAGAACGATGAGGGAGCGCACTTCTTCACCGCCGACTACGCGGAGTTCCAGGCCGCGCGGCAGCGGTGCGCCGAGGGAGGCCTGGGCTGCGGTGGCTGACCGGCCACGGCGGGCCGCGGTGCTGGGCCGGCCGGTCTCGCACTCGCTCTCACCGCTGCTGCACCGGGCCGCCTACGCAGCCCTCGGCCTGGACGACTGGCGCTACGACGCGCTGGACGTCGGGGCGGAGGACCTGCCCGACCTGCTGGCCGGGCTGGACGACGAGTGGCGCGGCTTCTCGGTGACGATGCCGTGCAAGCAGGCGGCGGTCGACGCCGCCGACGTGGTGGAACCGTTGCCGCGACTGCTGCACGCGGCGAACACGCTGGTCCGCCAGGACGGCGGCTGGCGGGCGGAGAACACCGATGTCGCCGGCATCGGCACCGCGCTGCAGGTCGCCGGCGTGGAGCAGGTCGACCGGGCCGCCGTCCTCGGTGCCGGCGGGACCGCCGCCGCGGCCGCGGTGGCGCTCGCCTCGCTCGGTGCCCGGCACATCGACGTCGTCGTCCGCGAGCCGGCCCGGGCCGACGACCTCGTCCGCGTCCTCGGCGTGCTGCAGGTCCCGGTCACCGTCTCGCAGCTCGACGGCGCCGTCGTCGACGCGCCGGTCGTGGTCAGCACCGTGCCCGTCGCCGGGCAGCCGGCGGTGAGCGCGCTGCCGTGGCGGGCGGGGCAGACCGTCCTCGACGTGCTGTACGCGCCGTGGCCGACCCCGCTGGCCGAGCGGGTCTCCGCCGCGGGCGGCACGGTCATCGGGGGTGCGGAGGTGCTGTTCTGGCAGGCCACCGTCCAGGTCGAGCTGATGACCGGCCGCCCGGCACCCATCGCCGAGATGCGGCGCGCCCTGGACGCCGCGCTCTCGCGGCACTGAGCCCGCCGCCGTGGAGCTCTCGCGGCCAGCGCTCGCCGTCTCCGTCCTGCTCGTCGCCGTGGTCCTCGGACCGTGGCTCGCCCGGGTCGCGGTCCGCCTCGGGACCCGGGACGACGCCGCGCTGCCCAGCCCGCTGCGGACCGGTGTCATGACGGCGGTGCTCGCCGCGCTGCTGGCCGGCGCGGGCGAGCTCACCGGGCTCCGGCCGGTCACCGCGGCCCTGGCGTGGGCGGCCGGCGCGGCGGTCGTGCTGGGCGCGGCCGACCTGATCGGCCACCGGCTGCCCGACCGGGTCACCTACCCGGCGGTCGCCGTCTGCGGCGCCGCGCTGCTGGTCGACGCAGCCGTGGAGGGCACCTGGACGGCGCTGCTCCGGGCCGCGGCCGCCGGCGTCGTCGCGGGTGGGATCGGCGCGCTGGGCTGGCTGGTGTCGCCGCACGGGCTGGGTCTGGGCGACGTGAAACTGCTCGGGCTGGTCGGGCTGCTGCTCGGCTGGTTCGGCTGGGGCGTGCTCATGGCCGGGGTGTTCCTCGGGCTCCTCACCGGCACGCTGGTCTCGGTGTTCCTGCTCCTCACCCGGCGGGCGACCTGGCAGACCGCGGTCCCGTTCGGCCCGCCGTTGCTGGCCGGCGCCGTCCTCGCCCTGGCGACGGGGGCGATCCCGCCCGGCTGACGGACGGCGCGCGGGGGAGGCGGTGCTCGTACTGGCAGAATCGCCGGCATGTTGCGCTGGTTGACCGCAGGGGAATCGCACGGTCAGCAGCTCACCGCGATCCTGGAGGGGCTGCCGGCCGGCGTCGAGGTGCAGACCGCCGACCTCGACCGCGAGCTGGCCCGCCGCCGGCTGGGCCACGGCCGCGGCGCGCGGATGTCCTTCGAGCAGGACGAGGTGACGCTCACCGGCGGGGTGCGGCACGGCCGCACCCAGGGCGGGCCGATCGCCGTCCAGGTGGGCAACACCGAGTGGCCCAAGTGGTCGACGGTCATGTCCGCCGACCCGGTGGACGCCGACGTGCTGGCGGGCCAGGCCCGCAACGCCCCGCTCACCCGGCCGCGCCCCGGCCACGCCGACCTCGCCGGCATGCAGAAGTACGGCTTCGACGACGCCCGGCCGGTCCTGGAACGGGCCAGCGCCCGCGAGACCGCGGCCCGGGTGGCGCTCGGCGCGATCGCGCAGGCGTTCCTCCGCCAGGCCGTCGGCGTCTCCGTGGTCAGCCACGTCGTCGCGATCGGCCCGGTCACCGCCCCCGACGGTCTGCTCCCCGGGCCGGACGACAACCCCGCGATCGACGAGGACCCGGTGCGCTGCGCCGACCCGGCCACGAGCACCGCGATGGTCGCCGAGATCGACGACGTACGGAGAGGTGGCGACACCCTCGGCGGCGTCATCGAGGTCGTGGTCCACGGGCTCCCGCCGGGCCTGGGCAGCCACGTGCACTGGGACCGTCGGCTGGACTCGCGCCTGGCCGGCGCCCTCATGGGCGTGCAGTCGGTGAAGGCGGTCGAGGTCGGCGACGGGCTGGAGACCGCCCGGCGCCGCGGCTCGGTGGCCCACGACGAGATCGTGCTCGCCGACGGCCCGGACGGCGCCAAGCGCGTGCAGCGGCTCACCGACCGCGCCGGCGGCATCGAGGGCGGCATGACCAACGGCGAGGTGCTGCGGGTCCGTGCCGCCATGAAGCCGATCAGCACCGTGCCCCGGGCGCTGCAGACCGTCGACGTCGCCACCCAGGAGCCCGCCGTCGCCATCAACCAGCGCAGCGACGCGTGCGCGGTGCCCCGCGGCTCCGTGGTGATGGAGGCGATGGTCGCCCTCGTCCTCGCCGACGCCGTCCTGGAGAAGTTCGGGGGCGACTCGGTCGCCGAGACGCGGCGCAACGCTCGGGCCTACCTCGACTCCCTCCCGCTCCGGTGACCGGCCCGCTGCTGGTGCTCGTCGGCCCGCCGGCGTCGGGCAAGACCACGGTGGGCACCGCCGTGGCGGACGCCCTGGGCGTGGCCTTCCGCGACACCGACCGGGACGTCGAGATCGGTGTCGGCTCGAGCGTGGCCGACCTCTTCGTCGAGCACGGGGAGCCGCACTTCCGCGACCTCGAACGCGCCGCGGTCGCCCGCGGGCTGGCCGAGCACGACGGCGTCCTCGCCCTGGGCGGCGGTGCCGTGATGCACCCGGACACGCGCGCCCTGCTCGTCGACCACGGTCGAGCCGGCGGCCGGGTGGTCTGGCTCGACGTCGACCTGGGCTCGGCGGCCAAGCGAGTCGGCCTGTCGCGGGACCGCCCGCTGCTCGCGATCAACCCGCGCGCCATGCTGCGCACCATGCTCGAGGACCGCGCCCCGCTGTACCGCGAGGTCGCCACGCACACGGTGACCACCAGCGGCCGGACCAGCGAGGACGTCGTCGCCGACGTGCTCGCGCTGGTCCGGGAGGAGGACCGATGAGGCAGGTGCAGGTCGCCAGCGAGCGGCCCTACGAGGTGCTCATCGGCGCCGGCGCGCAGGCCCGGCTGGGCCTGGTGCTGGACGGCACCGCCCGCGCCGTCGTCGTGCACGCGGGGCCGCTGGCCGCCGCCGCCGGCGCCGCCGTGGAGACCCTGCAGACCGCGGGCATCGCGGCCGAGGCGATCGTCGTCCCCGACGGCGAGGCCGCGAAGACCGCCGAGGTCGCCGCCGGCGCCTGGGAGGAGTTCGGCCGGCTCGGCCTGACCCGCACCGACGCCGTCGTCGGGCTCGGCGGGGGAGCGGTGACCGACCTGGCCGGCTTCCTCGCCGCCACCTGGGCCCGCGGTGTGCGCGTCGTGCAGGTGCCGACCAGCCTGCTCGGCATGGTCGACGCCGCCGTCGGCGGGAAGACCGGCATCAACACCACGGCCGGCAAGAACCTCGTCGGCGCGTTCCACCCGCCGGCCGCCGTCCTCGCCGACACCGACGCGCTGGCCGGGCTGCCCGACGCGGAGTTCCGCTCCGGCCTGGCCGAGGTCGTCAAGTGCGGCTTCATCGCCGATGCCGAGGTCCTGCGGCTCCTCACCGAGGACCCGACCGGCCGCCGCGACACCGAGGAGCTCATCGCCCGCGCCGTCCAGGTGAAGGCCGACGCGGTCGGGCAGGACCTGCGCGACACCGGGGTGCGCGAGTTCCTCAACTACGGCCACACCCTCGGCCACGCCATCGAGCGGATCGAGGACTTCGGCTGGCGGCACGGCGAGGCGGTCGCCGTCGGCATGGTGTTCGCCGCCGAGCTCGCCGGGCAGGCCGGGCTGCTCACCCCCGCCGAGGTGCAGCGGCACCGGACGCTGATCGCCGCGATGGGCCTGCCCGTCGGCTACACCGGCGACTGGGGTGCCTTGCAGGCAGTGATGCGGGTGGACAAGAAGGCCCGCGGCGCCACGCTGCGGTTCGTCGTCCTCGACGGCATCGGCACCCCGACGATCCTGACCGATCCGGAGCAGGCCTGGCTCGACGCCGCGTGGGCGGCCGTGTCGTCCAGCCACCCCACCCCCCCGCCGAACGGAGGAACCGCATGACGGTCCAGGTGCTCAACGGCGCGAACCTCGGACGGCTCGGCACCCGCGAGCCGGAGATCTACGGGACGACGACCTACGCCCAGCTCCTGGACGTCCTCGAGACGACGGCACGCGAGCTCGAGCTGGACGTCGTCGTCCGCCAGACCGACGACGAGGGCGAGCTGCTGCGCTGGATACACGAGGCGACCGACGCCGGTGACCCCGTCGTCCTCAATCCGGCCGGCTGGTCGCACACCTCG
>JBBSKB010000077.1:0-16629 GCA_038256725.1 Mycobacteriales bacterium | reverse complement strand
GGTGGGCGTGCCCCCCCCCCCCCCGCCCCCGCCTCCCGCGCGGCCGCCCGCGGGCCCGCCGGCCCGGCCCGCGGGGGGGCGGGCGGGGGGGGTGGGGCGCGCCCCCCCCCCCCCCCCACCCCCGCGACTCAGGGGACGAGCACGACCCGTCCGACGGCCTTGCGGCTCTCGATGTACTCGTGCGCGGCGGCGGCCTCGGCGAGCGGGAAGGTGCGGTCGACGAGCACGGTCAACCGCCCGGCGGCGACGTCGTCGACCAGGCCCTGCACCATCGTCTGCACCCGGGGTGTGGTGATCTCGCCGCCCAGGTAGACACCGGTCAGCGACTGGTTCTGCATCCCCAGGACGCCGGCGTTGAACGGCGAGAAGTCCCGCCCGGCGTTCCCGACGGTGATCGCGCGGCCCCGGCGGCGCAGGCAGGCGACGGACTTCTGCAGGGTGGATCCGCCGACCGAGTCGACGACGACGTGCACACCCCGCCCGCCCTCGGTGAGGGCGCGCACCTCCTCGACCCAGCCGCTCTTCGAGTAGTCGACGGCGTGGTCCAGGCCGAGCTCGGCGAGCGGCTCGAGCCGGGCGAGCGACGACGCGGTCGCGATGACCGTCGCCCCGGCCCGCTTGGCCAGCTGGATCGCCGCGACGCCGACGCCACCGGCGCCCGCCTGGATGAGGACGGTCTCGCCGTCGGTCAGCCGGCCGAACTCGAAGAGGCAGTCGTGCGCGGTGCCGTACGCGACCGGTACGCAGGCGGCCGCGGCCATGTCGGCGCCCTCGGGCACCTTCCACGTGGTCCGCGCGGAGACGGCGAAGAGCTCAGCGTGCGAACCGTGGCTGCTGGTGGCGACGACCCGGTCCCCGACGGCCCGGTCGGTCACGTCGTCGGCGACCGCGACGATCGTCCCGGCTGCCTGGTAGCCGACGATGTGCGGCTCCGACAGCAGCGGGCCGCCCAGCCGGTTGAGGGTGTCCCCACCCTCGATGGAGACGGCCTCCACCTTGATGACGACGCCGCCCGGTGCGAGCTCCGGATCGGGGACGTCCTCGTACTGCAGGACGTCCGGGGGGCCGTTGCGGTGGTAGACGGCAGCCTTCATAGGTGAGCTCCTGATCGTCGGAAGTGGTCCGGGTCACTCAACCCAGGGATCGGTCGGGCAATTCCTCGGGCGCGGGAACGAGCCTCGAGCGCAGGTACTCGCCGACCGACTTGCCGATCTGGTCGACCCGCAGGTTGGACGAGCCGCCGGTCCCGAGCAGGCCCTCGAGCACGAAGTGCACGGCCCGGAGGTGGGGGAACTCGTGCCGGCGCAACGTCAGCTCGCGCGCCTCCGGCATGAGCGCGCGGAAGGCGTCGGTGGTGAGCGTCGTCCGCAGCCACTCCCAGTGCGCCGGGTCGCTGACCCAGAGCCCCACGTTGGAGTTGCCGCCCTTGTCCCCGGCGCGGGCGTGCGCCAGATCGCCGAGCATCACCCGGGGCCCGCCGGAGGACGGCGCGGCAGCCGGCTCCGGGTGCCGGGGCTGGGCGATCTCGTCGTCGGTCGCCGCGCGGGAGGGCGTCGGCGCGTCGATGACGGTGCCGTCGTCCATCACGGCCCGGTGCACCAGCACCTCGGCGGGCAGCAGCGCCGGCCAGTAGTCGATCCGCGGCCACGGCTCGCGAGCGGCCTGGGCGTGCCCGTCGTGGTGGAAGCCGGGGAAGCCCTGCAGGTACAGGCTGCTCACCGCCTGCGGGAACGCCCGCAACTGCTCGCGCTCCCGCGCCGTGGCGATCACCCGGATCGGCACCGTCGCCGCCCACTGGCTCACCGGGTCCGGCGCCGCGGTACCCAGCGCGGTCACGTCCAGCTCGTCGACGACGTCGCCGAGCACCAGCTCGAGCTGCTCGCGCAGCAGGGCCACCTTCGCCTCGACGTCCGGTGACGTGCAGAACAGCATCGTGGAGATCTCGTAGCCGATGGGCGCGAAGACGGCGACCTTCGCGGTGGCCGGCGGCGGCGATCCGGTCACCGGGCCGATGGCCACCCGGTCCCGCCCGACCTCGGACAGCTGCACCGTCTCCAGGTGCACCGTCGCGTCCGGGTTGAGGTACCGCGGCCCCTGGATCTCGTAGACCAGCTGGGCGGTCACCGTGTCGACGGTGACCATGCCGCCGTCGCGGGCGTGCTTGGTGATCACGCTGCTGCCGTCGGCGGCGATCTCGCCGATGGGGAACCCGGGCCGGACGATGCCGGGCACGGTGCGGAACCCGGAGAAGTTGCCGCCGGTGGCGTGCGCACCGCACTCGATGATGTGGCCGGCGGTCACCGCGCCGGCCAGGGCGTCCCAGTCGTCCGGCGTCCAGCCGTGCCACCAGGCGGCCGGGCCGACGGTGAGCGAGGCGTCGGTGACCCGCCCGGTGACGACGATGTCGGCGCCGGCCCGCAGCGCCTCGGCGATGCCGAACCCGCCCAGGTAGGCGTTCGCCGCGATCGGCTCGACGCCCCAGTCCTTGAGCGGGGCGGAGGTGTCCAGGTTCTCCAGCGCGAACCCGTCGGCGTGGAACTCGGCGAGCCGGCCCACCAGGTTGTCGCCCTCCACGTGCGCCACGCGCAGCGACAGCCCCGCCTCCGCCACCAGGCCGCGCAGCGCCGCGGCCATACCCGCCGGGTCGAAGCCGCCGGCGTTGCTGACCACCTTGATCCCGCGCTCGGCGATCACCCCCAGGTGCGGGGCGAGCTGTCGCAGGAAGGAGGCCACGTAGCCGCCGCGTTCGGGGTTCTGCCGGTACGTCGTCGCCAGCCCGGCGAGCGTGACCTCGGCCAGGTAGTCGCCCATGAGGACGTCGACGGGATCGCCCGCCAGCGCTTCCTCGATCGCGGTGAATCGGTCGCCGAGGTAGCCGGAGAAGTTGCCGATGCGGATGGGACGGCGGTCACTCATGAACGGACGGTAGCGAAGGCCCGATCCGGACCCGGGCACCGCCGCGAGCGCCGTGCAGGGGATGCCGCCCGCGGCCGCGGACCCCGTTAACCCGGGGGAGTGACAACGACGAGGCGTCCCTGGCCTGCGCGTTTCGGTCCTCCGGCACCGGGGGATGCTGCGGGCCGGTCCCACGAAGGAGGAGCTATGAGCCAGGACGACGCACGCCGACCGCTCTCGCCGGAAGAGCTGGCCGCCGAGACAGGCGCGGCGCTGCCCGACAAGGAGGTCATCTCGCTCCTCGACCTCAACGCCGATCTCGACATCGCGCTCGATGCCGCGGCACCGATCGATCTGGCCGTGGCCGCGAACGCGAACGTCGCGGCACCCATCGATGCCGCCGTCGGAGCGAACATCCTGTCGAGCGGGTCGACCGCCCAGGCCCTGGCCGACCAGGGCGTCCTGATCGACCAGGGCATCACCGGCGAGGCGGTGGCGAACGCCCCGCAGGACAGCACCATCGACCAGTCCGGCGACCCGGTCGGGACGGCGGAGCCGGCCCCTGCGGCGGGAGACGCTGCCGCGGCCGGGGCCACCGGTGGCACCGGCATCGGCGCCGTGCCCACCGGCACCGGCGGCATGCTCGACGGCAACCTGCTCAACGTCGACGTGGACCTGGCCGCCGACCTCGACCTGGCATCGCCCATCGCCGGCGCGGTGGCCGCCAACGCCAACGTGGCCGCCCCGATCGATGCCGCTGTCGCGGCGAACGTCGGCTCGATCGACTCCGTCGCCACGGCCGTCGCCCAGCAGGACGCGATCATCACGCAGGACATCGACGCGAACGCGGAGGCGACCGCCGACCAGCAGTCCACCGTGACCCAGTGACCGGCGCGGCGTGACGACGCAGGCAGCGGCGCCGGAAGAACACCCGGCGGCAGGCCCGGACCCCCAGGTGCCGGCGCAGGCGGACGGCGTCCAGCTCCTCGGGGAGGTGCAGGGCTCGGGCTACCGCAACCCGCCCGCGCTCGCCCGGCGCGCGGACGGACAGGTCCTGCAGCTGACCCCCCTGCTGCACCAGGTGCTCGTCGCCGTCGACGGTCGGCGGACGGTGCCCGAGGTCGCCGAGGCGGTCAGCGACTCGTCCGGCCGCCTGGTGCGGCCGGACGACGTCCAGCAGTTGCTCGACGCGTCGCTGCGTCCGCTCGGCCTGGTGCGCAGAGCGGACGGCACCGAGCCGGAGCTGCGCCGGTCGAACCCGCTGCTCGCCCTGCGGTTCCGGCGGGTGGTCACCGATCCGGTGGCCACCCGCCGGCTCACCGCGCCCTTCGCCGTCCTCTTCCACCCGGCCGTCGTCGTGCCGGTCGTCCTCGCCTTCGTCGTCGTCGCCGGTTGGGTGCTGTTCAGCCAGGGACTGGCCGCGGCCACGGCCCAGGCGTTCGGCAACCCCGCCCTGTTCCTCGCCGTCGTCGGCGTGACGGTCCTGTCCGCGGGCTTCCACGAGTTCGGCCACGCGGCCGCCGCCCGCTACGGCGGCTCGACCCCCGGCGCCATGGGCTTCGGCATCTACCTCTTCTGGCCGGCGTTCTACACCGACGTCACCGACAGCTACCGGCTCGGCCGAGCGGGACGGGTGCGGACCGACCTGGGTGGGCTGTACTTCAACGCGCTCGTCGTGCTGGCGTCGTTCGCGGTGTGGTGGGTGACCGGATGGCATGCGGTGCTGCTGATCGTGGCCACCCAGGTCCTGCAGATGATCCGCCAGCTGGCACCACTGCTGCGATTCGACGGGTACCACGTCCTGGCCGACCTCACCGGGGTTCCCGACCTCTACCAGCGGATCGGGCCCGTGCTGTCGGGCCTGCTGCCCGGGCGACAGCGGCCCGAGGCGACCGCCCTGAAGACCTGGGCCCGCGTCGTCGTCGTCGCCTGGGTCCTGGTCGTGGTGCCGCTCATGGCGGCCTCGCTGCTGCTGATGGTCTGGACCCTGCCGAGGTTGCTCGCCACGGCTGCAGCATCGGTCGGAAAGCACGGCCGGCTGCTCGGGGACGCCCTGGCAGCAGGCGACGTGCTGGAGGTCCTCGTGCGGATCGTCGCGATCGTCGCCGTGGTCGTCCCGCTGCTCGGCATCGGCTACGTGCTGGTGCGCGTGGTCCGGCGGGGTGCCGTGGCGCTGTGGCGGCGCACGGCCGACCGGCCCGTCCGCCGGGGCGTCGCCGTGCTGCTGGTCGTCGGAACGGTCGCCGGCCTCGGCTGGGCGTGGTGGCCCGACGGCGATCGTTACCGGCCGGTACGCGCCTGGGAGGGCGGCACGCTCTTCGATGCCGTGCCGGCGGGCGCCGCCAGCGGTCTGGGCAGCGGTCTCGGCAGCGGGACCAGCGGGGAGACGATCACGAACTGGTCGGCGGAGGCCGGCCCCCTGCCGACGGCCGACCGGCCGGCCCTGGCGCTGGTGCTCACCCCCGCAGCCCAGGACCCGGAGGACGGAGAGGGCGGCGACGCCGGCGGGAGTGCAGCTCCCGCCGACGCGGCCGCTGCCCCCACCTGGGTCTTCCCCTTCGACGCCCCCCTTCCGCCGGGCGAGGGCGACAACCAGGCTCTGGCGGTCAACACGACGGACGGTTCGGTGGCCTACGACGTCTCGTTCGCGCTCGTCTGGGTGACCGGCGACACCGCCGTCAACCGCAACGAGGCCTACGCGCTGGCCAGCTGCCAGGGCTGCCGGACGGTCGCGGTGGCCTTCCAGGTCGTCCTGCTCGTCGGATCGGTCGACGTCGTCGTGCCCGAGAACGTCGCGGTCGCGGTGAACTACGCCTGCGTCGAGTGCGTGACGCAGGCGCTGGCCACGCAGCTGGTCGTGAGCCTGCCCGGGGAGCTGAGCCAGGCGAGCACCGCCGAGCTGGCGGCCATCTGGGCGGAGCTGGAGCGTTTCGGCGAGGAGCTCGAGGGACTGCCCCTGACCGAGCTCCGCGCCCGGCTCACCGACTACGAGAAGCGCATCCTCGACGTCGTGCGCCGGACCGCTCCGGCCGACCAGGACCGCCCGGCGGAGGAGGCGCCCGGTACCGCCGGGGTCACCTCGCCCGCCGGGACACCGGGGCCGAGGACCTCCGGCCAGGAGGACGACGGCACCGAGGACGGCGCGGACGGGGACGACGCGGCCGAGCCGACCGGCTCGTCCGGCCCGGCCGCCACCTCCACCCGGTCACCGGCCACCACGACCTCGAGCGGGACGAGCGCCGGCGCACCCGGATCCGGCTCGTCGACGTCCGCGCCGCGGACCTCGAGCGGAGCCGCCTCCACCTCGGCTGTACCCACGGCAACCGGCACGGCGACCCCGACGGCCGGCTGAGGTCGGGCGGGATACGGTCGCCTCCCGCCCGACGATCACTCAAGGAGCCGCCGACGTGAGCCCTGCCGACGTCCTCGCCGACCTGGCGACCATCTACCGGGATCTGCACGAGCACCCGGAACTCGCCTTCGCCGAGCACCGCACGGCCGGGATCATCGCCGAGCACCTGACGGCGCTGGGTTACGAGACGACGACCGGGGTGGGCGGCACCGGTGTCGTCGGCGTCCTCCGCAACGGGCCGGGGCCGACGGCACTGCTGCGCGCCGACATGGACGCGCTCCCGGTGCAGGAGGAGACCGGCCTGGACTACGCGAGCACGGCCCGCGGCACCGCCCGCGACGGCTCCGAGACCCCGGTCATGCACGCCTGCGGCCACGACGTGCACGTCACCTGCCTGCTCGGCGCCGCGGCCACCCTCGCGGCCGAGCGCGACACGTGGCGCGGCACGGTGCAGCTGGTCTTCCAGCCCGCCGAGGAGGTCGGCGGCGGAGCCCAGGCGATGATCGACGACCAGATCTTCGACCGCTTCGGCCGCCCCGACGTGGTGCTCGGCCAGCACGTCGGCCCGCTGCCCGCCGGCCTCGTCGGCCTGCGGCGGGGTCCGGCGTTCGCCGGCGCCGACATGCTGCACGTCGTGATGCACGGCCGCGGTGGCCACGGTTCCCGTCCCGAGACCACCGTCGACCCCGTCGTCATGGCGGCCGCGACCGTCATGCGGCTGCAGACCGTGGTCTCCCGCGAGGTCGCCGGTGGCGAGTCCGCCGTCGTCACCGTGGGCGCGCTGCACGCCGGTAACGCCGGCAACGTCATCCCCGAGCGGGCGGAGATGCGGATCAGCCTGCGCTCCTACGATCCCGACGTCCGCGATCGGCTGATGACCTCGATCGAGCGGATCGTCCGGGCCGAGGCGGCGGCGTCCGGGGCGTTGCAGGAGCCCGAGGTGGACCTCCAGGAGTCCTTCCCGGTGCTGGTCAACGACCCGGACGCCTGTGCCCGCACCCAGGCCGGCTTCGATCGCGACCTCGGCCCGGGGCTCACGGTCGATCCCGGCAAGGTCACCGGCAGCGAGGACGTCGGGCTGCTGGCCACCGCCGCCGGGGTGCCGCTCGTCTACTGGCTGCTGGGCGGCGCCGACCCGGCGGCGTTCGCCGGGGTGACCGACCGCGACGGCCTCCAGCGCGTCGTCCGCGACCTGCCGTCCAACCACTCGGCGCAGTTCGCGCCGGTCATCGAGCCCACGCTGACGACCGGCGTCAAGGCGCTGGTCTCGGCCGCGCGCACCTGGCTGCCGGCCGAGGGTCGCGCCTAGTCCGGACGCGGACGCACAGGAGGGGTGGAGCCGGTCGGCTCCACCCCTCCTGTGCGTGCAGTGCTACTCGATCAGCTGGTCGGGACCGTGATGGTCGCGATGCCGATCAGGAAGCCGCCCGCGAGGGCGTCGGTGTCGAACGTGGAGTTCAGCAGCTCGGCGGCCTCGGCGCTGAGCAGCACCTCGGTGCCCTGCAGCACGGCCTCGCCACCGTCGAGGGTCGGCGGGTTCAGGGTGCTGCCGTCCAGGTCGAACAGCGGCGCGCTCGGCACGGCGAGCTCGCCGTTCACGGAGACGTCACCGAACAGGCGGGACGGGGTGCCCGGGTCGATGGTGAAGTTGGTCAGCTCGACCGTGGTGCCACCGGCGGTCAGGCTCAGGCCACTGCCCTGGTGGAACAGGGTGCCCTGCACGTAGGGCTTGTAGCCGGTCTCCTTGTCGAACACCGTGACGGTGCCACCGGTGATCGGGAAGGAGATCGAGCCGTCGGCGAGCGAGGCGTCCCCGACGGTGCCGGGGGTCAGGCCCAGGGTGGTGAGCGCCTCGACGAAGCCCGCGTCCAGGGCGACGGCGGTGCTGCCACCGGCGGGGATCGCGGGGAGGGAGGCGACCGGCTCCGGGCGGGCGAACTGCGCGCTGGAGGACGAGCTCGACGAGGTCGACCCGTCGGCGGAGGCGTCGTCGCTGCTGCAGGCGCTGAGGCCGAGAGCGGCGGTGAGGGCCACGCCGGCGACCAGGAGCTTCGTGGGGGAGCGGAACTGCTTCATGGGATCTCCTCGTGTCGATCGGGATGTCACGGGGTCTTCGCCTCGACGTGCCCGATCGGATTGCCCTCGATCAACTTTTCTTTTTCGACCGCCGAACGTGAACCGGTCGGCCCCTCGCGTGCGAACGTGAGGAGTGAGCCGATCCTGCTGTGCCGTCACCCCCCGCCCCGCGACCCCGGGCGAAGGTCGATGAGCCTCGCGATCGCCGACCCGGCGCCGGCCGACCTCTACGACACCGCACTGGGGTCGGCCGGTCGACCGGAGGAGCGGTGGCAGTGGTTCGCCCGCTACGAGGGCGGACGCCGGCACTCGATGGCCGGGGCGCTCGGGCAGTGGGTCGGCCGCGCCGACGACGCCGACCGCGAGCTGCTCGCCCGCGCCGAGGGCACCGTCCTCGACGCCGGCTGCGGGCCCGGCCGGCTGGTCGGTGAGCTCGCCGACCAGGGGCGCCAGGCGATCGGCATCGACACCTCCCGGATGGCCGTGCGGCTGACCCGGGCGCTCGGCGCCACCGCTGTTCGTCGCTCGCTGTTCGAGCCGCTGCCCGCCGAGGGCCACTGGGACACCGTGCTGCTCGCCGACGGCAACATCGGCATCGGGGGGAACCCGGTCGCGCTGCTCACCCGCTGCCGCCAGCTCGTGACGCCCGACGGCCGGATCCTCGTCGAGCTCGACCCCGCCGGGACCGGCCTGCGGGCCGCCCGGGTCAGGCTCGAGCGGGGTACCGAGCGCGGCAGCTGGTTCCCGTGGGCACACGTCGGTGTCGACGCCATCGACGCCCCCGCGGCCGCCGCCGGGCTCCGGGTGGAGACGCTCTGGGAGCGGGACGGTCGTTCGTTCGCCAGCCTCGTGCCGGGTGTGGGCGACGGCGCGGACGTCCTCCGGCTCCCGACCTCCTGATGCGCGTCCTGGTCACCGGGGGTGCGGGGTTCATCGGCTCGCACGTCGTCGACGCGTTCGTCGCCGACGGGCACGAGGTGCGGGTGCTCGACGCGCT
Organism: Mycobacteriales bacterium; assembly: GCA_038256725.1. Taxonomy (GTDB): domain Bacteria; phylum Actinomycetota; class Actinomycetes; order Mycobacteriales; family Geodermatophilaceae; genus Blastococcus. The sequence continues at coordinate 7,309 of JBBSKB010000077.1, read as the reverse complement.
GCTGCCCGCCGTCCACCCGGCCGGGACGACGCCGGACCTCCCCGCCGGCGTCGAGTTCGTCCACGGCGACGTCCGGGACCCGGCGACCGTCGACGCCGCCCTGGCAGGGATGGATGCGGTCTGCCACCAGGGTGCGATGGTCGGCCTGGGCGTCGACGTCCAGGACATGCCCGAGTACGCCGGCATCAACGGGCTGGGCACTGCCGTGCTGCTGGCTGCCATGGCCCGTGCCGACGTCGGCCGCCTGGTGCTCGCCTCTTCGATGGTCGTCTACGGCGAGGGCCGCTACGAGTGCCCGGTCGACGGCGTCGTCCCGGCCGCCGCACGGCGCCGTGCGGACCTCGACGCCGGCCGGTTCGAGCCGCCGTGCCCGGTCTGCGGCCGGCAGCTCGCGTGGGGCACGGTCGGTGAGGAGACCCCCACCGATCCCCGCAACACCTACGCCGCGACCAAGCTGCACCAAGAGCACCTCGCCACCGCGTGGGCGGCCTCGACCGGGGGCGGCGCGATCGCCCTGAGATACCACAACGTCTACGGCCCGCACATGCCTCGCGACACCCCCTACTCCGGGGTGGCGGCCATCTTCCGCAGCGCCCTGGAGACCGGGCGGGCGCCCCGGGTCTACGAGGACGGCGGCCAACAGCGCGACTTCGTGCACGTCACCGACGTCGCGCAGGCCAACCTGCGCGCGCTGACCGCCGCACCGCCGGACGGCGCGCTGCGTGCCTACAACGTTGCCTCGGGCTCCCCGCACACCGTCGGGGACATGGCCCGGGCACTGGCCGACGCGTTCGGCGGCCCCGATCCGCAGATCACCGGCGAGTACCGGATCGGCGACGTGCGGCACGTCGTCGCCAGCCCGGCGCGGGCCGAGCGGGAGCTGGGCTTCCGGGCGGAGGTCGCCTTCGCCGACGGGATGCGCGCCTTCGCCACCGCACCGCTCCGCCCGGCCCCCTAGGTCACCAGGGGGTGCGGACGGTCACCTCGACGGTGATCGCGAGCAGCGCCGACAGGGCCAGCCAGAAGCGGTGCGAGCGCACCGGGAGCGACGCCGTCGCAGGCAGCAGCCAGACGACGAACGGCAGCCAGATCCGCTCGGTCTCGCCGAGGACGAGTCCGGTGAGGTCGCTGACGCCCATCCCGGCCAGCGCGGCGGCCACCAGCCAGACCAGCCGGCCGCGCACCCCGGCCAGGCCGGCGACCACCGCCGGACCGGCCGCGAGCGCGCCCGCGGCGACGTTGCCGAACAGGAACCAGGTCGAGTGCACGGCCCGGTCCTCGTAGGCGGCGCCGTCGCGCGCCCGCTGCGCCACGACCTCGATGCCCTCGAACCACCAGTAGCCGCCGACGGTGAACAGCGCGGCCACCAGCAGCACCCCGACGGCGGCCGTCGCGAGCACGCGCAGCACGCCGTCCCACCCGAGCCGCTCCCGCTGCACGAGCACGACGGCGAGCGCGACGAGCCCGGCGGCGGCGAGCCCGAAGGAGAGGTACAGGCTTCCCCCCAGGACGACGCCACCGGCGAGTGCCAGGGCGGCGCGCGTGCGGGACGGCGCCCGCGCGGCGGCCAGCGCCAGCAGCGCGACGCCCCATGCGGTCACCCCGGCGAAGAGCGCGTCCGCGCTGGTGGCGATCCAGACCGCACCCGGTAGCAGGACGGCGAACGGCGCGACGGTGCGGGCGGCGGCCTCGTCGGCGACCGCGCGGACGGTGATCAGGACGGCCGGCACGGCGAGCGCACCCCCGGCGATGCACAGCGCCGCGGCCCAACCGGCCCCGCCGAGCCCGATCCGGTCCAGGAGCACGAAGGCCATCAGCGCGCCCGGGGGGTGCCCGGACACGTGGGTCACCCACTGGTCGGGGGAGCCGACCGGGACCGAGTCGACGAAGGTGGACAGGAAGGTGCCGAGGTCACCCACCCGGCCGACGTCGGCCACGTACTCGTGCTCGGTCGCCATCGGCGCGGCGAGCGACCCCCAGCCGCTGCTCACCGAGAGGGCCACTGCCCAGGCCGCCGCCCCGGCGGTGCCCGCCGCGAGCAGCACCGGCCAGCGCAGCCGGCGGGCCAGGGCCGGGCCCCACAGCACGCCTGCGACCGCGACTCCCACCGGCAGCAGCACGCGGGCGGTCAGGACGACGTCGAAGGGCCCGACGACCAGGTAGCCCTCGCGCAGGTGCAGGTCACCGCCGTCGCGGGTGATCTGCCGGCCGGTCAGCCACACGGCCAGGACGCCCGCCGCGACCAGGGCCACCGTCAGTCCTCGTGCAGCACGGCCCCGGGAGGCGGTCGCCGCAGGCTCGACCTGGGGGGGAGCGGAGGTCACCCGCCGGACAGTAGGTGGCCGGACGGTGCCGTGCCCGGCAGGCGAACCGATCGGGCGTCGGGTACGAAGGCAGGACATGGACGCCTCCGCGCACCTCCCGACGGTCGATGTCGTCCTGCCCTGCCTGGACGAGGCGGCCTCGCTGCCGTGGGTGCTCTCCCGGCTGCCGGCCGGCTACCGGGCGATCGTCGCGGACAACGGCTCGACCGACGGGTCGGGCGTCGTCGCCGCCACGCACGGCGCGATCGTGGTCGGGGTACCGCAGCGCGGGTTCGGTGCCGCCGCGCACGCCGGGCTGGAGGCCGCGACCGCGGACGTCGTCTGCTTCTGCGATGCCGACGGCTCGATGGATCCCGCCCAGCTGCCCCGCGTCGCCGACCTGGTGCTGGCGGGGGATGCCGATCTGGTGCTCGGCCGTCGCCGCCCCGCGCGCGGCGCCTGGCCGGTGCACGCCCGGGTCGCCAACATCGCGCTGGCGCGCATGCTGCGCCGGCGCACCGGGCTGCGACTGCACGACCTGGGCCCGATGCGCGCCGCCCGGCGCGAGGCGCTGCTCGGGCTCGGTCTCACCGACCGCCGGTTCGGCTACCCCCTCGAGATGGTCACCTCGGCCGCCGATGCCGGCTGGCGTGTCCGTGAGGTCGACGTCGACTACGCGGTGCGCACCGAGGGCTCGAGGTCGAAGGTGACCGGCACCGTCCGCGGCACCGTCCGCACGATCCGCGACATGAGCGCGGTGCTGGCCCGATGACCCCTCCGCTGCGGACCCAGGTCGTCGTCATCACCAAGGCGCCGGTGCCCGGCCGGAGCAAGACCCGGCTCACCCCGCCCTGCACCCCCGAGCAGGCGGCCGACATCGCCGCGGCCGCGGTGGGGGACACCCTCGACGCGGTGCGCGCGACCCCGGTCGCCGGCCGGGTCGTCGCGCTGGACGGCGCGCCGGGGGCGCTCGACCTGACCGGCTTCCGCGTCGTCCCGCAGGTCGGGGGAGACCTCGGCACCCGCCTCGCGGCCGCCTTCGCCGGCGCCATGGCGGGCACGGCGGCGCCGACGCTGCTCATCGGCATGGACACCCCCCAGGTGACGCCCGACCTGCTCGCCCGCTGCGCGGAGCAGCTCGAGCGCGGCGGCCCGGGGACGGCGGTCCTCGGCACGGCCCCGGACGGCGGCTGGTGGGCGCTGGGCCTGCACCGGGCCGACGGCGCGGCGGTGCTGGCGTCGGTGCCCATGTCGCGGGAGGACACCGCTGTCCGGACGCGGGAGGCCCTGGAGGCGGTCGGGTTGAGCGTGCTCGACCTGCCCCAGCTCACCGACATCGACCACTTCCCGGACGCCGTGGCCGTGGCCACGCAGTGCCCGCCGGGGAGCCGGACGGCGCGGGTGGTCGCCTCGACCGTCGCGGCTGTCGGCAGCCGGGCATGAGCACCGCCCTCGACCGCATCCTCGGCGCGCCGGTGCCCGGCCCGCCGGACGCCCTGCGGCGCGGACCCTTCCGCGCCGGAGCCTTCTCCAGCCCCCTGCACTCCGAGCGCCGGGCTGCCCGCGTCGGCGTGTGGCTGGGCCTGGCCTTCACGATCTGCTTCGTCACCGGGCTGATCAGCCACCTGATCCAGCACCCGACCAGCTGGTTCGTCTGGCCGGCCTCGCCGTCGTGGCTGTACCGGGTCACCCAGGGGCTGCACGTGGCGACCGGGCTGGCGGCGGTCCCGCTGCTCGTCGTCAAGCTGTGGACGATCTACCCCGCGCTCTTCTCCTGGCCGCCGGCGGGTTCGGTCGGGCGCGTGATCAGCCGGCTGTCGATCCTCGTGCTGGTCGGGGCGGCCTCGATGCAGCTGGTCACCGGCGTCATCAACACCGCGCAGTGGTACCCCTTCGGCTTCTTCTTCCCGGTCGCGCACTACTGGACGGCGTGGATCGCGATCGGTGCGATCGCCGTGCACGTCGGTGCCAAGGCGCCGGAGATCAGGCGCGGGCTGGCCCGGCGGGGCACCCCGGCCGCGGACGCCGAGGAGATCGAGACCGAGGACACCGGCGCCGTGCCGCGGCGGGCGTTCGTGCTGGCCGCGGGGTTGGGCGTCGGGGCGGTCACGCTCACCACCGTCGGGCAGACGCTCTCACCGCTCGGCGCGGTGTCGCTGCTCGCCCCCCGGGAGCCCGGGGTCGGCCCGCAGGCGCTGCCGGTGCGGCAGACCGCCAAGGCCGCCCGGGTCACCGACGTCGGCCCCGAGTACCGGCTGGTGATCGACGGGCCGAACCGGTTGGAGCTGACGCTCGAGGACCTGGCCGCGTTCCCGCAGCGCACCGAGCGGCTGCCGATCGCCTGCGTCGAGGGGTGGAGCGCGAACGCCACCTGGACCGGCGTCCGGCTCGGTGACCTGCTCGCCGAGGCCGGGCTGGCCCGGGACACCGAGGTCGTCGTCGAGTCGCTGCAGGAGGGCGGGCTCTACCGCCGCTCGACCGTGGCGCCCCCGCACGCGCGCAGCCCGCGGACGCTGCTGGCCACCGGCCTGAACGGCGCCCCCCTCGACCCCGACCACGGCTATCCCGTCCGGCTGATCGCGCCCAACCGTCCCGGCGTGCTGCAGACGAAGTGGGTCACCCTGGTGACGCCGGCATGACCGCCGCCGTCGACACCCGCGGCCTCTGGTGGCGCTGGCTGTTCCTGCTGCCGGGCCTGGCCGCGGTCGGCTACGGCGGCTACGGCCTGCTGGCCTCCGACGTGCCGCTCGTCGCCTGGGCGACCTGGTTCGTGGGCAGCGCGCTGCTGCACGACCTCGTGCTGGCACCGGTCTGGATCGGGCTGGGCTGGCTGGCCGCGCGGGTGCTGCCGCGCGCCGCGCGCCCGGCGGCCGTCGTCGGCGGCGCGGTGTCCGGGGTGCTCGCGCTGGTCGCGTTCCCGTTCGTGCTCGGTTTCGGCGCGGACCCGGACAACCCGTCGTTCATGCCGCACGGCACCGGGCGCAACCTGGTGCTGATCGTGGTAGCCGTCCTCGCCGCGGCCGCGGTCTGGGGGACCGTCGCGACGGTCCGCGCCCGCCGGGAACGGTCGGTCAGGTGAGCCGCCGGATCACCGGCAGCGGAAGCACGCGCAGGAGGAACACGATCGGCACCCACGGCCAGGCCGGGACGTAGGCATTCGCGCGGCGCTGCTCGATCGCCGCGACCATGCTGCGGACGCCCGTCGGGGTGTCGACCATGAACCGCGTCTTCTGCTCGACGTGCGCGTTCATCTCCGACCGGATGTATCCCGGGTAGATCACCGAGACGTCGACGCCGGGGATGCGCTCGACCCGGAGCCCCTCGGCCAGCGCCGCGACACCGGCCTTGGTGGCGGCGTAGGTCGTCATCGCCTTGCGCATGCCGCGCGCGGCCGTGATCGACGAGATCAGCACGAGGTGGCCGCGCTGCTGGCGGCGGAAGATCTCCAGCGCCGCCTCGGTCTGCGCCAGGGCGCCGACGAAGTTCGTCATCGCCGTCGCCCGGTTGACGTCGGCCCGGCCGGTGCCCAGCGCTGCGCCCGTGCCGATGCCGGCGTTCACGACCACCCGGTCGATCGTCCCGAAGGCGTCGGCGAACCGGCCGAAGACGGCGGGGACGGCGTCGGCGTCGGTGACGTCGAGCGCCGCGGTCTCCACCCGCCGGCCGGTGCGCGCGGTGATCTCCGCGGCCAGGGCGTCGAGCCGCTCGGTGCGCCGGGCGCACAGCGCCAGGTCGTAGCCGAGGTCGGCGAACTGGCGGGCCATCTCCGCGCCGAGCCCGGCGCTCGCGCCGGTGATCAGGACGACGCCGCGGATCACGCCGCGCCCCCGGCCTGCTGCTCGGCGCCGTGCTGTTCGGCGCCCTGCTGTTCGGCGCCCTGCTGTTCGGCGCCCTGCTGCTCGGCGCCGCGGATGCGCGCGCCCATGCCGAGCATCTGCCGGTCGTAGAGCGGCCGGACCAGCCGCTTGGTCCAGAAGGCGAGCCGGGCGTTGCGGTCGGGCAGGACGAGGAAGCGCTTCGCGTCCACGGCGCGCACGACCCGCTCGGCGATCTGGTCGGCACCGAGCTTCGAGCCCTCGATCAGCCGGGTCGCCACCGTCTCCATCATCGGGTCGTCACCACCCAGCGAGGCCGCGAGGTTGGTGCGGAAGAACGACGGGCAGACGACCGAGACGTCGATGCCCCAGGGCGCCAGCTCCCACCGGAGGCTCTCCGAGAGCGCGACCACCGCTGCCTTCCCGGCGTCGTAGGAGGTCATGGCCGGCGGGTGCACCAGGCCCGCTGCCGACGCGACGTTCACGAGGTGGCCACGGCCCTGCTCCTTGAACAGCGGGACGAACGTGCGGCAGCCCGTGACCGCGCCGAGAACGTTGACGTCGATCACCCGGCGCCAGTGTTCAGCGCTCAGCCGGTCGATCCGACCGCCGGCGGCGATGCCGGCGTTGTTCACCAGCAGGTCCAGGCCGCCGAGCTCGGTGCGGACGCGGTCGCGTGCCGCGTTCCAGTGGTCCTCCGAGGTGATGTCGAGCCGCTGGTAGAGGGCACCGGCGGGCACCGCGGCGTCGTCGGACCGGTCGGTGACCAGCACCCGGTCGCCGCGCGCTGCGAAGCGGGCGGCGAGCGCGGCACCCAGCCCTGAGGCGCCGCCGGTGATCAGCACCCGGCGCGGGCCGGTTCGTGCGTCGTCGTCCATGGGCGTCACCGTAGGGAGCCGGTCGAGCGGTGGGTCGCCCCGGCCGGTTCGTTTGGCGCGAGTCGCCACGCGGTCGCGCGCGTCACGGCCGGCATGGCCCCACGGCCCTGACACCGCTCAGAACGGTGGTGGGTCGTCGTCGGCCGGGCTCGGCCTCGGTGGGGGTAGTGCGCGTTGTTCGTGGAGGCCGGGTGGTCGGGTGCTGCGGGTGATGCCGGACGGGGTGGTGACGTGCAGGGTGCCGTCGGGGTCCATCCGGAAGTGCCAGCCGCGGGCGAAGGTCTTGAGGCGGTGGTGGCTGCGGCACAGGCAG
>JBBSKB010000076.1:0-16913 GCA_038256725.1 Mycobacteriales bacterium | reverse complement strand
CTTCCTGCAGAACCCGGTCAAGTTCCAGGCCGTCGGCGCGAAGATCCCCAAGGGTGTGCTGCTGTTCGGCCCGCCCGGGACCGGCAAGACGCTGCTCGCCCGCGCCGTGGCCGGCGAGGCCGGCGTGCCGTTCTACTCGATCTCCGGCTCGGACTTCGTCGAGATGTTCGTCGGCGTCGGCGCCAGCCGCGTCCGCGACCTGTTCAAGGAGGCGAAGGAGAACGCCCCGGCGATCATCTTCGTCGACGAGATCGACGCCGTCGGCCGGCACCGCGGGGCCGGCATGGGCGGCGGCCACGACGAGCGCGAGCAGACGCTCAACCAGATGCTGGTCGAGATGGACGGCTTCGACGCCAAGGGCGGCGTCATCATGATCGCCGCGACCAACCGGCCCGACATCCTCGACCCCGCGCTGCTGCGTCCGGGCCGCTTCGACCGGCAGATCGCCGTCGACCGCCCCGACCTGCTCGGCCGCAAGGCGATCCTGAGCGTGCACGCCAAGGGCAAGCCGCTCGCGCCGGACGTCGACCTGGAGACCCTCGCCCGGCGCACCCCCGGCTTCACCGGCGCCGACCTCGCCAACGTGCTCAACGAGGGCGCGCTGCTCACCGCCCGGCACAACGGCTCGCTGATCACCGACGAGACGCTCGAGGAGGCGATCGACCGGGTCACCGCCGGTCCCGAGCGCAAGACGCGGGCGATGAGCGAGAAGGAGAAGAAGGTGACCGCCTACCACGAGGGCGGGCACGCTCTCGTGGCGCACGCGCTGCCCAACCTGGACCCGGTGCACAAGGTCACGATCATGCCGCGCGGCCGCTCGCTGGGGCACACACTCGTCCTCCCCGTCGAGGACAAGTACACCCAGACCCGCTCGGAGATGATCGACACCCTGGCCTACGCACTCGGTGGCCGCGCGGCGGAGGAGCTGGTCTTCCACGAGCCGACCACCGGCGCGGGCAACGACATCGAGAAGGCCACCTCCATGGCCCGCTCGATGGTCACCCAGTACGGGATGAGCGCGAAGCTGGGCGCGGTGAAGTACGGCAGCACCGACGCCGAGCCGTTCCTCGGCCGCGACATGGGCTCCCGGCCCGACTACTCCGAGGCGGTGGCCGCCGACATCGATGCCGAGATCCGGGCGCTGATCGAGGCCGCGCACGACGAGGCCTGGGAGATCCTGGTCGAGTACCGGCACGTCCTGGACCAGCTGGTGCTCGAGCTGATGGAGAAGGAGACGCTCTCCAAGGAGGACATGGTGCGGATCTGCGCGCCGGTCACCAAGCGTCCCTCCCTCGCCCCGTACAACGGCTTCGGCAAGCGCACGCCGTCGGACCAGCCGCCGATCAGCACGCCGTCCGAGCGGGCCGGCCAGAACGGCGCGGCCTCCGGCCACGACCCGGCGCCGCTCGGGGACGTCGGCGCGCCGGTCCAGCGGTGACCGACCGGATCGACTCCGCCCGCGCGGAGGCGGCCGTCCGCGAGCTGCTGCTGGCGCTCGGCGAGGATCCCGACCGCCCGGGGCTGCAGGACACCCCGGCGCGCGTCGCCCGGGCCTACGCGGAGACGTTCGCCGGGCTCTGGCAGGACCCCTTCGACATCCTGGCGACGACGTTCGACGAGAACCACGACGAGCTCGTGCTGGTCAAGGACATCGCCATGTACTCGACCTGCGAGCACCACCTCGTCCCTTTCCACGGGGTCGCGCACGTCGGGTACATCCCCGGCGCCGACGGCCGGGTGACCGGGCTGTCGAAGGTGGCCCGGCTGGTCGAGGTCTACGCCCGCCGGCCGCAGGTGCAGGAGCGGATGACCCGGCAGATCGCCGACGCGCTGGACGACGTCCTCAAGCCGCAGGGTGTGCTCGTCGTCATCGAGGCCGAGCACCTGTGCATGGCGATGCGGGGCATCCGCAAGCCCGGCACGACCACGGTCACCTCCGCGGTCCGGGGGATCTTCCGGGAGAACGCGGCGACCCGTAGCGAGGCGATGAGCCTCGTGCTGGGCCGCTGAGGGGCCACCCGGTGATCCCGCTGCCCCGCCCCGGCCGGTGCGTGGTGATGGGCGTCCTCAACGTCACGCCCGACTCGTTCTCCGACGGCGGCTGCTTCTCCGACCCGGCGACGGCGATCGAGCACGGCCTGGCGATGCACGCCGCCGGGGCCGACTACGTCGACGTGGGCGGGGAGTCCACCCGCCCCGGTGCGGACCGCGTCGACGCCCGCGAGGAGTGCAGCCGCGTCGTGCCGGTCATCCGCGAGCTGTCCGCCGCGGGCGTGCGCACCAGCGTGGACACCACCCGCGCCGAGGTGGCCGAGGCCGCCCTGGCCGCGGGCGCACAGCTGGTCAACGACGTGAGCGGCGGGCTGGCCGACACGAACATGGCCGAGCTCGTCGCCGGTGCCCGTGTGCCGTGGGTGCTCATGCACTGGCGCGGGCACAGCCGGGAGATGTACGCCGCCGCGCAGTACGGCGACGTGGTCACCGAGGTGTGCGCGGAGCTCACCGCCCGCGTGGAGGACGTCGTCGCCGCCGGGGTCGCCCCCGAGCAGCTCGTCCTCGACCCCGGCCTGGGCTTCGCCAAGCGCGCCGAGCACAACTGGGCGCTGCTGGCGGGGCTGGACCGGCTGACCGCGCTGGGGCTGCCGGTCCTGGTCGGCGCGTCCCGCAAGACCTTCCTGGGCCGGATGCTCGCCGGACCCGACGGCGCCCCCCGCCCCGCCGACGAGCGGGACGCCGCGACCCTCGCGACCACGGTGCTCGCCGCCGAGGCCGGGGCGTGGGGCGTGCGGGTGCACGACGCCGCCGCGTCGGTCGACGCGCTGCGCACGCTGGACGCCGTCCGCGCCGCCAAGGGAGCCCGTCATGGCTGAGTCACCGTCACCGTCACCGTCACCGTCACCGTCACCGCCACCGTCGCCCCGCCGGGTGCCCGACCGCATCGCGGTGCGGGGGCTGCGCGCGCACGCCCACCACGGCGTCTACGCCTTCGAGCGGGAGCGCGGGCAGCTGTTCACCGTGGACGCCGTCCTCGAGGTGGACACCGCCCCCGCGGCCGCCGGTGACGACCTCGCGCTGACCGTGAACTACGCCGACCTGGCGCAGCAGCTGCACCGCGTCCTGGTGGGTGGCCCGGTCGCCCTGCTCGAGACGCTGTGCCAGCGGCTGGCCGACGTCTGCCTGGCAGACCCGCTGGTCGCCGCGGTGGAGATCACCGTGCACAAGCCGCAGGCCGAGCTGGGCGTCCCCTTCGACGACGTGACCGTGAGCATCCGGCGCGAGCGGGCATGAGTCGCGTCGTCCTCTCGCTGGGCGCCAACCTCGGCGACCGGGCCGGCACCCTGCGCGCCGCGCTGGCCGCCCTGGCCGCCGACGGCGAGCTGACCTCCTCGGGGCTGTACGAGACGCCTCCCTGGGGGCCGGTCGAGCAGCCGCCGTACCTGAACCTCGTCGCGGTGCTGGACGGTGACCGCGACGCAGCGGGCTGGCTGGCCCGCGCGCACGAACTTGAGCAGGCGGCCGGGCGCACCCGGGAGGTCCGCTGGGGCGCCCGCACGCTGGACGTCGACGTCGTCACCGTCGTCGACGACGACGGAACACCCGTGCGGTCCGACGACCCCGACCTCACGCTGCCGCATCCGCGGGCGCACGAGCGGGCGTTCGTCCTGGTGCCGTGGCTCGCCGTCGACGCCGACGCCGAGCTGCCCGGACACGGACGGGTGCGTGACCTGGTCGCCGCCCTCGATCCCGCCGAGGTCGACGCCGTCGCGCTCCGGGCCGAGGGGTGACCCGACCCCGATGAGCCCGGTACGCCGTCGTGATCTCGTCGTCCTCGCCCTGGGGCTGGCGCTGGCGAGCTGGCTGCTCGTCCGCTCCTGGTACGGCTCGCTGCCCGCGCTGGACTGGTGGCTGCCCGCGCCGCTGGCCGTGCTCGCGGTCGCCGAGGCGCTGGGCGCACGCACCCTGCGGACCCGGCTGGCGGCCGAGCGGGCTGCCCGGGCGGGCCGCGCACCGCGACCGGGGGAGCCCGCGGTGCGCCCGGTCGAGCCGCTGCTGGTCGCCCGCCTGGCGGTCCTCGCCCAGGCCAGCGCCTACGTCGGGGCAGTGGTCACCGGGATCTGGACGGGGGTGCTGGTGCACGTCGGGCCTGCCGCCGACCGGGTGCGGGCGGCCGGCGACGACACCATGACCGCGGCGATCGGGATCGGCTGCTCGCTCGCCCTCGTCGCGGCCGCCCTGCTGCTCGAGTCCGCGTGCCGGATCCCTCCGGAGGAGGACGGGGAGAAGGCGACCTAGGCCTGCGTGGCTCCCGCGGTCTCCGGCACGGAGCCCTCGACGGACCGGCGCAGCGCCGCGTGCAGCGATTCCGGCGTGAGGACGCCGAGGAAGCGTTCACGGTCGAGCACGGCGACCCAGCCGGCCTGGTGCTGGAGCATGGTCGCGAAGGCGCTCTTCAGCGTCGCGTCCACCGGCACCCAGGCGTCCATCCGCCGGGCCGCGGTCCCCACCGTGCCCGCACCGGAGGCCCGCCCGATCGCCAGCCAGCCGTGCAGGTGATCGGCGTCGTCCAGGACGACCGCCCAGCGCGCGCCGGCCTGCTGCATGGCGCTGCGGGCGTCGGCCAGGCCGTCGTCGACGTGCACGACCGGCGGCTGCTCGAGGTCGGCCACGTCGATGCCGGTGACCGCCAGTCGCTTGAGCGCGCGGTCGGTGCCGACGAAGTCCGCGACGAACGTCGTGGCCGGCTGGCCCAGCAGCTCCGCCGGAGGGGCGAACTGCTCCACACTCCCGCCGGCGCTCATCACGGCGATCCGGTCACCGAGACGGACCGCCTCCTCGATGTCGTGGGTGACGAAGACGATGGTCTTGCGGACCTGCGCCTGCAGGCGCAGGAACTCCGTCTGGAGCCGCTCGCGCACGATGGGGTCGACCGCGGAGAAGGGCTCGTCCATCAGCAGCACGGGCGGGTCGGCGGCCAGCGCGCGGGCCACGCCGGCGCGCTGGCGCTGTCCGCCGGAGAGCTGGTGCGGGTACCGGTCCCCGTAGGTGGCGGGGTCCAGGCCGACGATCTCCAGCAGCTCCTCCACGCGGTCCCGGGTGCGCTGCTTGTCCCAGCCGAGGAGCCGCGGCACCGTGGCCACGTTGCGCCGCACCGTCTGGTGCGGGAACAGGCCGACGTTCTGGATCACGTAGCCGATCCGCCGGCGCAGCGCGACGGCGTCGACGCGCGTCACGTCGTCGTCGCCGAGCAGGATCCGGCCGGTGCTCGGCTCGATGATGCGGTTGATCATCTTCATGGTGGTCGTCTTGCCGCAGCCCGAGGGGCCGACGAGCACGGTCAGCTCACCGGCGGCGAAGGTCAGGTCCAGCTCCCGGACGGCCGTGGTCCCGTCGGGGTAGGTCTTGCTCACGCCGTCGAGGCGGATCTGCTCCGCCTGCGAGGACCCGTCGGGGTGCCCTGCATCTGAGGTGGTCGGGTGGGTGGGAGTGCCAGTACCGTCCACGCGGTGGCCTTCCTGGTGAGCGCTCGACGAGCGGGGCGAGCGACGTGACGCCGATCGCGGCGGAGGCAGGCCTGAATCCCTGGTTCAGCCTGTCGTGGGTGTTCGACAACTGGTCGCTCATCATGCCGCTTCTCGTCCAGCACGTCCGGCTGACCGTTGTCTCGGTCCTCATCGGGGCGCTGGTGGCGTTCCCGCTGGCGCTCCTCGCGCGGCGGAACAGCTGGCTGTCCGGAGGCGTGCTCGGTCTGTCGACGTTGGTCTACACGATCCCCAGCCTGGCGATGTTCGCCTTCATCGCGCCCTTCACCGGCCTCTCCGAGACGACCGTGGGCGTCGGACTGGTGCTGTACTCGCTCGTCATCCTGGTCCGCAACTTCCTCGCCGGGCTCCAGGCCGTGCCGGCCGACGCCCGGGAGGCCGCCCGGGGGATGGGTTACGGCAGCTCCCGGCTGCTGTGGCAGGTCGAGCTGCCGCTGGCCCTGCCCTCGATCTTCACGGGACTCCGCATCGCGACCGTCTCCACGGTGGCCCTGGTGACCGTCGGGGTGATCGTCGGCCGGGGCGGGCTCGGTCAGATCATCATCGTGAACGGCTTCGGGGCGAACTACTACCGCCCGCCGATCGTGTTCGGGACGCTGGCCTGCGTGGTCCTGGCACTCGTCGCGGACCAGTTGCTGGCGCTGGCGCAGCGGCTCCTGACGCCCTGGACCCGGACCCAGGTGGCGGCATGAACGCCTTCGGCGACGCCGTCGCCTACCTCAACGACCCGCTCAACTGGACGCGGCCGCGCGGCATCCTCGACCTGACCGGCCAGCACGTGCGCATCGCCGGCCTCGCCCTGCTGATCGGGCTGCTCGTCGCGGTGCCGATCGGCATGTGGCTCGGGCACACCCGGCGGGGCGGGGCCGCGACGGTGGGGCTGGTCAACATCTCGCGCGCCGTCCCGACCCTGGCCATCCTCGCGATCTTCGCCGTCACGCCCATCGGCTTCACGATCTGGGCGCCGGTCATCGCGCTGACCGTCTTCGCCGTCCCGCCGATCCTCGCCAACACCTACCTCGGGTTCCGGGAGGTCGACCGCGACGTGGTCGAGGCGGCGCGAGCCATGGGGATGAGCGAGCGCCAGGTCGTGTTCCGTGCGGAGCTGCCGCTGGCCGTGCCGCTGGTGATGACCGGCATCCGGACCGCGGCCGTGCAGGTGGTGGCCACCGCCACGCTCGCTGCGCTGCTCGGCGGCGGGACCCTCGGCTCGATCATCCGCACCGGCTTCGCCCGCCAGGACAACGGCGTGGTCGTCGCCGGCGCCCTGCTCGTGGCCGCGCTGGCCGTGCTCACAGAGGTGCTGCTCGCCGTCGTCGCGCGGATCGTCACCCCCGGGCAGCGGCAGCTGCCGTTCCGCCGGCGGTCCCGGCCGGCCGGGGCGCCGGTCGACGCGCTCGTCGCGCCGCCTCCGCCGGAGCCGGCCGGCGCCCGGAACTGACCGGCGTTCGGTAACAGAACGGACACAGCCCTGACCCGGCATTTGCGTCCTGCGGGTGTGAGCGCGTTCAGTTGTGCACTGCGGGGTTTCCCGCCAGACACGCGCGCCTCCGGAGATGGGGGTGCGGGACACAGAAGGCGGAATCTGATGCGCAAGCGCACCCAGCTCGTCCTGCCCCTCGCCCTCGCGGCGATCCTCACCACCGCCTGCGGGGAGTCCGGCTCCTCGGGCGGCTCCGGCGGGGGCGGCACCTCGGAGGCGTCGGGCAGCGCCTGCGCCCCGATCGAGGGTGACGAGCTGGTCGTCCTGGAGGACGACAAGGAGCTCCAGGCCGTCGACAACATCATCCCGATGGTGACCACCTCGGCCGCCGAGACCAACCCGGCGATCATCGAGACCCTGAACTCGATCTCCGAGGTGCTGACCACCGAGGACCTCGTGGCGATGAACGCCGGGGTGGACAACGAGCGCAAGAGCGCCGTGGACGTCGCGTCGGCCTACGTCGAGGAGCAGGGCCTCGCCGAGGGCGTCTCCGGGGGCAGCGGGCCGCTCGTCGTCGGTGCGGCCAGCTTCACCGAGAGCCAGATCCTGGGCAACGTCTACGCCGAGGTCCTGAACGCGGCCGGCTTCCAGGCGACCGTGCAGACCGTGGGTCAGCGCGAGGCCTACCTCCCGGCGCTGCAGCGCGGTGAGTTCCAGGTGTTCCCGGAGTACGTCGGCACGCTCGCCGAGTACCTCGACGGCAACCCCGACGAGGCGGTCGTCAGCGGCGACCTCGACGCCAGCGTCGAGACGCTGCGTGGCCTGGGCGAGGCCAACGGGCTGACCTTCGGCGAGGCGGCCGAGGCGGCCGACGAGAACGCCTTCGCGATCACCAAGGCGCTCCAGGAGGAGCTCGGCGGGATCACGACCCTCTCCGAGCTCGCCGACGCCTGCTCGGACGGCTCGCTGATCCTCGGCGGTACCCCCGAGTGCCCGACCCGGCCGTTCTGCCAGCCGGGCCTCGAGGAGGTCTACGGGTTCTCCTTCGCCAGCGTCGAGGACTTCGACCTCGGCGCGCCGACCAACCAGGCGCTCCAGCAGGGCGTGATCTCCCTCGCCCTGGCGCTGTCGACCGACCCGATCTTCGCCGAGTAGTCCCGGCTCAGTACCAACCGCCGCCGGGGGGCAGCTGCTCCCCGGCGGCGACCGGTGCGTCGATCCGGTTGCCCTCCGGGGCCAGCGGGCACGACCAGCGCGGGTCGTAGGCGCACGACGGGTGGTAGGCCAGGTTGAGGTCGAGCACCAGCCGCCCGTCCGCGCTGCCGAGATCGGCGCCCTTGACGGTGTCGAGCAGGTAGCGCCCGCCGCCGTACGTGGTGCTCCCCGCCGTTCCGTCGCGCAGTGGCACGAACACGCCACCGCCGTAGAGCGCGGCCCACCACACGTCCAGCCGGCCCAGCCCTGGGAGCGCCACCGCGCCGATCCGCTCCAGCGGCACGGTGCCGTCCCCCGCGGTGGGGATCTCCAGCCGGGCCGGGTCGGCGGGTTCCAGCGCGGGTTCGAACCGGAGCGCGGGGTCGTAGGGGGCGAACGGCAGACCGTCGAAGGCCGCCCGGGCGGTGTCGTCCAGGGGCGAGTCGGGGTGTCCGGCGAACAGCTCGTCCCGGCCGTCCCGCCAGGTGCGCCAGCCGACCTCGGGGTCGGCGGAGGAACGGACAGCGGCGTAGAGCGCGGCCGTGCGGCGGCGCCAGTCCAGCAGCGACAGGGTCACCGGCCCACTCTCGCAGCCGGTCCCGACGACGGCAGGACGCAGGCCCTCGGAGGATGAGCGATGGGGGGTCGCGCCGCTACGCTTGGTGCATGCCCCGCAGTGAGGACGACGCCGCCGCCGCGGGCCCCGCCGTCCCCAGCAGGCGCATCCTGGTCGTCGCCGGGGGCTTCGTGCTGGCGGCGGCCGCCACCCTCGCGGTCTTCCTCACCGACAACCCCCAGTACCTGCGGATCGCCGTCGTCGCGGTGGCCTGGGCGTTCGTGCTCGCCACCCTCGCGGCCGGGCGGCGCGGGGGCGACCGAGCGGTCGCGGCCGACCGCGAGGCGCAGCTGCGCCGGGCCTACGAGCACGAGCTCGACCTCGAGGTCGCCGCTCGACGCGAGTACGAGCTCGAGCTGGAGAACCAGCTGCGGCGCGAGACCGAGCAGACGATGCGCGAGGAGCTCGACGCGCTCCGCGGCGAGCTCGCCGCGCTCGCGGAGCTGCGCCACCAGGTCGCCGGCGTCGCGGCCCTGCGCTCCGACGTCGCCGGCCTCTCCGGCCTGCGCGAGGAGGTGGCCCGGGTGGCTGCGATGCGCGACGACATCGTGGCGCTGGGCTCGCTGCGGCACGAGCTGGGTCAGCTGCACGAGCTGCGGGACGACATGGGCCGGCTGCGCGCGGAGCTGACCGAGCAGCTGTCCTCGGAGATGCTGATCGAGCGGATCGTCATGCGCACCCAGGCCAGCCGGCTGCCGGGGGAGCCGACCCGCACGCTGGAGGCGTCCTGGGGCGAGGAGACCCCCCGCGAACTGACCGGCGGCTGGCCCGCCGTCCGCCTCGACGAGGTGCGCGAGACCCGGCAGTTCGAGCAGGTGCGGGTGGAGCGGACCGACGTCCGACCCTCTCCGGCGACGCACACGGCCGCGTCCTGGACGCCGCCTGCGCCGCCGCCCACCACCGTGTTCGCCGGCCCGCAGCCCTCCCGGCTGGGGCCGCCCCCGACCGCCGCGCCGAGCGTCCCCGACGCCGCGCCGGCGGAGCCCGCACCCCGCGCGCCGGCCACGACGGCCTTCCCGCTGCTCCCGCCGTCCGCCCCTGTCGCGCCGCCGCCCTCGCCGCTGGACTGGCTGGTGGCCCGCGAGCTGCTCGACGTCCCCGAGGTCCCGGCGGTCACCGAGGCGCCCTCGGTGCCCGAGGTGCGGCCCGCGCCGCCGCGGCCCGCCCCGCGGCGCCGGCGGAGCGACGACGCGGAGCTGCCCCCGGTGCCGGTCGCCGAGGCGCGCACCGCCGAGCAGCCCGAGCCGGCCGGCCCGGCCACGTCCCCGGGCAGCACCAACCGGCTCGCCGAGATCCTGGCCGAGAACGGCGTCAGCCCGGCGTCCGGCGGCCGGCGCCGGCGCCGCTACCGCGAGGACGACGACGGCTCCGACGACGTCCTCGCGCGGGTGCTCGGCCGCGACTGAGCGCCGTCAGCGGCCCTTGGTCCCCGAGCCTCCGTCGAGCACCAGCGTCTGCCCGGTGACCCAGCCGGCGCCGTCGCCCAGCAGGTAGGCCGCGGCCTCGCCGACGTCCTCGGGCACACCGAGCCGGCCCACCGGGTAGCCCGCGGCGACCTCGGCCTCGCGGCCCTCGTAGAGCGCTTCGGCGAAGCGGGTCTTCACCACGGCCGGGGCCACGGCGTTGACCCGGACCTTCGGGCCCATCTCCACGGCGAGCTGCGCGGTCATGTTGATGACGGCCGCCTTGCTCACGCCGTAGCCGCCGATCATCTGCGAGGACCGCAGTCCGGCCACCGACGCCACGAAGAGCACGGATCCGCCGTGCTCGGACATCCAGGCCCGCCAGGCCTGCTGCACGAGGTCGAGGGACGCGACCACGTTGGTGTCCAGGATCTTCCGGAAGGCGTCCAGGTCGAGGTCCATCATCGGGCCGTAGACCGGGTTGATCCCCACGTTGCCGACCAGCATGTCCAGGCTGCCGAAGGTCTCGACGGCGGTGCGCACGGCCGTCGCCCGGTGCTCGGGGTCGCTCGCGTTGCCGGCCACCGCAACGGCGACCTCCGGCCCGCCGAGCGCCTCGACCGCCTCCGCGAGCGCCTCGGGCTTGCGGGCCGTGAGCACGACCCTGGCGCCGCGCTCGACCAGGCTCTGGGCGATGCCCAGGCCGATGCCACGGCTGCCGCCGGTCACCAGAGCGGTCTTTCCCTCGAAGCTGTCCACGCCGTCTCCAGTCGCTGTAGGGGTGTTCCCGGTCACGTTAGGGGCGGCCTCCGACGGTGCGGTCCCCGGCCCGGGTGAGCCATGCCACATCGCCTGCGCGTTGCACACCGGGCGAGGGAGTTCCACACTCGCCCTCGGCGTTCTTCCTGCGCGACACCCACGGTTGCAGCAGGCCCCGCCGGTACGGCCAGCCCGACCAGCACGACCCGGCTCCCGCCCCTGGGAGCCGCGAACCGACGTCCGGTACCCGTTCGGGACTGGAACGAGAGGTGCACCGATGCCTGCTGCCCGCAGGACCGTCCGCGCTGCCGGACTCCCCTCGGCGGCCGATGCGCCCGCGCGACTGCGCGTGGGGATCATCGGCGCCGGCCGTGTCGGCGCCGTCCTCGGCGCCGCGTTCTCCGTCGCAGGTCACGACGTCGTCGCCGCCTCCGGCCTCTCCGCCGCCTCGCGCCTGCGTGCCGGCCGGCTGCTACCGGGCGTGCCGCTGCTACCCGCGGACCAGGTCGTCGCCGCGGCGGACCTGGTCGTCCTCGCCGTCCCCGACGACACCCTCCCCGGCCTGGTCGCCGGCCTCGCCGAGACCGGGGCCTGGCGGGCGGGCCAGCTCGCCTTCCACACCTCCGGCGCGCACGGCCTGGCCGTCCTCGCCCCCGCCGAGCGGGCCGGCGTCCTGCCGCTCGCCCTGCACCCGGCGATGACCTTCACCGGCGCCCCCGAGGACGCCGACCGGCTCGCCGGCACCCCCTTCGGGGTGACCAGCCACCCGTCCTACCGGCCGGTCGCCGAGACGCTGGTCCTGGAGATGGGCGGCGAGCCGTTCTTCGTTGCCGAGGCCGACCGCACGCTCTACCACGCGGCCCTGGTCACCGGCGCCAACCACCTGGTCACCCTCGTCGCCGAGGCCGCGGACCTGCTGCGCGCCGCCGGGGTCGACGAGCCCGCCCGGATCCTGGCCCCGCTGCTGACCGCCGCCCTGGACAACGGGCTGCGCCGCGGGGACCGCGGTCTCACCGGCCCGGTCAGCCGGGGCGACGTCGGCACGGTCGGCCGCCATCTGGAGACCCTCGCCGAGCGGGCGCCGGAGTCGGTCGCGGCCTACGTCGCGATGGCCCGCCGGACGACCGAGCGCGCGCTGGCCGCCGGCCGGCTCAAGCGGCACGAGGGCGCTCCGCTGCTGGACCTGCTCGCCGCAACCCGCGACGCTGCCCGGTGACCGCCGTGCAGACCGGCCCCGCCGTCGCCGAGACCGTCGCCGACCTCCGCCGCCTGCTCGCCGAGCTGCCCGGTCCGGTCGCCCTGGTGCCCACGATGGGTGCCCTGCACGAGGGGCACCGCACGCTGGTCCGCACCGCCCGCGAGCGCGCGGCCACCGTCGTCGTCTCGGTGTTCGTGAACCCGACCCAGTTCGCGCCGGGCGAGGACTTCGACCGCTACCCCCGCACCTGGGGCGCCGACCTCGCCGCCCTCGACGAGGAGGGCGCCGACGTCGTCTTCCACCCGCCGGTCGAGGAGGTCTACCCCCCGTCTGCGGTGGGCGTGACCGTCGACCCGGGCCCGCTCGGCTCGGTGCTCGAGGGCGCGATCCGCCCGGGGCACTTCGCCGGCGTGCTCACCGTCGTCGCCAAGCTGTTCGGGCTGGTGCGGCCGGACTCCGCGTTCTTCGGCGAGAAGGACTACCAGCAGCTCACCCTCGTCCGCTCCATGGCACGGGAGCTGGCGCTGCCGGTCGAGGTGGTCGGCGTGCCGACCGTCCGCGAGGGCGACGGCCTGGCGCTGTCCAGCCGCAACCGGTACCTCGATCCCGGGCAGCGGGCCGCCGCCGCTGCGATCTCCGCCGCGCTGTGCGCCGGGGTCGCGGCCGGGCCGCAGGGTGCCGACGCCGTCCTCGGTGCCGCCCGCGCGGTGCTGGACGGGCGCCCCGAGCTGCTCCAGGACTACCTCGAGCTCACCGATACCGACCTGGGGCCGGCGCCGACCGCCGGCCCGGCCCGCCTGCTGGTCGCGGTCCGCGCCGGCAGCACCCGACTCCTCGACAACACCGATGTCCGACTGGGAGAGACCGACCGATGATGCGCACGATGCTCAAGTCCAAGATCCACCGCGCGACGGTCACCCAGGCCGACCTGCACTACGTCGGCTCGGTCACCGTCGACGAGGACCTCCTCGACGCCGCCGACCTGATCCCCGGGGAGCAGGTCGCGATCGTCGACATCAGCAACGGTGCGCGGCTGGAGACCTACGTCATCCCCGGCGAGCGCGGCACCGGCGTCATCGGCATCAACGGCGCCGCCGCGCACCTCGTGCACCCCGGCGACCTGGTCATCCTGATCAGCTACGGCGGCATGGACGAGACCGAGGCGAAGAGCTACATCCCCAAGGTCGTGCACGTCGACGCCGCCAACCGGATCGTCGAGCTCGGGGGAGACCCCTCGGCCCCGGTGCCCGGCGCGAGCGACCAGCGGCGCAGCGACCTCGGCGTCCCGGTCCGGTGACTCCCGAGCCGGGCAGGGCGCGGCCGTGCTGCTGACCGTCGACGTCGGCAACAGCCAGACCGTCCTCGCCACCTTCGACGGGGCCACACGGGTCGGCTCCTGGCGGGTCACCACGGCGCCGCGCGCCACCTCCGACGAGCTGCTCATGCTGTGGCGCGGTCTGCTGCGCGACACCACGGTCACCGGTGTCGCCGCCTGCTCGGCGGTGCCGGCCCTGCTGCCCGCCCTGCGCCGGCTGCTGGACTCCCTCGAGGTGCCCGTGGTCCTGATCGGGCCCGGTGTGCGCACCGGCGTCCCGCTGCACGTGGACAACCCGCGCGAGGTCGGGGCCGACCGGGTGGTCACCGCACTGGCCGCCCACGAGCTGTTCGGCCGCGCTGCCGACGGCGCCCCGCGGCCGGTGGTCGTGGTCGACTTCGGCACCTCGACCAACGTCGACGCCGTGGGGCCCGGCGGGCAGTTCCTCGGCGGCGCGCTCGCCCCCGGGGTCGAGGTCAGCCACGACGCGCTGGCCTCCCGCGCCGCCCAGCTGCGCTCGGTCGAGCTGACCGCGCCGCCGCACGCCATCGGCAAGAACACGGTGGCCGCGCTGCAGTCCGGCCTGGTGCTCGGATTCGCCGGGCTCGTGGACGGTCTGGTCGCCCGGATCGCCGCGGAGCTGGTGGCCCAGTTCGGCACCGCGCCGGTCGTCGTCGCCACCGGGGGCCTGGCACCCCTGATCGCCGACAACTGCCGGACCGTCTCCGAGCGCGAACCCGACCTGACGGTGCACGGCCTGCGGCTGGCCTTCGAGCGCTCCCAGGCGCGCCCGTAGGCTCGGGCCCCGTGGACGACGCACCGAACGGCCCGGCCGTGGACGACGACGGCGGCATGGACGAGCTGCCCGAGCAGATGCGCGTCCGCCGCGCGAAGCTCGACCGGCTCCGCGAGTCGGGCATCGACCCGTACCCCGTGACCGTGCCCCGGACGACGACGCTGGCCGCCGTGCGCGCCGCGCACCCCGACCTCGAGCCGGACACCATGACCGGCGAGCAGGCCGGCGTCACCGGGCGGGTCATCTTCTTCCGCAACACCGGCAAGCTCTGCTTCGCCACGCTGCGCGAGGGCGACGCCGAGCTGCAGGTCATGCTCTCCCGGGACCGCGTCGGCGAGGAGCCGCTCGCCGCGTGGAAGGCCGACGTCGACCTGGGCGACCACGTGCTGGTGACCGGTGAGGTGGGGACGTCGCGCCGCGGCGAGCTCTCCGTCTTCGCCGACTCCTGGCAGCTGACGGCCAAGGCGCTGCGCCCCCTGCCGGTGGCGCACAAGCCGATGAGCGAGGAGCTGCGCGTCCGCCGGCGCTACGTCGACCTGATCGTGCGCGACGAGGCCCGCCGCACGGTGCGCCAGCGCGCCACGGTGATGTCCTCGCTGCGCGCCGGGCTCACCTCGCGCGGCTACCTCGAGGTCGAGACCCCGATGCTGCAGACCGTGCACGGCGGCGCGGCGGCCCGGCCGTTCCGCACGCACATGAACGCCTTCGACCTGGACCTCTACCTGCGCATCGCGCCGGAGCTGTTCCTCAAGCGCTGCATCGTCGGAGGTCTGGACCGGGTCTTCGAGATCAACCGGAACTTCCGCAACGAGGGTGCGGACAGCTCGCACTCCCCGGAATTCGCGATGCTGGAGGCCTATCAGGCCTATGCGGACTACCAGGAGATGGCCACGGTGACCCGTGAGCTGATCCAGGACGCCGCCGTCGCCCTGTTCGGCGACCACACCGCACGCCACCACGACGGCACCGAGGTGGACCTGTCGGGGGAATGGCCGCAGATCCCGCTCTACACCGCCGTCTCCGAGGCCGTGGGGGAGGAGATCACGCCGGAGACTCCCATCGAGACGCTGCGCGCGGTCGCCGAGCGGCACGACGTCGGCGTCGACCCGCAGTGGCTGCCGGGCAAGGTCGTCGAGGAGATCTTCGAGGCGCTGGTCCAGGACTCGCTGCAGTCCCCGACCTTCGTCGTCGACTACCCGGTGGACACCTCGCCGCTGACCCGTGCGCACCGCTCGACCCCGGGCCTGGCCGAGAAGTGGGACCTCTACATCGGCGGGATCGAGCGGGCGACCGCCTACTCCGAGCTGGTCGACCCCGTGGTGCAGCGGGAGCGGTTCACGGCGCAGGCCGTGCTGGCCGCCGCGGGGGACCCCGAGGCGATGGCGCTCGACGAGGACTTCCTCGAGGCGCTCGAGTACGGAATGCCGCCGACCGGTGGCATGGGCATGGGGATGGACCG
Source organism: Mycobacteriales bacterium (assembly GCA_038256725.1). Classification (GTDB taxonomy): domain Bacteria; phylum Actinomycetota; class Actinomycetes; order Mycobacteriales; family Geodermatophilaceae; genus Blastococcus. Next base: position 1,210 of record JBBSKB010000076.1, on the reverse strand, counting down.
CCTCATGATGACGCTCACCGGACTGGGTATTCGCGAGACCATCCTCTTCCCGCTGGTCCGGCCTCTCCCTTCCTGACTATTTCCGAGAACCCGAGTTCCAGGTACCGCTCCATTCGGTGACTTAGGCGAACGGGTGCGACTAATGGTCGGCCGATGTGGTTTGATGACATTCGTCGCCGACGGTGACGCACCCATCCGATCACGGGGCTGGGAAAACAGAAGTGAGGAACGGTAATGGCTCGCAAGGTACAGGTCATCCTGAGTGACGACCTCGACGAGAACCTCCCCGCCGACGAGACAGTGAGCTTCTCGCTCGACGGCACGTCGTACGAGATCGACCTCGCCGAGAAGAACGCCGCCGAACTGCGCGATGTGTTCTCGCGTTACGTGTCGGCCGCCCGCAAGGTCGGTCGCGGCAGCCGTGGCACCTCCGGCGGAGGCCGCTCCCGCGCCACCGGTGGTCGCATGGACCGCGAGCAGGCCGGCGCGATCCGCGACTGGGCCCGCAAGAACGGCCACCAGGTCAGCGACCGCGGTCGCATCCCGGCCGGTGTCGCGGAGGCCTACGAGGCGGCTCACTGAGCAGCCCCACCCGCACGTCCCGGAGGTCCGGTTCCCCATGGGGAACCGGACCTCCGTCGTTCCGGGGCGGCCCGCCGGCGTCCGCTGACGGCGTAACGCCGGCGGAACAGCGCTCTCCAGGCATCCGTTGGACCGGACAGCCATCCACCACGCCCGTCGGACCGCGACGGGACGGGGAGGTTCGCGACTACAGTGGAATGACCGGTGCCCCCAGCGCCGACGGATGTCGGGTGCTCCTTCCCAGACCAGGGGAGGACAGTGCCGGACCAGCCGGTCGAAGGAGAAGCAGCAGATGTTCGAACGGTTCACCGACCGAGCCCGCCGTGTCGTCGTCCTGGCCCAAGAAGAGGCCCGGATGCTCAACCACAACTACATCGGCACCGAGCACATCCTCCTGGGCCTGATCCACGAGGGTGAAGGCGTCGCTGCCAAGGCCCTGGAGTCCCTGGGCATCTCGCTCGAGGGCGTCCGCCAGCAGGTCGAGGAGATCATCGGACAGGGCCAGCAGGCGCCTTCCGGGCACATCCCCTTCACCCCGCGGGCCAAGAAGGTCCTCGAGCTCTCGCTCCGCGAGGCGCTCCAGCTCGGCCACAACTACAACCGCACCGAGCACATCCTGCTCGGCCTG
>JBBSKB010000075.1:0-16932 GCA_038256725.1 Mycobacteriales bacterium | reverse complement strand
TGAACGGGGAACCACGCATGGCACGCACCCGGCAGACCCCGTCGCGCACCGGCCGGCGGCCGCTGATCGCCGGCAACTGGAAGATGCACCTCACCCACCTCGAGGCCATCGGCCTGGTGCAGAAGGTCGTCTTCTCGCTCAAGCCGGCCGAGCTCGAGGCGGCCGAGATCGTCGTCGTCCCGCCGTTCACCGCGCTGCGCAGCGTGCAGACGCTGGTGGCCGGGGACAAGCTGGCCATCGGCTACGGCGCCCAGGACGTCTCTGCGCAGGACTCGGGCGCCTACACCGGTGAGGTCAGCGGCGCGATGCTCAACGCGCTCGGCTGCACCTACGCCGTGGTCGGGCACTCGGAGCGGCGGGCGTACCACGGCGAGACCGACGAGGTCGTGGGCTCGAAGGTGCGCAGCAGCCTGCGGCACGGGCTGGTGCCCATCCTCTGCGTGGGGGAGGGGCTGGAGGTCCGCAGGGCCGGCGAGCACGTCGCACACTGCACCGCCCAGCTGGACGCCGCGCTGGAGGGGGTCACCGCCGAGCAGGTGGCCGGGGATCCCGCGGCCGGCGGCGGCGTCGTCGTCGCCTACGAGCCGGTGTGGGCGATCGGCACCGGCGAGGTGGCCACCCCCGAGGACGCGCAGGAGGTCTGCGGCGCACTGCGGGCGCGGCTCGCCGAGCGGTTCGGGCCGGAGACGGCCGCGGTCGTCCGTATCCTCTACGGGGGGTCGGTGAAGGCCGCGAACACGGCCGGGATCCTGGCCGGGCCGGATGTCGACGGCGCTCTCGTCGGCGGCGCCAGCCTGGACGCCGACGAGTTCGCACAGATCTGTCGAAGCGCCGCCGAGGCCAGCTAGTTCCACGCTGACCGCCGCCGGCCGCACAACCCGGGGGCGGACGCACACGTCGTGAACGAGACGCTCGAACGGTTCACCCGGCGTCTGCCGTCCTGGGCGCAGGGACGGCAGGGGCGGGCGGTCCTCGCCGCGGCGGCCCTGGTCGTCGTCGTCCTGGTGCTGGCGGTCAGCTGCCTCGGCGGGGCGGGCGGCCGCACCGACGTGCCGGCGGTCGAGGGCGAGTCCGACGGCGGCGTCGACGGCGTCCGCGCGCCGTCGGAGACGGCCGGCGGGACGTTGCGGGTGGTGACGGGGGAGGTCGACAGCCTCGATCCGCAGCGCTCGTACACCCCCGGCATGTGGAACCTGATGCGGCTCTACACCCGCACCCTGGTCACCTACTCGTCGGAGCCCGGCCGCACCGACGAACTCGTGCCCGACCTGGCCACCGACCTCGGCACCGTGTCCGACGACGGGCTGGCCTGGACGTTCACCTTGCGCGAGGGGATCCGGTTCGAGAGCGAGCAGCCGATCACCTCCCGCGACGTGAAGTACGGCATCGAGCGCTCCTTCGCCGCCGAGGTCATCGTCGGCGGGCCCACCTACGTCGTCGAACTCCTGGACGACCGGGCCGACCCCTACGCCGGCCCGTACCAGGACGAGGCCCCCGACCGGCTCGGGCTGGCCTCGGTGGAGACCCCCGACGACCGGACGATCGTCTTCCGGCTGCGCACCCCCTCGGTCCAGCTGCCCTACGTGCTGGCGCTGCCTTCCAGCAGTCCGGTGCCCGCCGAGGCGGACACCGGCGGCGCCTACGGGATCGACCCGGTCTCCTCGGGGCCGTACGCGATCACCTCGGTCGACGTCGCCACCGGCATCCAGCTCGACCGCAACCCGCAGTGGGACGCGGCCACCGACGACGTGCGCACCGCCCTGCCCGATCGCGTGGTCGTGCGCACCGGCCTCTCGGGGGTCGAGCGCGACCAGGCGCTGCTGGCCGGATCAGCCGACATCGACATCTCCGGGTCGGGGGTGCAGGCGCCCACGACCGCGCGGCTGGAGGGTGCGGGCGGCGAGGAGCTGCGCGCGCGGGTGGACGACGTCGCCACCGGTGCGATGCGGCTGCTCGCCCTGCCCACCGACGTGGCCCCGTTCACCGACGTCGCGTGCCGTGCCGCGGTGGCGGCCGCGGTCGACCGCCGGGCTCTGCAGGAGGCCTTCGGGGGAGCGGGCAACGCGGACCGCGTGTCCCGGCTGTGGACCGGCGCGTTGGGCGGTGGCCCCGAGGACGCCGACCCCGAGGCCGATCCCGACGCGGTGCGCCGGCACCTGGAGGAGTGCGGCCTGCCGGAGGGCTTCGCCACGGTGCTCGCGGTGCCGGACGCGCCCGCGAGCACGGAGGTGGCCGACGTCCTCGCGCAGCAGCTGGGCGCCGTGGGCATCCAGGTGGAGGTGCGCCCGCTGGACCCGGCCACCTTCTACGCCACCGACGTCGGCAACCCCGACCGGGTGTCGGCGAACGGCTACGGCATCGTCCTGGTCACCCGGACCCCGGACTTCCCTACCCCGGGTTCGCTCCTCGGACCGCTGGTCGACGGGCGCAGCATCCGCACGGTGGGCAATCCCAACTTCGCCCGGCTGGCCGACCCCGCGATCGACCGGCTCATCGACACCGCGCGGGCGGCCGTCATCGGCGATCCGGCCCGCGAGGCCTGGCGCGCGGTGTCCGCCGCGGCGGAGGAGTCCGTCGTGTACGTGCCGCTCGCGGAGCCCCGGGTGCAGCTGGTGGCCGGGCAGCGGCTCCGCAACGGCGTGGTGATGGAGGCGTACAACGGCTACGACCTCGCCACGGCCGGCGTCCGATGACGACGGCGTACCGGTGACCGGCGGCCGGTCGGTTAGGCTCGGTGACGAGATCCGGTGCCCGTCACCGGTCCCGAGCCTGGAGAGGTCTTGATGGAGGTCGTCCTGAACGTGCTGCTGGTCCTCACCAGCACGATCCTCGTGGTGCTCATCCTGCTGCACCGCGGCAAGGGCGGCGGCCTGTCCTCGATGTTCGGTGGCGCGGCGTCCGCGTCCCTGTCCGGGTCGTCGGTCGTGGAGAAGAACCTGAACCGGCTCACGATCTTCACGGCGCTGATCTGGACCGTGTGCATCGTCGGGCTGGGGCTGCTCGTCAAGGTCGGCTGAACCGGCCCTGGAGGCTGCAGATCGCGTGCGAAACGTGATCGGGAATCGTCCCTCCAGGCTCTAGACTTCGCCCGCGGTGGTGATCTGCCACACGTTGGGGTCGGAGATCAGGGGGCGCTCGTGGCTGGTGGCAACGCGATCCGGGGTAGCAGGGTCGGCGCAGGCCCGATCGGCGAGGCAGAGCGTGGCGAGTCCGCCCCCCGGCACCGCCTGCCGTTCTGGTGTGCCAACGGGCACGAGACGCGGATCGCCTTCGCCAGCGACGCCGACGTCCCCGAGTTGTGGGACTGCCCCCGCTGCGGGCTCCCCGCCGGGCAGGACCAGAGCAACCCGCCGCCGGCTCCGCGCAACGAGCCGTACAAGACGCACTTGGCCTACGTCCGGGAGCGCCGCACCGACGCCGACGGCGACGCCCTCCTCGAAGAGGCGCTCACCCGCCTCCGCGCCCGCCGCGGGGCCTGACGGTCAGCTCCGCGGCAGCCGGCCGGCTGCCGCGGAGTCGAGCAACCACCTCGTGGCCCGGATGCCGTGCACGCCGGCGGCCGGGAGATCCCGCGGGTCCTCGCCCGCCAGCGCTCGGGCGACCGCCTCGGCCTTGCCCTCGCCGGCCACCACGAGCCACACCTCGTCGGCGGCCGCGATGGCGCCGAAGCCCAGGCTGACCCGCGTCGGTGGCGGCTTCGGGCAGTCCCGGACGGCGAAGACCGGGCGCTCGTCGGCCACGGCGGGCGAGTCCGGGAAGATCGAGGCCACGTGCCCCTCCGGCCCCATGCCGAGGAGCAGCAGGTCGAACCGCGGCACGGCGCCGTGGTCCCCGGCCGCGGTCGCCAGCTCGCCGGCGTACCAGGCGGCGGCGTCCTCGGGCTCGGCGAAGACGCCGTCCGAGGGCGGCATCGCGTGCACGCGGGCGGGGTCCACGCCGACCCGGTCCAGCAGCGCGCGCCGGGCCGCCTTCTCGTTGCGCTCGTCGTCGTCGGCGGGGACGAAGCGCTCGTCGCCCCACCACACGTCCACGCGCCCCCAGTCCACGGTCTCCCGGACCGGTTCGGCGGCCAGGCCGGCCACGTGCTCGAGGACGGCGATGCCGACGGAGCCCCCGGTCAGGACGACCGACGCGGTACCGCGCAGGGCCTGCGCGGCGGCCAGCCGGGCGACCAGCGCCGCGGCGACGCTGCGGGCCAGCCGGTCGGCATCGGGCTCGATGACGACGTCCGGCGCCGGGTGCCCGGAGGCGGCCGGTTGCGCGGCGGCCTCGTCGCCGGGGGAGAGGCTCACGACCCGCTCCGCTGGGCCGGGGCGTCGTCGTCCTCGGAGGGGTCGAACCACACGTGCTCGCGCTCGGGGGAGCGCTCGGTGAGCCCGCTCAGCCCGGTCGCGGACTCGAGGGCGTCGCTGTAGGGCTCGTCGGGGTCGAGCCGGCGGAGCTCCTCGCTGAGCAGGTCGCCCAGCGCGCGCCCTGGCAGCGCCACCGTGCCGTCGGGCCGGTTGGGCTGGGAGATGACCGCACCGCCGCGGTGATCGGCGGTGATGCGCACGTCCTCGTCCTGGTCGAGCTGCAGGACCACGGTCTCGATCCCGCTGGGTCCGGCGTGCCGCGTGCCGTCGGTGACCTCGACGCTGCAACCGCAGCGCGAGGAGAGCCAGCCGGCGAGCAGCTGCGCGGTGGCGTTGTGCGGATCACCCTCGATCCGGCCGCCGGTGATGCGGACGGCGTCGCCCCGCCGGCCGGCGACGGAGTCGACGGTCGAGGCGAGGATGGCCCGCCACGCGGTGCTGCGGGTCCAGGCGAGGTCGGTGTCGCCGGGGACGTAGTCCTCGCCCCGGATGCGCAGCGCGGCCCGCGGGTCGGGGGCCAGCGACGCGTCGGTGATCCGGCGGTCGGCGAAGACGGCGAGCGCGTCGGTGGCCAGCCGCTCGGGCGGCGCACCGTGCCACCAGGCGACGACGGGTGCGTCGGCGGCCAGCAGCGGGAGGACGACGGACTCCGAGTGCAGCGCGAGCCGCCCGTACATGCGCAGCACGACGGCCTCGCCCGGGCCCAGCCGCCCGCTGATCTGGACCTCGGCGTCCAGCCGCGGCACCGGGGCCTCGATCTGCCGGCGGACCACGATGAGCACGCGGCAGGGGTGCATCTCCGCCGCGTAGGTGGCGGCCTCCTCGGCCTCGACCACCCGGGCCTCGTCCGCGACGACGACCAGGGTCAGCGCCACCCCGGAGAGCACCGCGCCGCCGGTCCGCCGCTGGGCGGCCAACTCCTTGACCACGGCCGAGCCGGTGGTGTCCCACAGCGTCGTCACGGTCGCTCCTCTGCTCGGGGTGCCGCGAAGGGGCAGAAATGGCCATTCCTGCCCTGGGTGCGGGTCACGGTCGCCGCCACTGGCGCTTCTCGGCGGCGAGCATCTCGTCCGCGGAGCGCGGCCCCCACTCACCGGCGCGGTACGAGTCGGGCTCGGTGCCCGCCCAGAACTCCTCGAGCGGGTCGATCACCGCCCAGGAGGCCTCCACCTCTGCGTTGCGGGGGAAGAGGGTTGCGTCGCCGAGCAGGACGTCGAGGAGCAACCGCTCGTAGGCCTCGGGCGAGGCCTCGGTGAACTGCTCGCCGTAGAGGAAGTCCATCGAGACGTCGCGGACCTCCATGACGCTGCCGGGCACCTTCGAGCCGAACTTGAGGGTGACCCCCTCGTCCGGCTGCACCCGCACGACCAGCTGGTTGTTGCCCAGCTCCTCGGTGTCGGTGTCGGCGAAGGGCAGGTGCGGCGCGCGCTTGAACACCAGGGCGATCTCGGTGACCCGGCGCGGCAGCCGCTTGCCGGTGCGCAGGTAGAACGGCACGCCCGCCCAGCGCCGGGTCTCCACACCGAGCCGGACGGCGGCGTAGGTCTCGGTCGTCGAGGCCGGGTCGACGCCCTCCTCCTGGCGGTAGCCCGTGGCCCGCTGGCCGGCCAGCCAGCCCTGCTCGTACTGCCCGCGGACGGCGAAGGTCGTCAGGTCGTCGGGGAGGGAGATGGCCCGCAGCACCTTGAGCTTCTCGATCCGGATCTGCTCGGCGGAGAACTCGACCGGCTCCTCCATGGCGGTCAGCGCCAGCAGTTGCAGGAGGTGGTTCTGCAGCACGTCGCGGGCGGCGCCGGTCTCCTCGTAGAAGCCGGCCCGGCCGCCGATGCCGACGTCCTCGGCCATGGTGATCTGCACCGAGTCGACGTGGTGGCCGTTCCAGACCGGCTCGAAGAGGGTGTTGGCGAACCGCAGCGCCATCAGGTTCTGGACGGTCTCCTTGCCCAGGTAGTGGTCGATGCGGAAGACGTCGTCGGCGCTGAACACCGAATCGACCAGCTCGTTGAGCGCGCGGCTGGAGGCCAGGTCGGTGCCGAAGGGCTTCTCGACGACCACCCGCCGCCAGCGGTCGGGGGTGCTCTCGGCCATCCCGGTGCGCTGCATCTGCTTGAGCACGGTCGGGAACATCGCCGGCGGGATGGAGAGGTAGAACGCCGCGTTCCCGCCGATCCCGTGGCTGCCCTCGAGCTCGGCCAGTGCCCCCGCGAGCCCGTCGAAGGCGTCGTCGTCGTCGAACGAGCCCTGGACGAAGCGGACGTCGGCCGCCAACCGCTCCCAGACCTCTTCCCGCCAGGGGGTGCGCGCGTGCTGCCGCGCGGCGTCCCGGGCGAGCTCGGCGAACTCCGTGTCGCCCCAGTCGCGGCGGGCGAAGCCGAGCAGCGCGAAGTTGGTCGGCAGCAGGCCTCGGTTGGCGAGGTCGTAGACCGCCGGCAGCAGCTTCTTGCGGGCGAGGTCGCCGGTGATGCCGAAGACCACCAGGGCGCAGGGCTCGGGGACCCGCGGCAGCCGCCGGTCGCGCGGATCGCGCAGCGGGTTGGCGATCATCGGGGGTCGCAGAGCGGGGGGAGGGCCATGGTCGTCCTCGAGGTCGGCGGTGGACTGCGCTGCGGCAGGTGGATCAGGCGAGCGCGGCGAGGAGCTGGCCGATGCCCGCGGCCCGGTCGGTCAAGTGGAGGTGCAGGAGCGGCCGGTCGCGGTCGGCCAGCGCCTTCCGGTCACCGGCCGCCTGGGCGGCCTGCAGGCCGCCGAAGGTGAACGGCCGCTCGGGCACCGGCAGGTCGGTGCCGATCGCGCCGGTGATCTGCAGGAAGGCCCCCGCCTGGGGGCCGCCCTTGTGGTACTGGCCGGTGGAGTGCAGGAAGCGCGGGCCCCAGCCGAAGGTGACGGCGCGCTCGGTGCGGTCGGCCAGCGCGGAGCGCAGGTCGGCGGCGCTGGCGTCGGCGAGCCGGTCCAGGTAGGCCATGACAGCCAGGTAGCCGCGGTCGGGGACGGCGGCCAGCAGCGAGTCGAGGGCGAGTGCCACGCCGTCGTGCGCGCTGACGTCGACGCCGTCGAGCACACCGCCGCTGCCGCGCACCTCGATCGCACCGATCGTGGCGAGCGGCCGCTCGTCCGGGAGCCCCGAGTCGAGGATCGCGGAGGTGTTCTCCTTGCTCTCGGTGACGTTGGGCTGGTCGAACGGGTTGATGCCCAGCACCCGACCGGCCACGGCGGTCGCGTACTCCCAGCCGAGGAACTGGGCGCCCAGCGGGCCGGTGACCGCCAGCGACGGCGCCGCGGGCGGGGTGTCGGTCCCGACCACGGCCAGCAGCGTGTCCTCACCGGCGGAGCCGGGCGCGGTGGCCGACTCGAGGACGACGGGCAGGATCCCGCGGCCCTCCTTGCCGGTGGACTCGGCGATGAGCTGCTCGGCCCAGTCGCCGAAGCCCTCGATCGCGGTGGCCGACCCACGCCCGGCGTCGGCCAGCGCGAGCTTGTCGCGGCCCTGCGTGGCAGCCGCCCCGAGGACGAGCCCGAGCTCGAACGCGTCGTTGTCCGGACGGGCCAGCTGCTCGGCCAGCTCCTCGGCCTCGTCCAGCAGCGCACCGACGTCGGCGCCGGCCAGCGCCGAGGGCACCAGACCGAACGCGGTGAGTGCGCTGTAACGGCCGCCGACGGTCGGATCGGCGAGGAAGACGGCGCGGACGCCCATGGCGGTTGCAGTCTCCGACAGCGGCGAGTCCGGGTCGGTGACGACGACGAAGCGCGCCCCCACCTGACCCTCGTCGAGGCCCGCCTCGGCGAACGCGGCGGCGAACGCGCGGCGCTGGCTGTCGGTCTCGACGGTGCCGCCGGACTTCGAGCTGATCACGACGACCGTGCGCTCGAGGTCGGTCATCGCTGCGGCGACCTGGCCCGGGTCGGTGGTGTCGAGCACGACCAGGGGCACCCCGGCGGTCCGGCAGATCACCTCGGGCGCGAGCGACGAGCCGCCCATGCCGCACAGGACGATCCGGTCCAGGCCCTCGGCCTGCAGCTGCTCGCGCAGCTCCGCCAGCTGCCCCACCAGCGAGCGCGACGAGGTGGGCAGGTCCAGCCAGCCCAGCCGGATCGCCGCCTCGCTCTCGGCCCCCGGCCCCCACAGGGTGGCGTCCTTGCGGGCCAGCCGTGCGGCGACGTCGTCCTCGGCGAGCCGGCTGCGGACGTCGGCCGGGACCTCGATCCCCCCGACGCGAACCCGGAACGTCACTTCTTGTCCTCCAGCTGGGTGCGGACCGATTCGGTCAGCTCGTCCCAGGAGTCGACGAACTTCTGCACGCCCTCGTCCTCGAGCACCCGGAAGACGTCGTCCAGGTCCACGCCGGCGCCGGCCACGGCCTGCATGACCCCGGCCGCGTCGTCGTAGGACTTCTGCACCGGGGTGCCCGGGCTGCCGTGGTCGGCGAAGGCCTTGAGGGTCTTCTCCGGCATGGTGTTCACCGTGCCGGGGGCGATGAGCTCGCTGATGTAGAGCGTGTCCGGGAGGTCGGGGTTCTTCACCCCCGTGGAGGCCCACAGCGGGCGCTGCGGGCGGGCCCCCTCGGCCTCGAGGGCCTTCCAGCGGTCGCTGGAGAAGACCTCCTCGTACGCCTGGTAGGCCAGCTGGGCGTTCGCCACGCCGGCCTTGCTCTTCAGGGCTGCGTCCGCCCCGGCCGCGTCGAGGCGCTTGTCGATCTCGGTGTCCACGCGGGACACGAAGAACGAGGCGACCGACGCGATGCCGGACAGGTCGGCCTGCGGGTCGTCGGCCAGCCGGTCCTCGAGGCCGGACAGGTAGGCGTCCATGACCTTGCGGTAGCGGTCGGGGCTGAAGATCAGCGTGACGTTGACGCTGATCCCCTTGCCGATCGAGGTCCGGATGGCCGGGAGGCCGGCCTCGGTCGCCGGGATCTTGATGAACAGGTTCGGCCGGTCCACCAGCCACCACAGGTGCGCCGCCTCGGCCGCCGTCGCGTCGGTGTCGTGCGCCAGGCCCGGCGCGACCTCCAGCGAGACCCGGCCGTCGCCCGGCCGGCGCTCGGCCACGGGTGCCAACAGGTCGCAGGCGTCCCGGACGTCGGCTCCGGTGATGGTGCGCAGCGCCTCCTCGACGCTCACCTTCCGGACGGCCAGCGCGTGCAGCTGGTCGTCGTAGGACTCCGACCCGCTGATCGCCGCGGCGAAGATGGTCGGGTTGGTGGTGACCCCGACGACCGAGTGCTCGTCGACCAGCGCCTGCAGGTTGCCGCTGCGGATGCGATCGCGGGACAGGTCGTCGAGCCAGACTGCGACTCCGGCCGAGCTCAGTTCGGCCAGGTTCTCGTTCTGTGCCATGACGGGTGCCTTCCGGTGGTGGTGGGGTCGGCCGGTGGGCTCTAGCGGTCGCCGGTGGGTTGGGGGAGGCCCCCGGTGGCTGCAACCGGGCCGGCGGGCACGGCGTTCCCGGAGGCGGCGGCCGCGATGCTCTCGCGGGCCGCGGCCACGACCGCCTCGTCGGTGAGCCCGAACTTCTCGTACAGCACCGCGTAGGCGGCGCTCGCGCCGTAGTGCGTGAGGCCGACGATCCGGCCGGCGTCGCCCACGAACTCGCGCCATCCCATCGGCACCCCGGCCTCGACGCTGACGCGGGCGCGGACCGAGGGCGGGAACACCTCGTTCTTGTAGGCGTCGTCCTGCTCGGCGAACCACTCGACGCACGGCACCGAGACCACACGGGTCGGCACGCCGTCGGCCTCGAGCCGCTCGCGGGCGGCGACCGCGATCTGCACCTCCGAGCCGGTGCCCATGAGGATCACCTCGGGGGTGCCACCGGAGGCCTCGTTGGATGCCGTGGCCAGCACGTACGCGCCCCGGGCCGTGCCCTCGGCCGAGCCGAACTCGCCGCGGTCGAACACGGGCAGGTTCTGCCGCGACAGCAGCAGGCCGGCCGGGCGGTCGTTGTTCTCCAGCACCGTCCGCCACGCGACGGTGACCTCGTTGGCGTCGGCCGGACGGACGACGTCCAGGCCCGGGATGGCCCGCAGCGCGGCGAAGTGCTCGATCGGCTGGTGGGTCGGGCCGTCCTCGCCCAGACCGATCGAGTCATGCGTCCAGACGTAGGTGACCGGCAGCTGCATGAGCGCCGCCAGCCGGACCGCGCCGCGCATGTAGTCGGAGAAGGTGAGGAACGTGCCGCCGTAGACACGGGTGCCGCCGTGCAGCGCGATCCCGTTCATGACCGCGCCCATGGCGTGCTCGCGGACGCCGAAGTGCAGGGTGCGGCCGTAGGGCCCACCGGTCCACATCTTCGTCTGACGGTTCGCGGGCAGGAACGACGGTTCGCCCTTCACCGCGGTGTTGTTGCTCTCGGCCAGGTCGGCCGATCCGCCCCAGAGCTCGGGGAGCTCCGGGTAGAGAGCGGCGAGCACCTCGCCGGAGGCCTTGCGGGTGGCGACGCCCTTGGGGTCGGCCGCCCAGCTCGGCAGCTTCTGCGTCCAACCCTCGGGGAGCGTGCGGGTGGTCATCCGCTCGAGGAGCGCGGCGGCCTCGGCGTTGCCCTGCTCCCAGGCGTCGAAGCGCTCCTGCCAGGTCGCGTGCGCCTCCCGGCCGCGGTCGACCACCTTCCGGGCGTGCTCGATGACCTCGGGAGCGACGTCGAAGGACTTCTCCGGGTCGAGGCCCAGGATCTCCTTGGTGGCCCGCACCTCGTCCTCGCCCAGCGCGGAGCCGTGCGCGGCTCCCGTGTTCTGCTTGTTCGGGGCCGGCCAGCCGATGATGGTGCGCAGCACGATGATCGACGGGCGCTGCGTCTCGGCCTTCGCGGCGGCGAACGCGGCGTCGAGCGCGGCGAGGTCCTCGCCGTCGTCCACGTGCTGCACGTGCCAGCCGTAGGCCTCGTAGCGCTTGCCGACGTCCTCGGTGAAGGCGACGTTGGTGTCGTCCTCGATGGAGATCTTGTTGTCGTCGTAGACGAGCACGAGGTTGCCCAGCTGCTGCGTCCCGGCCAGGGACGACGCCTCGGCGCTGACGCCCTCCTCGAGGTCGCCGTCGGAGCAGAACGCCCAGACGGTGTGGTCGAACAGGCTCTGGCCCTCGGGGGCGTCGGGGTCGAACAGCCCGCGCTCGCGGCGCGCGGCCATCGCCATGCCGACGGCGTTGCCGACGCCCTGACCCAGCGGGCCGGTCGTCGTCTCGACGCCGGGGGTGTGGTTGACCTCCGGGTGGCCGGGGGTCTGCGATCCCCACGTCCGCAGGGCCTTGAGGTCGTCGAGCTCCATGCCGTAGCCGGAGAGGTAGAGCTGCACGTACAGGGTCAGGCTCGAGTGGCCCATGGAGAGGACGAAGCGGTCGCGGGCGACCCAGTTCGGGTCGCTGGGGTCATGGCGGAGCCACTTCTGGAAGAGCAGGTAGGCCGTCGGGGCCATGCTCATGGCCGTGCCGGGGTGGCCGTTGCCGACCTTCTGGACGGCGTCCATCGCGAGGACGCGCGCGGTGTCGATCGCGCGGCGGTCCAGCTCGCCGAAGCCCTCGGGGAGGGTCGGGCGCGGCTGGCTCGGGGAGCCGGTCGGTGTGTCCGTCGCGGCTTCGGCAGGAGCCTCGGGCTCGGTGCTCTGGGTGTTTCCCGTGCTCGTGCTGTCCGGTGCCATCGTGGCTCGGTGCTCCTCGGGTCGGGCCTGGCGGGCCGCCCGGGGATGAACAGCGCCCGGGCGGACGACGTGCGTCTGCAGCGACGGGCCGCGGCCCTCCGGTCCGTTGCCGGACCGGGAGCGCGTCGTCGTCGACGTCGGCCCTACCCGCTGCACACGCAGCATCAACGTGATCAAGCCTAGCCGTGCAGAACCGGAGCCGCGCCCAGGGAGGAGGCCTCCGCGGGCTACAGTGGGCCGCGTTCCCATCCCCGGTTCGGAGTAGGCCCCTTCGTGCTTCCCGCCTGGCCTGCAGTGCACTGCTGCGCGTGCGCCACCGCGTCCGTGAGCATCCTGTGACAGCGCTCTCGGAGCGCTCCGCCGCCTCCCCCCGCCGGGACTCCACCGGCTCGTCGACCGGCCGCACGGCCGCGGTGCGGCGCCGGGTGATGGCCTTCGTGGGCCTCACCAAGCCGCGGATCATCGAGCTGCTGCTGGTCACGACCGTCCCGGCGATGATGCTGGCCGACCGCGGCTGGCCCTCGCTGTCGCTGCTGCTGTTCACGTTGGTCGGCGGCACGCTCGCCGCGGGCGCGGCCAACGTCTTCAACTGCTACTTCGACCGCGACATCGACAAGTTGATGCAGCGCACGCAGAAGCGGCCGTTGGTCACCGGCGAGGTCACGCCCCGCGCGGCCCTGGTCTTCGGCATCGTGCTGACGGTCACCTCGATCGCGCTGCTGCTCGCGACCACCACCGTGCTGGCCGCGGCGCTCGCCGCGGGCGCGATCTTCTACTACGCGGTGCTCTACACGATGGTGTTCAAGCGGCACACCCGCCGCAGCACCGAGTGGGGCGGCGTCCCGGGGGCCGCGCCGGTGCTCATCGGCTGGGCGGCCGTGACCGGTTCACTGGACTGGCCCGCCGTGGTGGTCTTCGGCATCGTCTTCGCCTGGCAGATGCCGCACTTCTGGGCGCTGGCCCTGCGGTTCAAGGACGACTACGCCCGCGCCGACGTCCCGATGCTGCCGGTGGTGACCAGCGAGCTCTCCGTCGGCCGGCAGTCGGTCGCCTGGGCGTACGTGACGGTCGCCGTCTCGCTGCTGCTGTGGCCGGTGGCCACCGACTACGGCATCGGCCCGGGCTACACCGTGCCCGCGGTGCTGCTCGGCGGCTGGTTCGTCGTCGAGGCCCACCGGCTGCTCGCCCGCATCAAGCGCGGCGGGGACATCCGGTCGATGTCGCTGTTCCACGTCTCGATCTCGTACCTGTCGCTGCTGATGGTCGCGATCATCGTCGACGCCATCGTCTGACGACGCGCGTCTCAGCCCGCCCTCGGGCGCCGGGGGAGGACGACCAGCACCGCCGCGAAGGCCAGCCCCAGGGCAGCGAGCGCCAGCCCGTATCCCACCGTGTCGCTGGAAAACATGCCGAGTTCCGGGAGGCCTACACCGGGCAGGCTCTCGCAGCCGGTGGGCTTCTCCAGATCTCCGTCGGAGAACGGTGTCGCCACCGACCCGGTCGCGCACCGGACCGGGACGAAGAGGAGACCGGCTGCGACCAGGAAGGCGCCCCCGATCGGGTAGACGGTCCGTGCGGAGACCACCCAGCCGGCCAGCAGACCGGCGGCGGCGAAGGAGGCCAGTACGAGGCCGGCGACGGCGAGGTTCACGACGGGCAACGTAGCGGCCTGTGCACGCCCGCCTGGCCGGCGTCGGGCACCACTACCGAGCGGGCGTGTGACGCGAGCTTCCCGACCGGGACTGGACGGCGCTCGGTCCCGGTGTGCTGATCGGCCCGGACAGGCGCACCTACCGCCGTCGGACGACGCGCATCGGGGGATCCGAGGCCGAGGCGATGGCCGAGGGCGGCTGCGCCGTCGTCACCTACCGACCCGGCGGACGGCTTGTCTGGCAGGACGAGGACGACGCCTGGCCGGCGTGGGCCGACGCCCGGACGTCGTTCACGACGGGCCTGCCGGAACCGCACTCGGTCATCGGCGGACGCTGGGAGGCCGTCGACGGCAGCACGGTGCTGGTCCTCGTCTGGCACGCCTGACCGTCGTGGTCCGCCACCCGGATGCGCATGCGCGTCGTCTCGTGCGGTCCGGAGACGACGCCCGGGCGCACGCGGGCGGCGATATCGTGCCGCCTGTGCGGAATGAGCTCTCGAACGGCGAGTTCGATGCTCTCGGGAGCGGCCAACTGATCGCGCCCGACGGCAGGACGTACACCCGTCGCACTACACGGATGAAGCGCAGGGACGTCGATGTGGTCGTCGCAGGAGGCAGCCCGGTCGTGACCTGGTCCCCAGGCGGCGCACTGGTGTGGCATGACGGGGATGACGCCGGGCCTGCGTGGGCTGAGGACCGCCCGCTCGTGAGGACGGAGCCGCCCGACCCGGCGCGGCGGGAATCCGTGACCGCCGGCCGGTGGGAGACGGCCGACGGCGCCACGGCGGTGGTCCTGCTCAGACATCACTGACCCGCCGGGGTCAGCGGGTGGCGGTGGCAGGTTCCGGAGTGGCGCTCACCGGCAGCTCCGACGCCGGGCCGCGGACGGACCAGACCAGCCGCGCCGTGAAGGCGGTGATCAGCACCGCGCCGGCCATGTGCACCAGGACCAGGGCGATCGGCAGGTCGGTGAAGTACTGCACGTAGCCGACGACGCCCTGCAGGAGCTGCACGACCAGCAGGTCGCGGGCGGCCCGGCGCACGCGGTCGGGGGAGTCGGTCGCGTAGAGCGCGACCAGCAGGGCGACGGTCAGCCCGATCAGCAGGAAGACGACGTCGGCGTGCAGCTGGCTGATCAGCTCGGTGTCGATGCCGATCCGGTTGCCGGTCGGGATGTCGTCCGCGTCCACGTCGCCGCTGTGCGGGCCGCTCCCGGTGACGATCGTGCCGACGACGACGACGGTGGCCGTCGCGGCCGCGATGCCCCAGGTGAGCAGGACGAACGGGCGGCGCAGCAGCGGTGGGCCGACGCCGGGTTCGCGCGAGCGCAGCCAGAGGGTCGTCGCGAGGGCGACCAGCACCGCCGAGACGAGGAAGTGCGCCGCCACCGTCCACGGGTTGAGCCCGGTGAGCACCGTGACGCCGCCGAGCAGGGCCTGCGCGGGGATGCCGAGGAAGGTGAGGACGGACAGCGGCCGGAGGTCCCGGCGCGGCGAGCGCCAGACGGCGACGACGGTGGCGATCGCGGCCGCGGCGACCACGAAGGTGAGCAGCCGGTTGCCGAACTCGATCGCCCCGTTGATCGCCAGCTCGTCCGTGGTGACGAAGCTGTCCTCGGTGCACCGCGGCCAGGTCGGGCAGCCCAGGCCGGAGCCGGTCAGCCGCACCGCCCCGCCGGTCACGACGATCAGGCCGTTGGCGACGGCGTTGACCAGCGCGAGGCGGGAGATGACCGCGGAGGAGAAGGACGTGGGCAGGACCGGCACGCCTCCGATGCTAGGTGGCGGCGGCCCGCCCGCCGGCCGCTCCGGAGTGCCGTCGGCCACGCTGCGGTGACACTCGTCACGCGACGGGGGTGCGGCGGGTCGCTTCTTAGGTTGACCTTGCTTGCAGGCTCCCCGATTTAGGACACACTCGTGTTGTGGAAAGCGCTGTGGCACCCCCGCGCTCGTCGGCTCCGGCCGACGACGGGCGTACCCGCGACCGCGTCAGCGCCCTGCTCCTCGAGCACGGGCCGCAGACCGCCACCGAGCTCTCCGTCCGGCTGGGCGTCTCGCCCGCCGCCGTGCGCCGGCACCTGGACTCCCTGGTCGCCGCCGGCCGGATCGAGGAGCGGGTGGCGCGCGATGCGCAGCGCGGCCGCGGCCGCCCCGCCCGGCGGTTCCATCTCACCGACGCCGGCCGCTCCGCCTTCCCGCACGCCTACGACGACCTGGCGCTGACCGCGCTCCGGTTCGTCGCCGCCTCCGGTGGCCCCGACGCCGTCCGCGCCGTCGCCGAGCAGCAGCTCGCCGGGCTCGAGGCCCGCGCCTCCAGCGCCGTCGAGGGCGCCGTCCGTGCGGCCGGGGGAGCGCCGGTGGACCGGGCCCAGGCCCTGGCCGCCGCGCTCACGGCCGAGGGATACGCTGCCACGGCCTCCGCGATCTCCGGCGGGGGGCAGCTCTGCCAGCACCACTGCCCGGTGGCGCACGTGGCCGCGGAGTTCCCCCAGCTGTGCGAGGCCGAGACCGCGGTGATCGGCCGGCTCGTGGGCAGTCACGTGCAGCGGCTGGCCACGATCGCCCACGGCGACGGGATCTGCACCACCCACCTCCCAGGGCCGCTGCGTCCGGGGAACAGATCGACCCCTGCACGCCCTGTACCCGGTGAGCGGGCCGCGCCTCCGGGCGCACCCACGCACCGACCGAGCCCTGAGAACGACCGGGAGAGGACGCACGCATGACCAGCACCCAGCAGCCGGTGACCAGCACGCCGTTGACGCAGGACGAGCAGATCGACCAGCTCGGCCGCTACGAGTACGGCTGGGCGGATGCCGACGTCGCCGGAGCGTCGGCTCGTCGAGGGATCAACGAGGACGTCGTCCGCGACATCTCCGCCCGCAAGAGCGAGCCCGAGTGGATGCTCGAGCGCCGCCTGAAGGCCCTCAAGCTCTTCGGCCGCAAGCCCATGCCCGACTGGGGCTCGGACCTCTCCGGCATCGACTTCCAGAACATCAAGTACTTCGTGCGGTCCACCGAGGCGCAGGCCACCTCGTGGGAGGACCTGCCCGACGACATCAAGAACACCTACGACCGACTGGGCATCCCCGAGGCCGAGAAGCAGCGTCTGGTCTCCGGTGTCGCGGCGCAGTACGAGTCCGAGGTCGTCTACCACCAGATCCGTGAGGACCTGGAGGAGAAGGGTGTCATCTTCGTCGACACCGACACGGGCCTGCGCGAGCACGAGGACCTGGTCCGCGAGTACTTCACCTCGGTCATCCCGGCCGGCGACAACAAGTTCGCCGCACTGAACACCGCGGTGTGGAGTG
>JBBSKB010000074.1:0-17021 GCA_038256725.1 Mycobacteriales bacterium | reverse complement strand
CTCGGGGAGCGACAGGCCCACCCACTCCCCGAGGCCGGCGCACGCGGTCAGGCGACCATGCCGTGCGGATCCAGGACGTACTTCTTCGCCGCGCCGCTGTCGAAGTCGGCGTAGCCCTGCGGAGCCTGCTCCAGCGGGATGACCGTGGCGTTCACGGCCTTCGCGATCTGCACCTTGTCGTGCAGGATCGCCATCATCAGCCCGCGGTTGTACCGCATGACCGGGCACTGCCCGGTGGTGAAGGACAGCGACTTGGCCCAGCCGGTGCCCAGACTGATCGACAGCGCGCCGACCTTCGCCGCCTCGTCGATCCCGCCCGGGTCGCCGGTGACGTAGAGACCCGGGATGCCGAGGGCCCCGCCGGCCGCGGTGATCTCCATCAGCGAGTTGAGCACGGTGGCAGGAGCCTCCTTGCCCGCCCCTTCGCCGTGCCCGCGCGCCTCGAAGCCCACCGCGTCGACGCCGCAGTCCACCTCCGGCACGCCCAGGATCTGCTCGATCTGGTCCTTCGGATCCCCCTGGGAGACGTCGACCGTCTCGCAGCCGAAGCTCCTGGCCTGGGCCAGCCGGCTCTCCACCAGGTCGGCCACGATGACGACGGCCGCGCCGAGGAGCTGGGCACCCACCGCCGCGGCCAGGCCCACCGGACCCGCCCCGGCGATGTAGACCGTCGACCCCGGCTTGACGCCGGCGGTCACGCAGCCGTGGAAGCCGGTCGGGAAGATGTCCGACAGCATCGTCAGGTCCTTGATCTTGGCCAGGGCCTGGTCGCGGTCCGGGAACTTCAGCAGGTTCCAGTCGGCGTAGGGCACCATCACGTACTCCGCCTGACCGCCGACCCAGCCGCCCATGTCGACGTAGCCGTAGGCCGCGCCGGGCCGTGCCGGGTTGACGTTCAGGCAGATCCCGGTCCTGCCCTCCTTGCAGTTGCGGCACCGACCACAGGCGATGTTGAACGGCACCGAGACGATGTCGCCGACCTCGATGAATTCCACGTCCCGGCCGCACTCGACGACCTCTCCGGTGATCTCGTGGCCGAGGACGAGGTTCGGCGGCGCGGTCGTGCGCCCGCGAACCATGTGCTGGTCGCTCCCGCAGATGTTGCTGGTGACGGTCTTGAGGATGACGCCGTGCTCGGTCTTGCGTCCGACGTTCGCCGGGTTGACCCCGGGCCCGTCCCGCAGTTCCAGCTTGGGGTAGTCGATGTCCTGCACCTCGACCCTCCCCGGCTCGACGTAGGCGACGCCCTTGTTGCCTGCCATGTGCGTTGTCCTTCCTCGTGACCGTTCCCGGACGGCCGCGGATCACGGTCGCCCTGCGCAGCCGGGGTGGGCCCCCGAGCCCTCACACCTGTTCGCCGACGACCTCCCCCTGGGTGCCCTGGACGTCCGGCTCGGGTTCGGCGTCCCGGGGCCGGGCGATGAGGTCATAGCAGTAGGCGGCGGCGAGCGCGCCGAGCAGTGAGCCGACGACGTAGGCGGGGTACTGCGTCCAGTCGACGTCCCCGCCGAAGAGGGCGGCCGTGGCGTTCGGCCCCAGCGCGCGGGCGGGGTTGACCGCTGCACCGGTGAGGGGTCCGAAGACGAGGATCAGCCCGGTGACCGACAACCCGATCATCCAGCCGGCCCAGCCGGCCGGCGCCCGGCGGTCGACCGCCAGCGCCATGATCGTCAGGACGAGAAGGAACGTGGCCAGCGCCTCCGCCGTGAGGGCCTCCGCGTAGCCGACGTCGTCACCGAAGGCGACCCCGCCGACGTTGCCGAGGTCGACGGCCGCGGTGCCGAAGGTCGCGACGATCAGCAGGCCCCCGGCGATCGACCCGAGCAGCTGGGCGGCCACGTACGGGCCGGCATCACGCCAGGGGAACCGGCCCGTCGTGGCGAGGACCAGCGTGACCGCAGGGTTGATGTGCGCTCCGGAGGTGCTGCCGAACGCGTAGATGACGATCGCGACGACCAGCCCGAAGGAGAGCGCGATCATGCCCAGGCCGGCGTAGTCGAGAGTCCCATCGCCGATCCGCAGGGCGGCCACCACGGCCCCGGGGCCGAAGACGATCAGCATCGCGGTCCCGACGAACTCCGCGGCGCAGCGGCGCACGAGCGAGTGGGCCATGGCGCGCTCCCGATGAGGGGTCGGACCGGAAGTACCCGATACGACGAACCTGGCCCGCGCGGCGGGGGTTCGTCAAGGCTTCGCCGCGCGACCCAGCAGGTCGGGTCAGCCGACGACGCGCCCGCGCAGGATCATCCGCTGCGGCGACTGCAACGTGTCCAGATCGGCCCGGGGGTCCCGCTCGTAGACGACGACGTCGGCGACGGCGCCCTCCTCGATGCCGCGCAGCCCGAGCCACTCGCGCGCCTTCCAGGAGCCCGCCGCCAGTGCGTCCTCGGCCGGGATGCCCGCCTCGCACAACGCGCGGATCTCGTCGGCGATCACGCCGTGCTCGATGCCGCCGCCGGCGTCCGTGCCGGCGAACACCGGCACGCCGGCCTCGTACGCGGCCCGCACGACGGCGCCGGAGTTCGCGTACAGCCGCCGCATCGTGCTCGCGTACGTCGGGAACTTCTTCTCCCCCGCCGACGCGAACCCGGGGAAGTTCTCCACGTTCACCAGCGTCGGGACGACGGCGGTGCCGCGGGCGGCCATCTCGCCGATGAGTTCCTCGGTCAGCCCGGTGCCGTGCTCGATGCAGTCGATGCCCGCCGCGATGAGCGCCGGCAGCGCGTCGGTGCCGAAGGTGTGCGCGGTGACCCGCGCACCCTCCTCGTGCGCGGCCGCGATCGCCGCGGCGACGACGTCGGCAGGCCACTCCGGGGCCAGGTCGCCGACCGAGCGGTCGATCCAGTCCCCCACGAGCTTGACCCAGCCGTCACCGCGCCGGGCCTGCACGCGGGTCTGCTCGACCAGGTCCTCGGGCTCGATCTCGATGCCCAGCCCGGGGATGTACCGGCGGGTGCGGGCGATGTGCCGCCCGGCCCGGATGATCGTCGGCAGGTCCGGCTCGTCGTCCAGCGCGCGGGTGTCCACCGGCGACCCGCAGTCGCGCAGTGCCAGCACCCCGGCCGCGCGCTCGGCCAGCGCCTGCTCGCGGGCCTGGGTGAGGTCCCCCGCGTGCCCACCGCCACGCAGGATCCCGACGTGGCAGTGCGCGTCGACCAGGCCGGGGATCAGCCAGCCACCGGTGCTGACCGTCTCGGCGCCCGGGACGGGCTCGAAGGTGAACCGCCCCTCGCGCACCCACACGTCGCGGTGCTCGCCCTCGGGCAGCACCACACCGGACAGGTGCAGCGGGGGCAACGGCTCGCTCACCGGCCGTCGCCGTCCTTGAACTGGTCGAAGTTGAGCTTGGTGAGGTCCGGCAGACCCTGGCCCGGGGGCAGGCTCGGCATCCCAGGGGGCATCCCACCGGGCATGCCGCCGCCGAACGCGCCGGGCGGCAGGCCGGGGGCGCCGACGGGACGACGGGCCGGGCCGCCCTTGCCCTTGCCCTTCTTCCCCTTGCCCTTCTTCGACTGCGCCTGCATCTGGCGGCCGCGGGCCTTCTTCGACATCGGCCCCATGCCGGGCAAGCCCATGCTGCCGGCCATCTGGCCCATCATCTTCTGGGCCTGCCCGAACCGCTCCAGCAGCTGGTTGACGTCGGTGACGCTGACGCCGGAACCGTTGGCGATGCGCACCCGCCGCGAGGCGTTGATGATCTTGGAGTTGACCCGCTCGTGCGGCGTCATCGACCGGATGATCGCCGCGGTCCGGTCCAGGTCCCGGTCGTCGACCTGCTTGAGCTGCTCCTTCATCGCCCCCGCGCCCGGCAGCATGCCGAGCAGGTTGGCGATCGGGCCCATCTTGCGGATGGCGAGCATCTGCTCGAGGAAGTCCTCGAGGGTGAAGCCCTCGCGGGAGGCGAGCTTGCCGGCGATCCGCTCGGCCTGGTCGGCGTCGAAGGTCTTCTCGGCCTGCTCGATCAGGGTGAGCACGTCGCCCATGCCGAGGATGCGCGAGGCCATCCGCTCGGGGTGGAAGGCGTCGAAGTCGGTGAGCTTCTCGCCGGTGGAGGCGAACATGATCGGCTGGCCGGTCACGTGCCGCACCGAGAGCGCCGCACCACCGCGGGCGTCGCCGTCGAGCTTGGTGAGGACGACGCCGGTGAACCCGACCCCGTCCTGGAACGCCTGCGCCGTGGTGACGGCGTCCTGGCCGATCATCGCGTCGACGACGAACAGCGTCTCGTCCGGATGAACGGCGTCGCGGATGTCCGCGGCCTGCTGCATCAGCTCCGCGTCGATGCCCAGGCGGCCTGCGGTGTCGACGACGACGACGTCGTGCATCGTGCGGCGCGCGTGGTCGATGGAGTCGCGGGCGACCTGCACCGGGTCGCCGACGCCGTTGCCCGGCTCGGGGGCGTAGACGTCCACCCCGGCCTGGCCGGCGACGATCGAGAGCTGGTTGACCGCGTTCGGGCGCTGCAGGTCGGCGGCCACCAGCAGCGGGGTGTGCCCCTGCTCCTTGAGCCAGCGGCCGAGCTTGCCTGCGAGGGTGGTCTTACCGGCACCCTGCAGACCGGCCAGCATGATCACCGTCGGCGACTGCTTGGCCAGCCGGATCCGGCGGGTCTCGCCACCGAGGATGCCGACGAGCTCCTCGTTGACGATCTTGATGACCTGCTGCGCGGGATTCAACGCCTGGGAGACGTCCGCCCCGCGGGCGCGCTCCTTCACCGCGTCGATGAACGACCGCACCACCGGCAGCGCGACGTCGGCCTCCAGCAGCGCGATGCGGATCTCGCGCGCGGTGGCGTCGATGTCGGCGTCGGTCAGCCGGCCCTTGCCCCGCAGGCCGGTGAAGACCTTGTCCAGGCGGTCGGAGAGGGTCTCGAACACAGCACGTCCTCAGCAGTTCCGGGCGCGAGCACGTCGCGCCGTCCGCCCCGAGGGTATCGGCGCGTCAGGCGGCGTGCGTCAGGCCCGACGCGACGAGCTCCCGCACCTCGACGCCGGAGACCAGCGCCGCGCCGCAGTCGACACAGGCCCACTCAGGACAGCCCCCCGTCGCACGGGGCACGGACAGCTCCGCGGACCTAGACCGGCGTGTCCGCCTCCGCGGCAGGGAGCATCGCCCCCACCAGTGCCTCGTCGATCCGGCGCCGCTGCTCGGGGTCGACCGCTTCCCCCGAGGGGTTGGCGACGTAGAAGCAGTCCACCGCGTCGGCGCCGAGGGTCTCGATCCGGGCGGAGGTCACGTCGAGCCCCTCCCCCGCGATCGCCGCGGTCAGCCGGTAGAGCAGCCCCGCCCGGTCCCCCGCGCGCACCTCGACGATGCCGGTGGCCGCACCGCTGACCTCGCCGTTGTGCCAGGAGATCCGCGGCGGTGCCGACCGCACGCCGTCCTGGCGGTAGTCGACCTCCCGCTGCCGGAGCCGCTCGGCCAGCGGCAGGCTGCCCTCCAGCGCGGCGCGCACGCCGTCGGCCAGGATCTCGGGCACCGGGGCGCGGCCGAAGCGCGGCCGGACGGCGAACACGCTCGTGGCGTGCCCGCCCTCGACGGTGATCTTCGCCGCCCGGACGTCGAGCTGGTTGAGGGCCAGGACGCCGGCACAGGTGCTCAGCAACCCGGGCCGGTCGGGGGCGCCGATGGTGACCTCCTGGCCGTCGGCGACGTCCTGGATCCCGACGGTGACCGGAGGGGTGGTGCCGGGGAGGGCGGGGGTGGGCGTGGAGGCCTGCGGGGTCGTGGGGCTGAGCACCGCCGCGGCGTCCCCGAGGGGCGCCCCGCCGAGCTTGGCCTGCACGCGGGCGACGAGGGCGGCCACCAGGTGGGCCTTCCACGGTGACCACGCCGAGGCGCTGGTCGCGGCGCCGTCGGCCTGGGCGAGGGCGTGCAGCAGCTGGAGGACGGCGGCGTCGGACCCGATGGTGGCCGCGACCCGGTCGATGGTCGCGGGGTCGTCGATGTCCCACCGGGTCGCGGTGGCCGGCAGCAGCAGGTGGTGGCGGACCAGCGTGCCGATGACCGCGACGTCGGCGTCGGCGAACCCCATGCGGGTGGCGATCGTCGCCGCGATCGGCTCGCCGACCTCGCTGTGGTCGCCGTCCCAGCCCTTGCCGATGTCGTGCAGCAGCGCGGACACGAGCAGCAGGTCCGGGCGGTCGACGTCCCGGGTCAGCTCGGCCGCGGCGGCCGCCGCCGCGACGAGGTGCCGGTCGGCGGTGAAACGGTGCCAGGGGGGGCGCTGCGGCAGCGAGCGGACCCGGTCCCACTCCGGGATGAGCCGGGACAGCAGCCCCTCCTGGTCGAGCTGCTCGAGGACGGCGACGGCGGAACGACCGCTGGCCAGCAGGCGGAGGAACGACCAGCGCACCTCCGGTGGCCACGGCTCGGGCATCGCCTGGCTGTGCACCGCGAGCACCTTGAGCGTGTAGGGCGACAGCAGCAGGTCCGCGCGGGCGGCGGCCGCCGCGGCGCGCAACAGCAGGCCCGGATCGGCGGCCGGGCGGGCGTCGCGGGCCAGGACCACCTCGTCGCCCTGGCGCACCACGCCGTCGGCCAGCGGTTCGCGGCGCACCCGGCGGTAGCGGCTGCGGGGCCGGTGCACGAGCGCGGTCTCCACCCGACGCCAGGTCTCGTCGGCGACGAAGGCCAGCCGGCGGCCGGCGAGGCTGACCTCGCGCAGCAGGGCGTCCTCCCCGGACAGCCCGAGAGCGACGGCGACCGGCCGCTGCTCCTGCCGCACCAGGACGTCGCTGGGCCGACCGCTGCGCCGCCGGAGCTCGTCCCGGACGTCGAGCAGGAAGGCGTAGGCGGACTCGACCTCCGAGGTGGGCTCGTCGGCGAGTTGCGCGGCGGCGACCGCGCGCAGCACCTGGCCCTCGCGCAGCCCCCCGTAGGCCTCCTTGAGGTCGGGCTCGAGGAGGAACGCCAGCTCGCCGACCTGGCGGGACCGTCCCCGGCGCAGGTCGCGCAGGGCGGGCAGCAGCCGCGAGGCGGCCTGCCGCCAGCTGCTCAGCGTGGCGGTCCGCAGCCGGCCGGCCAGCTCGGCGTCACCGGCGACCAGCCGCGCGTCGAGCAGCCCGAGCCCGGCCTTGGCATCGGTGGAGGCGACCGCCACGGCTTCGGCCACCGAGCGCACGGAGTGGTCCAGCCGGACCCCGGCGTCCCAGATCGGGTACCAGAGCGCGTCGGCGATCGCGGCGATCTCCGGCCGGCCGTCGTGGACGAGGACCAGGTCCAGGTCGCCGTGCGGCGGCAGCTCGCGGCGGCCGAGGCTGCCGACGGCCATGAGCGCCAGGCCCTCGGTGCCGCCCGGCAGCGCGTCCGCCAGCAACCCCGCGAGCCAGGCGTCGATGACCTGCACCCGTTCGGCGCGGGGAAGTTCCGGCAGCGCCTCGGTGTCCAGCACGCGTTCCCCCTCAGGTGGAGCAACAGCAGGAAGTGCGTCGGCCGGGGCGGGGACGGTCGTCCCCACCCCGGCCGACGGAGCAGCGCTAGAGCGCGTCGTCCCCGCGCTCGCCGGTGCGGACCCGGACGATCTCGTCGATCGTCGTCACCCACACCTTGCCGTCGCCGATCTGGCCGGTGGCGGCGGCCTCGACCACGGCGTCGACGACGCGGGCGGCGTCGAGCTCGCTGACGACGACCTCGATGCGGACCTTCGGGACGAAGTCCACCTGGTACTCCGCGCCGCGATAGACCTCGGTGTGGCCCCGCTGGCGGCCGAAGCCCTGGACCTCGCTGACGGTCAGGCCCGCGACCCCGATCAGTTCGAGGGCGTTCTTGACGTCGTCGAGCTTGAAGGGCTTGACGATGGCGGTGACGAGCTTCATGCCAGGGTCCTCTCGGTGGTGCGGGCCGTGCCGTCCGTCGATGCGGCACGTGCCTGGCCGGACAGGGGTGCGGTGGAGCCGCTGCCGAGGGAGGCGAAGTCGTACCCCGACTCGGCGTGCACGACGGTGTCGATGCCGGTGATCTCGTCCTCCTCGCTGATCCGGAAGCCGATGGTCTTCTGGATGACGGTGCCGATGATCCACGTCAGCACGAAGGAGAAGGCCAGGACGGCCAGTGCTCCGACGACCTGGCGCCAGAGCTGGTCGACCCCGCCACCGTAGAACAGGCCGTCGATCGCCGAGGGCGAGTCCGCCGAGGCGAACAAGCCGATGGCGATGGTGCCCCAGAGGCCACCGACCAGGTGGACGCCGACGACGTCGAGCGAGTCGTCGTAGCCCAGCTTGTACTTGAGGCCCACGGCCAGGGCGCAGAGCGCACCGGCGAGAACACCGATGATCATGGCACCGATGGGCGAGACCGCGGCACAGGCCGGGGTGATCGCGACCAGGCCGGCGACGACGCCGGACGCCGCGCCCAGCGAGGTGGAGTGCCCGTCGCGCACCTTCTCCACCAGCAGCCAACCGAGCGTGGCGGCGGCGGTGGCGACCAGGGTGTTCACCCAGGCGACCGCGGCGGTGTTGTTCGCGGAGAGGGCGGAACCGGCGTTGAAGCCGAACCAGCCGAACCACAGCAGACCGGCGCCGATCATGACCAGCGGCAGGTTGTGCGGGCGCATCGCCTCGCGGCCGAAACCGCGGCGCTTGCCGAGCACCAGCGCCAGCGCCAGGCCCGCCGCCCCGGCGTTGATGTGGACCGCGGTGCCGCCGGCGAAGTCCAGCGCCGCCAGGTCGTTGGCGATCCAGCCGCCCACCACGTCGTCGACGTCGAAGGCGAACACCCAGTGCGCGACCGGGAAGTAGACGACCGTCGCCCAGATGCCGGCGAACACCATCCACGAGCCGAACTTGGCGCGGTCGGCGATCGCGCCGGAGATCAGCGCGACGGTGATGATGGCGAACACCGCCTGGAAGCCGACGAACGCCATGACCGGGAGGCCGCCGGCCTCGCCGGTGGTGTCCTCCATCAGGCCGTTGAGCCCGAAGAACTCGAGCGGGTCGCCCAGGATGCCGGCGCCGACGTCGTCCCCGAAAGCCATCGAGTAGCCGTAGAGAACCCACAGGATGCTGATCAGTGCCAGCGCCCCGAAGCTCATCATCATCATGTTCAGCACGCTCTTCGCGCGGACCATGCCGCCGTAGAAGAGCGCGAGGCCGGGGGTCATCAGCAGCACGAGCGCCGCGCTGGTGAGGATCCAGGCGGTGTCGCCGGTGTTGACCACGGCAACCTCCTGAGGGGGTCGTCGGCCGGGAGGCCGTTCGGTGGCGCCGGCCCCTCCGGACGGGAGGGCGACGTGGCGTTCACCGTGCCGGGCGCGTGTTTCCGCCGGCAGCGCCCGCTCGTTTCGCAGCGGTGAACTCCGCGGCGCGTGTCCCCCACCCACGTTTCGGCCGTGTTGCCGGGGCCTCGGCCGGTCCGGGAACCCGTCGCCCGGTGGCTAGTTGCAAACGATGTGCAATAAGGTCGGCCCCGTGCATGTACCGGACGGATTCCTCGACGCCCCCACGTCCGTCGCCACCGGCGTGCTCGCCGCGGGCACCGTCGCGCTGGCGCTGCGCAAGGCGCGCGAGGAGCTGGACGAGCGCACCGCGCCGCTGGCCGGCCTCACCGCAGCCTTCGTCTTCGCGGTGCAGATGATGAACTTCCCGGTCGGCGCCGGCACCAGCGGTCACCTCATCGGGGGCGCGCTCACGGCCGTCCTCGTGGGCCCCTGGACCGCGGTGCTGTGCATGACCGTCGTGCTGCTCGTCCAGGCGGTGCTGTTCGCCGACGGCGGGCTGACCGCGATGGGCACCAACGTCACGCTGATGGCCCTGGTGGCCGTCGGTGTGGGCTACGGCCTGTTCCGCCTGCTGGTGGCGGTGCTGCCCAGGACCCGGACCGGCTTCCTGGTCGGGGCCGGCGTGGGCGCCTTCGCCTCGGTGCCCGTCGCGGCGCTGGCCTTCGTGGCGCTGTTCGCCGCCGGTGGCGTCGCCGACATCCCCGTCGGCACGGTGGCCGCCACGATGGGTGGCATCCACGTGCTGATCGGTCTCGGCGAGGCCGCGATCACCGTGGTCGTGCTCGGCGCCGTGCTCGCCGCCCGGCCGGACCTCGTGCACGGGGCCGCACACCTCCGGAGCGCCGACGCGCTGCTCCGCCGTCCCGAGGTGGGGGCGCCGCGATGACCTCCCGCCGCCGGACTCCCGGCTTCCTGCTCGTCGGCCTGCTCGTCGCGCTCGTCATCGCCGGCGTCGGCAGCTACTACGCCAGCAGCCATCCCGACGGCCTGGAGTGGTCGGCCGAGAAGGAGGGCTTCCTCGACACGGCTGAGGACAGCGCGACCGCCGACTCCCCGCTCGCCGACTACGCGGTCTCCGGCGTCGATGACAGCCGGCTCTCCGGTGGACTCGCCGGCGTCATCGGGGTGGCCGTGACGCTGGTCCTCGTCGGCGGGATCACGCTGCTGGTCCGCCGGCGGCACGACACCACGGACGAGGGCGTGGACGCCGACGCCGGGGCCCCGCCCACCCCGAGGGCCTGACGTGGGTGCCCGCCACGGCGGTGCGCTGAGCGCCCGCTACGTGGCGGGCACCAGCCCGGTGCACCGGCTGGCGCCGCAGGTGAAGCTGGTCGCCGTCCTCGGCTACGCGCTGGTCGTCGTCGCCACGCCGGTGCACGCCGGCTGGGCCCCGTGGGCCTACGCCGGATACCTGCTCGTCGTCCTCGCCGCCGCCGCGGTCGCGGGCGTTCGACCGGGCCGGCTGGCCGGCAGCCTGGTGGTGGAGACCCCGTTCGTGGTCTTCGCGCTGCTGCTGCCCTTCGTCACCCGCGGGCCGCGGGTCGAGGTGCTCGGGTTGTCCCTGTCCGAGAGCGGCCTGCAGACCGGGGGCGCGCTGCTGGCCAAGGCCACCCTGTCCGTGCTCGCCGCCACTGTGCTCGCCGCGACGACCGAGCCGCGGGAGCTGCTGCGCGGCCTCGAACGGCTCCGGCTGCCGTCGGCGCTGGTCCAGATCCTGGGGTTCATGATCCGGTACGTCGACGTGGTGAGCGGCGAGCTGCACCGCATGCGGGTGGCCCGCGAGTCCCGCGCCTTCGACGGCCGACGGCGCGGCGCGCTCCGCGTGGTCGGGGCGGCGGCCGGAGCGCTGTTCATCCGCTCCTACGAGCGCGGCGAGCGGGTGCACCTGGCGATGCTGTCGCGCGGCTACACCGGCCGGCTGCCCCGCGGGCCGGTCGCCGCCGTCCCCTCGCGGGACTGGCTGACCGGGCTGAGCCTGCCCCTCGCCGCGGGTGCGGTGCTCGCGACGGGGATGCTGCTGGGGTGAGCACCGCCCCCTCCCTGCTGGTCGAGGACGTCGCCTTCGCCTATCCCGACGGCCACCAGGCCCTGTACGGCGTCGATCTGCGGATCGAGCCCGGCGAGCGGGTCGCGCTGCTCGGCCCCAACGGGGCGGGCAAGACGACACTGGTGCTGCACCTCAACGGCATCCTGCGGCCCGGCCGCGGGAGCATCAGCGTCGCCGGAATGCCGGTCACCAAGCAGAACCTGCGGGAGATCCGCAGCCGGGTGGGCATCGTCTTCCAGGATCCCGACGACCAGCTGTTCATGCCGACCGTCGGCGAGGACGTGGCGTTCGGCCCGCGCAACCTCGGGCTGCCCGAGGCCGAGGTCACCGCGCGGGTCGCCGCGGCGCTCGAGCAGGTCGGCATGGCCGGTTACGCCGAGCGCCCGCCGCACCACCTCTCGTTCGGGCAGCGCCGCCGGGTGGCCGTCGCCACCGTGCTCTCCATGCACCCCGAGATCCTGGTGCTCGACGAGCCCTCGTCCAACCTGGACCCGGCCGGCCGCCGCGAGCTCGCCGAGGTGCTCGAGTCGCTGCCGGTGACCCTGCTGATGGTCACACACGACCTGCCGTACGCCATGCAGCTGTGCCCGAGGTCGGTGGTGCTCGACGCCGGCGCGGTCGTCGCCGACGCCGGCACCCGCGAGCTGCTCGCCGACCAGCAGCTGCTCGCGGCGCACCGCCTGGAACTGCCCTACGGCTTCGACCCCAGCCGCGCCTGAGGAGCACAGCTCCCGCCGGCGTCAGCCGACGATCGCCTCCGCGAAGGCGCGCGGCTCGAACGGCGCCAGGTCGTCGGCCCCCTCCCCCAGCCCGATCAGCTTGACCGGGATGCCGAGCTCCTGCTGCACGCGGACGACGATGCCGCCCTTCGCGGTGCCGTCGAGCTTGGTCAGCACCACGCCGGTGACCTCCACCGCCTCGGTGAACACCCGCGCCTGGACGACGCCGTTCTGCCCGGTCGTGGCGTCGAGCACCAGCAGCACCTCGGTGACCGGCGCCTGCTTCTCCACCACCCGCTTGATCTTGCCCAGCTCGTCCATCAGCCCCGACTTGGTGTGCAGCCGCCCGGCGGTGTCGACGACGACGGTGTCCACCTCGGCCTCCACGCCGGTGCGCACGGCCTCGAAGGCCACCGACGCCGGGTCGCCGCCCTCGCGGCCCCGGACGGTGAGCACGCCGACCCGCTCGCCCCAGGTCTCCAACTGGTCGGCGGCCGCGGCGCGGAAGGTGTCGGCGGCGCCCAGGATCACGCTCTTCCCGTCCCCCACGAGCGCCCGCGCGATCTTGCCGACCGTCGTCGTCTTGCCGGCGCCGTTGACCCCCACGACCAGGACGACGCCGGGCCGCCCGTCGCGCCGCTCGGTGCCCAGCGTGCGGTCCAGGTCGGGTGCGAGGACGCCGGTGAGCTCGGAGACCAGCAGCTCGCGCAGCTCGGCGGGCGACGCGGTGGCCAGCACCAGCGACTGGGTGCGCAGCCGCTGGACGATCTGGGTGGTCGCGGCGATGCCGACGTCGGCGGCCAGGAGGGTCTCCTCGATCTCCTCCCAGTCGTCCTCGGTCAGCTTCTCGCGCGCCAGCACCGTCAGCAGGCCGCGGCCCAGCGAGGACTGCGAGCGCGCCAGCCGGGAGCGCAACCGAACGAGGCGGCCGGCCGAGGGCGGCGGCGTCTCGAAGACCAGGCCGGGCTCGGCCTCGGCCGGCGGCAGCTCCACCGGCGGAGCGGCGTCGGGCACCACGGCGTCGGGCTGGTCGGTCGGCGGGGCCGTCGCCGGCGGGTCCTGAGGCGGCCGCGGACGGGTGAGCGTGGTGCCGGCGACGGCGTCGTCGTCGAGGCGGGTGGTGCGCCGTCCCCGCCCGACGAGCAGGCCGACGCCGGCGACGAGCGCGACGACGAGGATGGCGATCGCGATCAGCACGAATTCCATGCCCGGAGTCTCCCAGCCCGCGACGGCCCCGCCGAGGCGACTCCCGGGGGACCCGTCTGCCGGACCGATGAGTCAGGCTGGGGCCCATGCGAGCCACCGGACCGAGCGCCCCTGCCCTCCTGCTCGGCCCCCTGCTGCGGCACGTCGACCCGGTCTCGGCGACCGTCTGGGTGGAGACCGACCAGGCCTGCGAGGTCGACGTCCTGGGCCGCACCGCGCGGACGTTCTGCGTCGCCGGGCACCACTACGCGCTGGTCGTCGTGGAGGACCTCGATCCCGGCAGCACCACCCCCTACGAGGTGCTCCTCGACGGGGCGCAGGTCTGGCCGCCCGCCGACTCCGCGTTCCCACCCAGCCGGATCCGGACACCGGGCCGCCCGGGGCCCTTCCGCCTGGCGTTCGGCTCCTGCCGGTACGCCAGCCCGCGCACCGTCGAGGACAGCGAGGGCATCCCGCCCGACGCGCTGGACCTCTACGCCCAGCAGATCGCCGTCCAGCCCGAGGTCCGCTGGCCCGACGCACTGGTGCTCCTGGGCGACCAGGTCTACGCCGACGAGCTCACGGAGCGCACGACGTCGCTGCTGCACCGCCGGCGGAACCGGCAGGCCGAGGAGAAGTCCCCCGACGACCAGGTCGCGGACTTCGAGGAGTACACCCGGCTGTACTACGAATCCTGGCTGGACCCCCAGGTGCGGTGGCTGCTGTCGACCATCCCGTCCTCGATGATCTTCGACGACCACGAGATGATCGACGACTGGAACACCTCGGCGGCCTGGCGGTCCTCGATCGCGCGCGAACCCTGGTGGCAGGGCCGCGTCACCGGCGGTCTGGTCAGCTACTGGGTCTACCAGCACCTGGGCAACCTCAGCCCGCAGGAGCTGGCGGAGAACGAGACCTGGCGGGCGATCCGCGACCTGGCCGACGACGGCGGCCGGGACGCCGAGCCGCTGCTGCGCCGCATGGCGGAGCTGGCCGACGCCGAACCCGCGACGTTCCGGTGGAGCTACGTGCGGCACTGGGGCGACGCACGGCTGATCATGGTCGACAGCCGCGCCGGCCGGGTGCTCGAGGAGCAGCACCGCCGGATGCTGGACGAGGACGAGTTCGCCTGGGTCGAGGGCGAGATGCGCCGCGCCGTCGACGAGGGCGTGGAGCACCTGATCGTCGGCACCTCCCTGCCGTGGCTGCTGCCGCACGCGATCCACAACCTGGAGCGCTGGAACGAGACGCTCAACGTCCGCCACCACGGGCGGTTGCGCGGGCGGGTCGCGGAGCAGATCCGGCAGGCCGCCGACCTGGAGCACTGGGCCGCCTTCGGGCACTCCTTCGAGCGGCTCGGCGCGGCGCTCACCGCCGTCGCCCGCGGAGAGCACGGCCGGGCGCCCGCGACGGCGCTGGTCCTGTCCGGGGACGTGCACCACGCCTACGCCGCCGAGCTGGTGCGCCCGGAGGCCCTCAAGGCGCGGGTGCACCAGCTCACCGTCTCCCCGCTGCACAACCAGGCCCCGCACCCGATCCGGGTCGGGTTCAAGATCGGCTGGAGCCGGGCGGCCCGCCGGCTCACCGAGCGCCTCGCCCGGCTGGCCAAGGCCGAGCCCACCGAGCTGCAGTGGGACAAGCAGGCCGGGCCGTTCTTCGGCAACCAGATCGGCGAGCTGCTCCTGGAGGGCCGGGAGGCGCGCTTCCAGCTGTCGGTGGCCGAGATCGGGGACGCCGCCCTGCGGCAGGTGCTCGACATGCCGCTCTCGGATGCCTGACAGGCTGCTCCGGTGACCGACGACCCCTTCGGCATCCGCCCCGCCCCCGGGCCCGACCAACCGCCGATCCCGGTGCGGCTGGTCAGCTTCAACACCCACCACGGGGTGGGCGAGGACTTCCGCCATGATCTGCCGCGGTTGGCCAGGGTGCTGGCCGCGGCCGACGCCGACGTCATCTGCCTGCAGGAGGTCGACCGCTGGTTCGGCGAGCGCAGCGAGGACGTCGACCAGGCGCTGCTGCTCTCCCGCGCGCTGGACATGCAGCTGGCCTGGGGCCCGGCCATCGACGAGCCGCGGGTGGGTGGGGACGCGATGGCCCGGCCGCGCCGTCAGTACGGCAACGCGCTGCTCTCCCGACTGCCGATCCTGATCAGCGACGTCCACCGGCTGCCCGGCACGGGCGAGCCGCGCAGCGCCCTGCGGACCATGCTCGAGCTGGACGGCGGCACGCTGTGGGTGACCACCACCCACCTGACCACCCGGTCGGCGCAGGAGCGTGCGGAGCAGGTCGCCGCGCTGGCCGAACTGCACACCGAGGCGATGGCCTCCGGCGTCCTCGTCGGCGACTTCAACGCCCGGCCGGACGCGCCCGAGCTGCACCCGCTGCGCGAGCGCTTCACCGACGCCTGGGCGCTGGCCGCGGACCGCGGCGACCAGGCCGGCTGGCGCTTCTGGCAGCGTGAGGAGGGGCACACCCACCCCGCGCGGTCCCCGCACCGCCGGATCGACCAGGCGTGGGTCTCGTCCGGCGTGACCGTGGCGAGCGCGCGCGTCCTCGACGCGGAGGGCGCCTCGGACCACCTGCCGCTCGTCGTCGACCTGCGCATCCCCTCCGGCGTCTGAGGGCAGAAATGGCCATTTCTGCCCTCGGCGTCAGGCGGCGGGGAGCTCGCGGAGCCGCTGGCTGATCACGCCGGTGATCCCGTCGCCGCGCATGCTCACGCCGTAGAGGGCGTCGGCGATCTCCATCGTCCGTTTCTGATGGGTGATGACGATCAGCTGGGACGTCGACCGGAGCTGCTCGACCAGCGTGAGCAGCCGGCCGAGGTTGACGTCGTCCAGGGCTGCCTCGACCTCGTCGAGCACGTAGAACGGCGAGGGCCGGGCGCGGAAGATCGCCACCAGCAGGGCGACGGCGGTCAGCGACCGCTCGCCACCGGAGAGCAGCGACAGCCGCTTGACCTTCTTGCCCGGCGGGCGGGCCTCCACCTCGATGCCGGTGGTGAGCATGCTGTCGGGCTCGGTGAGCACCAGCCGGCCCTGCCCGCCCGGGAAGAGGGTGGCGAACACCCCCTCGAACTCGCGGGCGACGTCGGCGAACGCCGCGGCGAAGACGTCGTGGATGCGGTCGTCGACCTCGCGGACGACGGTCAGCAGGTCCCGGCGGGTGCTCTTGAGGTCCTCGAGCTGGGTGGCCAGGAACGTGTGCCGCTCCTCCAGCGCCGCGAACTCCTCCAGCGCCAGCGGGTTGACCTTGCCGAGGGTGGCCAGGTCGCGCTCGGCGCGGGCGGCCCGCCGCTCCTGGACCGACCGGTCGTAGGCGTTCGGCACCGGGGGCTCCTCGCCCGCCGCCTCCGCGGCCGCCTCCTCCGCCTGGGACGGCGGCACCGGCGCGGCCGGCCCGTACTCCGCGACCAGGGTGGGCAGGTCGACCCCGTACTCCTCGGCGGCGCGGCCCTCGAGCGCCTCGATCCGCAACCGCTGCTCGGCGCGGGCGACCTCGTCGCGGTGCACCTCGTCGGTGAGCCGGTCCAGCTCGGCGGTCGCGGCACGCACCCGGCCGCGCACCTCCAGCAGCTCGGCCTCGGCGGCGGCCCGGCCGGTGGTCAGCGCGTCCCGCTCGGCGGCGGCCCGCGCCAGCGACGTGCCCACCGCGACCAGCGCGCGCTCGGCGTCGGCCCGGACCCGCTCGGCCACGGCGGCACCACGCTCGCGGGACGCCCGGGCGGCAGCGGCGCGCTCGCGGGCGGCGCGCTCCTGCCGTGCCTGGCGGCGCAGCGACTCCGCCCGGCCGGACAGCGCGCGGGCACGCTCCTCGGCGGTGCGCACCGCCAGCCGCGCCTCGGTCTCGGCCT
>JBBSKB010000073.1:0-17207 GCA_038256725.1 Mycobacteriales bacterium | reverse complement strand
GGTCGGAGAACTCGGTGAACCACAGCGTGCCGTCGGCGACGGTCCACGCGCCGCCGCCGTACTCGTGCACCCGGGTGCGGGCGTTCCAGGGCGCGGGCAGCACGTCGGTGACCGCGCCGTCGACCCCGCGCCGCACGATCACCGACCGGCCGCCCTCATCGGGGCGCGACTCCGACCACCACACGTCGTCGCCGTCGACCACCACCTCGCCGATCCGGGCGGCCGCACGGACCACCAGCTCGGAGGTGATCGGGGTCGGCCAGCTGCCGGAAGGGTGCGTCGGGCTCATGGCTGTGACGTTATGAGATGGCACGCCGGTGCGGGACACGACGCTCTGCCTGCCCGTTCGTGGCCGCCACGCGGATTACCGTTCGACGCATGCCTGCCCGCACCACGTCGACGCGCCCGGCGTCCACCCGGAAACGCTCGGGTTCGACCGCTGCGAGCAAGAAGCGACCGGCCGCCAAGAGCACCGGCAACCGTCGCCCGCCCGCCAAGAAGAAGGACGCCGGGTTCAACCTCTGGCGCGCCGCGAGCGGCACCTGGGGGTTGCTCGCACGGGGAGCCGGCGGCCTGGCCCGCTCGGTGGCCCGGCCGGAGGAGGCCGAGCCGCTCGCGCCCGAGCACCGCCGCGACGGCGTGGGGCTGGCGTTCCTCGGCCTGGCCGTCGTCCTGGGCGCCGCGGCGTGGAGCCACGGCATCGGCCCCGTCGGGGCGGCCCTGACCGACGGCGTCCGCTGGGTCATCGGCTCGCTGGTCATGGTGCTGCCGGTCGTCCTGTTCTTCACCTCGCTGCGGCTGCTGCGCCGCGGTCCACGCCCCGAGGCCCGCGGCCGGCTGGTCATCGGCTGGCTGTGCGCGGTCGCCTCGGTGCTCGGCATCGCCCAGGTCGTCGGCGACCCGGCCGACCCCGAGGCCGGCCTCCCCGGTTCCGGCGGCATCATCGGCTGGGCCGTCGGCACGCCGCTGGTCACCGGCATGGGCAGCGCCGTCACCGTCGTCCTGCTCGCGCTGCTCGCCTTCTTCGGCCTGCTGGTCATCACCGCCACGCCGGTGCACCAGATCCCCGAGCGGATGCGCGAGCTCGCCGACCGACTGCTCGGCCGCAACGACTACGACGACGACGAGCACGACGACGAGTACGAGGAGGAGGAGCTCGCCCCGACCGGACGGCGGCACCGCCGGAAGCTGTCGGAGGACCTCCTCGCCACCGGCCCGATCGACCACGGGGCGATGGCGCAGGCCGCCGAGGCCACCCGCACCACCGAGCCCGAGCACACCGAGCTGCGGCCCGTGCCGCCCCGGCCGCCGGTCGTCGACCGCACCTTCCCGGCCGAGGACCTGCCGCCGATCACCGAGCCGGAGCAGCTGTCCATCCAGCCCGTCGAGGGGCACTACATCCTCCCGGCGCTGTCGATGCTCCGGCCCGGCGATCCGCCGCGGGCCCGGTCGAAGGCCAACGACGTCGCGATCGAGGCGATCAGCGGCGTGCTCGACCAGTTCAACATCGACGCCGCGGTCACCGGGTTCACCCGTGGCCCGACGGTCACCCGGTACGAGGTCGAGCTCGGCCAGGGCGTCAAGGTCGAGAAGATCACCCAGCTGACCAAGAACATGGCCTACGCCGTGGCCAACGACAACATCCGCATCCTGGCGCCGATCCCGGGCAAGTCCGCCGTGGGCATCGAGGTGCCCAACACCGACCGCGAGAAGGTGAGCCTCGGCGACGTCCTCCGGTCCGGGGCGGCCAAGCAGGACCCGCATCCGATGCTCGTGGGCCTGGGCAAGGACATCGAGGGCGGCTTCGTCTGCGCCAACCTGGCGAAGATGCCGCATCTGCTCGTCGCCGGCGCCACCGGTGCCGGTAAGTCGAGCTGCGTCAACTCGATCCTGACCTCGCTGCTGCTGCGGGCCACCCCCGATCAGCTCCGGATGATCCTGATCGACCCGAAGATGGTCGAGCTGACCCCGTACGACGGCATCCCGCACCTGATCACGCCGATCATCACCGACCCCAAGAAGGCCGCCACCGCGCTGGCCTGGCTGGTCGAGGAGATGGAGCAGCGCTACCAGGACATGAAGTCCACCGGTGTGCGGCACATCGACGACTTCAACCGCAAGGTCACCAACGGCGAGATCACCGCGCCGCCCGGTAGCGAGCGGGTGTACCGGCCCTACCCGTACATCCTGGCGATCGTCGACGAGCTCGCCGACCTTATGATGGTCGCCCCCCGCGACGTCGAGGAGCACATCGTCCGCATCACGCAGAAGGCGCGCGCGGCCGGCATCCACCTGATCCTCGCGACGCAGCGGCCGTCGGTCGACGTCGTCACCGGTCTGATCAAGGCCAACGTGCCCTCGCGTCTGGCGTTCTCCACGTCCAGCCTCACCGACAGCCGGGTCATCCTCGACCAGCCCGGCGCGGAGAAGCTGATCGGCATGGGTGACGCGCTGTTCATGCCCATCGGTGCGGGCAAACCGATGCGCGTGCAGGGCGCCTTCGTCACCGACGCCGAGATCGAGGCGGTCGTCGAGTTCAGCAAGCGCCAGGCGGAGCCGGAGTACCGCGAGGAGGTGTTCTCCGCAGGTGCCGCCGGCGAGAAGAAAGACGTCGACGAGGACATCGGCAACGACCTGGACCTGCTGCTGCAGGCCGTCGAGCTCGTCGTCACCAGCCAGTTCGGCTCCACCTCGATGCTGCAGCGCAAGCTGCGCGTCGGGTTCGCCAAGGCCGGCCGGCTGATGGACCTCATGGAGAGCCGCAGCATCGTCGGCCCGTCCGAGGGGTCCAAGGCGCGCGACGTGCTGGTCAAGCCCGACGAGCTCGAGTCCGTGATGTTCACGTTGCGCGGCGGGGCGGCCTGATCCCGAGAAGGACGGGGATCACCCCCCGGAACGGGGAGGACGGCGGTCCGGGCGACTACGATGTCCCGGTGACAGCTGCGCCCTCCCCTGCCCGGAAAGTGGCGGTGGTGACCCTCGGGTGCGCCCGCAACGAGGTCGACTCCGAGGAACTGGCCGGTCGGCTGGCCGCCGGCGGCTATGAGCTCATCGACGACGCGGATGCCGCGGACGCCGTGCTGGTGAACACCTGCGGCTTCATCGAGTCGGCCAAGAAGGACTCCGTCGACGCGATCCTCGCCGCCACGGACTCCGGCGCACCCGTCGTCGCCGTCGGCTGCATGGCCGAGCGGTACGGCTCCGAGCTCGCCGGCGCCCTGCCCGAGGCCACCGTCCTCGGCTTCGACGACTACGCGCAGATCGGGGACCGGCTCGACGACGTCATCGCCGGCCGGCCGCTCGTGCCGCACACCCCGCGCGACCGCCGCACGCTGCTCCCGATCAGCCCCGTGCAGCGCACCGCCGCCACCACCGCGGTCGATGCCCCGGCGATCCCCGGCCACGACTGGTTGCGCCGCAAGCGCCTGGCGTCGGGCCCGATGGCCGCGCTCAAGCTCGCCTCCGGCTGCGACCGGCGCTGCGCCTTCTGCGCCATCCCCACCTTCCGGGGCGCCTTCGTGTCCCGCCCACCGGCCGAGGTGCTCGGCGAGGCGCACTGGCTCGCCGGCCAGGGCGTCACCGAGCTGGTGCTGGTGAGCGAGAACTCCACCTCCTACGGCAAGGACCTCGGCGACCTGCGCTCGCTGGAGAAGCTGCTGCCGGAGCTGGCCGCCGTCCCGGGCATCGTCCGGGTGCGGGTCGCCTACCTGCAGCCGGCCGAGCTGCGCCCGGGGCTGCTGGACCTCATCGCAGCCACCCCGGGGGTCGCGCCCTACTTCGACCTGTCCTTCCAGCACTCCTCGCCGACCCTGCTGCGCCGCATGCGCCGGTTCGGCGGCACCGACGACTTCCTCCGCACCATCGAGCGGGCCCGCAGTCTGGCGCCCGGCGCCGGCTTCCGCACCAACGTCATCCTCGGCTTCCCGGGGGAGACCGAGGAGGACGTCGCGGAGCTGGAGCGCTTCCTGACCTCCGGCCGGCTCGACGCGGTCGGTGTGTTCGGCTACTCGGACGAGGACGGGACCGAGGCCATCGGTCTGCCCGGCAAGCTCGACCAGGTCGAGATCGATGCACGCGTCCGCCGGATCACCGACCTGGTCGAGGAGCTCACCGCCCAGCGCGCGGAGGACCGGATCGGCGAGCGGGTCGAGGTGCTGCTGACCGAGGACCTGTCGGCCGAGGAGGGCCCCGGGACCTGGCAGGGTCACGCCGCGCACCAGGACCCCGACGCCGACGGCACCACCACCGTCGCCGGCGTGCCCGATGGTGCGGTTGCCGGCCAGGTGGTCGAGGCGGTCGTCGAGGGCACCGAGGGCGTCGACCTGCTCGCCCGGGCCGTCGTGCCGGCCGGAGTGGGAACCGGTCGGTGACGGCGTGAGCGAGGTGCTGCCCGACCCGACCGCGACGCCGCCGCAGACGGCTCGCCTCGTGAACCTGCCCAACGCGCTCACCGTGCTCCGCCTGGCGGTGGTGCCGGTCTTCGCCGTCCTCCTGCTCCAGGACGAGGGGCTCGACGACGCCGGCCGCTATTGGGCGACGCTGGTGTTCGCCCTGGCGATCATCACCGACCGGTACGACGGGATGATCGCCCGCCGCACCGGCCAGGTCACCGAGTTCGGCAAGCTCGCCGACCCGATCGCCGACAAGGCGCTGACCGGCACCGCCCTCATCGGGCTCTCCGCGCTGGGCCTGCTGCCCTGGTGGGTGACCTGGGTGATCCTCGTCCGCGAGGTCGGGGTCACGGTGCTCCGGTTCTGGGTCATCCGGCACGGCGTCATCGCCGCCAGCCGCGGCGGCAAGCTCAAGACCGTCGCCCAGGCCCTGGCCATCGGGCTGTACATCCTGCCGCTGACCGGCCTGCTGGCGACCGCACGCTGGTGGGTGATGGCGGTGGCCCTCGTGCTCACCCTCGTCACCGGGCTCGACTACGTCGTGCGTGCTCTCCGGCTGCGCCGGACCAGTGCCCGGGCGATGAAGGCCGCGGCCGCGCGGCGCTCGGCCGCGGGCAGCGCGGATCCCACCGGCACGCGCACCGACACCGCCGCCTGACCGCCGTGCCCGGGACCGGACCCGCCCGGCTGCACGCCGCGCTGCTGCGCAGGCGCGAGACCGTCGCCGCGGCGGCCGTCGACGCGGCGGTGGACGCGCTCCTCGCCCGGCTGGGCTGAGCACGGGGGAGTGCGGCGGGCAGCGGGAAGCGCGGGCGGCGCGTGGGCGTTACGCCGTGAGAGGACGCGAGCCGGGTGGGCCAGCCACCGGGGACAGCGCCGCGTACCGTGAGCGCACGGCGCTCGCGAAGGGCGCTGGAGCTTCCCCCGCTCGCAGGACAGGAGAGTGGCCATGTTGCTGCTGCGTAC
Source organism: Mycobacteriales bacterium (assembly GCA_038256725.1). Classification (GTDB taxonomy): domain Bacteria; phylum Actinomycetota; class Actinomycetes; order Mycobacteriales; family Geodermatophilaceae; genus Blastococcus. Next base: position 11,850 of record JBBSKB010000073.1, on the reverse strand, counting down.
CCAGCTCGGGAGCACCCTGCGGGGTCACCGGCTGCGTCAGCGACGCACGCTGCGCGACGTCTCGGGTGCCGCCCGGGTCAGCCTCGGTTACCTCTCCGAGGTGGAGCGCGGCCAGAAGGAGGCCTCCTCCGAGCTGCTCGCCTCCATCTGCGACGCCCTCGACGTCGAACTGGCCGACCTGCTGGCCGAGGTGAGCCTGGAGATGCGGGTTGCCGGTGCCGGCGGCGTCCGTGCGCTCGCCCATCCCGCGCCGGCCGAGGCCGCGGAGGTGGCCGCCGCCGAGGAGCAGCCCTCCGTCGAGGACGCTGCCGTGCCCGCGGCCGAGCCCGCGCTCGCCCTGGTGGGCGGTCCCGCCCGGTCCGCCCTCCGCCGCGGCGAGGCGGTCTCGCTCGCCGCCTGATGCGGCGCAGCGTCCGAAGGCTGCGGTCGTGAACCCCACGCGCCGCGGCCTGCTCGACGGCGCCGCGCGGGCGTTCGCCGAGAACGGGTTGCGGCGCAGCACGATGCAGTCGGTGGCAGCGGCCGCCGGCGTCGCCAAGGCCACGCTGTACAACCACTTCCGGACCAAGGACGAGGTCGCTCGCGAGCTGCTGGCCGGTGAGCTCGACCGGCTGGCCGTGATGGCCGTCGGGCTACCGCCGGCCGGGGCGCTCGCTGCGCTCTCCGACGAGCTGGGCGGCCACCCGGTGCTGCGCCGCCTCGCGCGGACGGAGCCGGAGGTGCTCGCGGGGCTGCTGGCCGTCGACGCCGCAGGCTGGGCCGACCTCCGGGACCGGCTGGCCGCCGCCCTCCGGACCGATGCCGACGGCGCAGAGCTGGCCGGCCGCTGGCTGCTCGGTGTCGTGCTCCAGCCCGGGCGGTCCCTCGACCGGCACCGCCAGGCCGCGCGCCTGGCCGGAGCCCTCGGGCCGGTAGAGCCGCCGGCTCAGGCCCGGCGCAGCGAACGGGTGTAGACCGTCCGGTCGCATCCCGGCCCCGCGTGGCCGGGGGAGGGTGCGGGAACGGCGCCGCAGTGTGCGGCGAGCCCGCGCGCGGCGGCGTCGTCCGGGTGGGCGACGCCCTGCACTGCCCGGGCCCCCGTCCCGGCGGCGAGCCCGGCGAACCGCTGGAGGAGCCGGCCGGCCAGCCCGCGACCGCGGTGGTCGGGGTGCACCGCCACGGCGTGCACGACGGCCAGCCGGTCGGCGGTGACCACCCCGAGCAGGTAGCCGGCGTCCCGGTCGTCCGGGGTGAGCGCGACCGCGCCGAAGCCGCCGAGCTGGTGGAAGAAGAGCGGATCGTGCAGGCGGAGCAGCTCCGCGTCGGCCAGGGCGGAGCCCGACCAGAACTGACCGCGCCGCTCCAGCAGGCGTGACCGCAGCACGCCGGCGGAGAGCTCCTCGAACCCGACCAGCCGAAGCCCGCCGGTCATCGGTCGGCGCGCGCCGCGTCGACCTCGGCGCGCGTCGGCGGGTCGGCGCCGACCCGCGTGCAGTTCAGCGCGGCGACGAGGGCGGCGTCGTCGACGACGGCCAGCAGCTGCTCGTCGTCGAGGGCCTCGAGCGAGCCGCGGTCGGTGACGCCCGCAGCGAGCAGCCCGCTGAGCAGGCCGGCCGCGAGCGAGTCGCCGGCACCGACGGTGTCGGCCACCTCGACCCGCGGGGAGTCGCGGTGCAGCACCGGGCGGCCCGGACGGGCGATCCGCAGCGGGGAGCCGCCGTCGGTCAGGAGCACGAGCGCCGGGCCGCGGGCGGCCCAGCGCCGGGCGGCGTCGTCCAGGTCCGTGGCGCCGGGTTCCAGCCACTCGAGGTCCTCGGCGCTGACCTTGACGACGTCGGCCCGCGCGATCAGCCGGTCCGATCGCGCGGTGACCCCGGCGCGGTCGTTGCCGAGCGAGGCGCCGACCGGCCCGTCGGCGAGCGGGGGCCGGATGTTCGGGTCGACGCTGATCAGCGCGGTCCCGGCGAGGCGCTCGACGAGCGCGGCGATGGCGGTCCCGCCCGGCTCGGTCCAGCTGGAGATCGAGCCCACGTGCAGCACGGCCGTGCTCTCGGGCACCGCGCGCGCCAGCTCCTGGTCGGTCCACTGCCAGTCCGCAGCGCCGAGCACGTGGAAGCCGTAGTCGGGGGAGCCGTCGGGATGCAGGCCGATGACGGCCAGGCTCACCGGTTCGTGCGCGACGACGAAGCCGGTGACGTCGACCCCTGCGAGCTCGGCGTGCCGGCGGAGGGCAGCGCCCAGCGGGCCGGTCCCGAGCCGGGCCACCAGGGCGACCGGCGCCCCGAGCCGGCCGGCGGCCACCGCGACGTTGAGGGCGTTGCCGCCGGGGCGGGCCACGTACTGCGGCGCGGTCCCCTCGGGTCCGGCGTCGGCGCCCGGAACGGGCAGCAGATCGACGACCAGTTCGCCCAGGACGCACAACATCGGGATCGGTGCGGACACGGGGTAACGGTAGGGCGCCACGTCGGGAGTGACCGCGTTGGCTAGGAACGGCAGTCACCTGGGACCATGAGGCCGACGAACACCGCCGCGCCGGCCACCCACCCCCGGCTTCGGTGCCGGAGCAGGAGGAAGCAATGCCCAACCCGTTCGTGAAGCTGTGGAAGTACCTGACGGCGTCGGCCAACGCCCAGATCGACCAGCGGGCCGACCCCAAGATCCAGATCGCCCAGGCGATCGAGGCCGAGCAGCAGCGGCACCAGTCCCTGGCGAATCAGGCCGCCGCGGTCCTGGGCAACCAGCGCCAGCTCGAGATGCGGCTCAACCGGCAGCTCGGCGAGGTCGAGAAGATGCAGGCCTCGGCCCGCCAGGCCCTGGTCCTGGCCGACAAGCAGCGCGCCGGGGGGGACGCGACCAAGGCTGCCGAGTACGAGAACGCGGCGCAGGCGTTCGCGACCCAGCTGGTCGCGGCCGAGCAGTCGATGGAGGATCTCAAGCGCAGTCACGACGAGGCGCTGCAGGCTGCCGAGCAGGCGCGCGGGGCGGTCGAGCAGAGCCGGATGCGGCTGCAGACGACGCTGGCCGAGCGCACCAAGCTCATGAGCCAGCTCGAGCAGGCAAAGATGCAGGAGCACGTCGCGAGCTCGCTCAAGCAGGTCAACGAGCTCTCGGCGCCCGGCAACACGCCGAGCCTGTCCGAGGTGCGCGACAAGATCGAAGCCCGGTACGCCAACGCCCTCGGTCAGGCCGAGCTGGCCCAGACCTCGGTCGAGGGGCGGATGCTCGAGGTCGAGAAGGCCACCCTCGACGTCGCGGGCGCCTCCCGGCTGGACGCGATCCGCGCTGCCATGGGCGGCGGGACCCAGGCCGTCGAGGGCAGCACGCCCCCCGCGGCGATCGAGCAGGCTGCGCCGTCGGTCGCGCAGCCGGCCACCGAGCAGCAGGCGACGCAGCCGGCCGAGCGGCCCGGCCAGCAGGCCTGACCGGTCCAGCTCGCACGCCTCGCGGCGGTCTCCGATCGTCGGAGGCCGCCGCGACGACCGCGACGGGTCAACCGGGCGTGGCCAGGGGCCTGGGGCGGCCCGGCTCGCCGGTGCGGGCGAGCGGGTCGACGGGTGAGTCGGTGGCCTGACAGCGCGGGCACCAGTAGGTCACCCGCGCCTGCAGCTCCGGGCCCTGCTCGCCCATGAGGATGGGCGTCCCGCACCGCCGGCACGGCTTGCCCTTCCGGCCGTAGACCCAGTGGTCCTGGCCGCGGCGCAGGTTGCCGGTCGTGCTCTGCTCGGGGTGGTCGCGGTTGGCGAGCATCAAGGTCCGTGCCCGGGTGACGAGGGCCTCGAGCTTGCCGTCGACGTCGGCCACTCGCGCCCAGGGGTGCACCCCGCAGAGGAAGAGCGACTCGACCTTGTAGAGGTTGCCGGGCCCGGCGAGGTTCCGCTGGTCCAGGATCGCCACGCCGACCTGCTCGTCCGGATGGCTGCGCAGCCGCCGCAGCGCCTCCGCGAGGTCCCAGTCCGGCCCCAGGACGTCGGGCCCGAGATGGCCGACGAGGCGGTCCTCGTCGGCGGTGAGGACGATCTCGACGTCGTGCAGCCGGTAGCCGACGCACTCCCACTCGTCGGTCGCCAGCACGACGCGGACGTCGTAGGCCGGCCCGCCGCGCCACGTCGTCCCCGGCCGGTAGATGTGCCAGCTGCCGTCCATGCGGTAGTGCGTCCGGAGGGTGCGCTCGTCGGCGAGCCGGATGAGCATGTGCTTGCCGCGGGGGACGACCTCCCGGACGGCCACACCCGCCAGGTCGAGCGCGGCCAGCTGCGGCAGGCGGAACTCGCCACGGCGCAGCGTGGCGCCCGCAAGTGCGGTGTTCATGCGCTTGGCCGCCAGCCAGACGGTGTCTCCTTCGGGCACGCGTCCAGTGTCCCTGCCCGCCCGGCGTCGCGGGCAGGCGGGAACGGGCGCTGAGGGCGACGGTCAGTGGTGCGGCTGAGGCGGCCGGGGTGGGCCCAGGCCGGCGAGCGCCACGCTCGCGGTGCCGGCGAGCAGCAGCAGGCCCAGGAGCGAGAGGACGAACAGCTGCGGTGCGGCGGCGCCGACGACCAGCAGGACGGTGCCGACGATGAGCAGGAACACGAGGAGAGTGCGCATGAGGTGGTCCCCCTTGGGTGCGCCGGTACCTCCAGCGTCCCCGCCCGCAGGGGACGGCGCACCGTTCGCGGCAGCTCTCCACGCAACCGTCACCTTGTGACGGCGGCACGACCGCTCACCGCCTGCTCTCGCCGAGCCACGGACGGCTCTTGAGGGGTACGGGCCGGAGCTTCCGTGGCAGCATCGCGGAGGTGATCGCCGGGGCACCGCTCGAGCCGGTACCCGTGCCGCCCGCCGTGGCCGCGCTGGCCGGCGGCGCGCTGCTCGCGCCCGTCTGGCGGAACCAGCTGGGCGGTCTCACGTGGCAGCTGGGGGAGGGCCCGGAGCGGCGCTTCGTGAAGTGGGCGCCGGCCGGCAGCCCGCTGCGGATGGGGGACGAGGCCCAGCGGCTGCGCTGGGCGGTGCGCTTGACGCCGGTCCCGGTGGTCCTCGCGCACGACGCCGACGCCGACGGCGAGTGGCTGGTGACGTCGGGCGTGCCCGGCCGGAACGCTGTCGAGCCGCGCTGGCTGGCCGACCCGCTGACAGCCGTGCGCGCGCTCGGTGCGGGCCTGCGGGCGCTGCACGACGCGCTGCCCACGCGGGACTGCCCGTTCGACTGGTCCGCGCCCAGGCGCGTCGCTGACGTGCGGCGCCGCGCCGGCGTCCTGCGGCCTCGGGAGTGGTTCCCGGAGCACGCCGGCCTGACGGTGACCGAGGTGCTGGCCCGCCTGGCCGACGTCCCGGACGTCGACCGGCTGGTCGTGTGCCACGGCGACGCGTGCGCACCGAACACGCTGGTCACCGATGACGGGGCGTGGTCGGGCCATGTCGATCTCGGCTCGCTCGGCCTCGCCGACCGGTGGGCCGACCTCGCCGTGGCTACCTGGAGCACCGCCTGGAACTACGGGCCCGGTTGGGAGCGGCCCCTGCTGGACGCCTACGGGGTCGAGCCCGACCCCGAGCGCATGGCGTACTACCGGCTGCTCTGGGACGCCGACCCGTGAGCCGCGCACGGCCCGGCTCAGCCGCGCAGCCGTAGCCCCCGCGGGGTGGCGCTGAAACCGGCGGCCTGCAGAGCGGCCGAGAGTGGCGTGGCTTCGTGCACCGATGCGCCGTCGGCCTTCTGCACGATCATCCGCCCCAGCGCACCGGCGCCGACGGCACCGGAGAGGGCCGTGGCCGCCTCCTTGAGCGTCTGCTCGTCCTCGGTCCAGGACAGCAGCGTCTTGCCACCGCGCTCGACGTAGAGGACCAGTTCGCCGTCGACCAGGACGACCAGCGCCCCGGCCTTGCGCCCGGCCCGGTGACCACTGGCCTTGCGGGTGCTGCCGGTGCCCTCGCCGAGGTCGACGGCGTCGGCATCGGCCGTCGGCGCCCGGTCGGGCCACGGCAGCGCGGCGCCGTAGACGTTGGCCGGATCGGTGGCGGCCAGCACGACCGCCCCGCCCGGCACCCGGTCCGGGGCGGCGAAACTGCGCAGCCGGTCGACCGAGCCGGGGGTGCCGAACTGGGCCGCGCCGAGCGTCTCGACGAAGTACCCGCGTCGCGCGCGGCCGTTCTCCTCGAACGCGCGCAGCACCGGATAGACCGCAGGGAAGCCGCCGGCCACCTGCTCGGCCATGACCGCGCCCCGGGTGAGGACGCCGTGCCGCTCGATCAGCGCCTCGGCGCGCGCGGTCGTGCGCCGGGTGGTGTTCGACTCGCGGTCGGGCAGTCGCGACCAACGGCCGGCGACCGTGGGCGGCCCGGTGCGCGTCGGCATCGCCGGGCGGCCCAGCCGGGTGCGCCCGCCGCGCGAACGGTCGATGCGCGCCCGGGGAGGAGCCGGCGCCTTCTTGTGCGTGCCGCCCCCACCCAGCCGGGTGCGCAGCGGCGCGAGGGTGTCGTTGGTGAGCGCGCCGGACCAGACGAGGTCCCACACCAGGTCGGCCAGAGCCGTGTCGTCCGTGGCGCCCAGCAGGTCGGACAGCCCGCGGAAGAACAGCGCCTGTCCACCGGCGAGCAGGTCGAGCAGCGGACCGCCGGCCTCAGGCGGCTCCAGCGGCTCGGGCAGCAGGAGCGGCGCGAGGTCGGCCGGGACCAGGCTGATCCAGCCGTCACCGCCCGGTAGGCCGCCGGCGCCGGCCCACAGCACCTCGCCGGCGCTGGTGAGCTCGTCGAGCATGGCGGGGGAGTAGTCGCGGACCCGGGTCGGCAGCACGAGCGACTCCAGCGCGCTGGCCGGGACCAGGGCACCGGCGAGCTGCTCCACGACCGCCAGTACGCCGTCGGTGCCGCGCAGCCGACCGCCGATGCCCTGCCACGACGGCGTGAAGCGGGCCAGCGTGCCGATCGGGACCGGCTCGACCTCCTGACGGAGCTTGGCCAGGCTCCGGCGGCGGATCGAGCGCAGCACCTCGGCGTCGCACCACTCCTGCCCGGTGCCGCCGGGCCGGAACTCCCCGGCGACCAGCCGGCCGGTCGCGGTCAGCCGCTGCAGGGTGGCGGTCACGACCGCGACGCCCAGACCCAGCCGGGCGGCCACCTCGCCCGGTTGGAACGGCCCGTGCGTGCGGGCGTACCGGCCCACGAGGTCGCCCAACGGATCGGCGACGGGCTCGGTGAAGACCTCCGGGACGCCCACGGGGAGCGCCGTCCCGAGGGCGTCGCGGAGTCGCCCGGCGTCCTCGATGGCGACGTGCCGTTCCTCGCCGGCGATGCGTACCCGCAGGGCACGCCGGGCGTCCACCAACTTGTCGAGCCACGCCTGCGGGACCCCGCGGGCGGCGGCCTCGGCGACGCCCAGGTCGCCGAGCCCGCGCAGCAGGTCCGAGGCGCCGTCGACGTCGCGGGGGTGCCGCTGCTCGGGCAGGCGCTGGAGCTCGGATTCGATCTCGGCCATCGCCTCGCCGTCGAGCAGCTCGCGCAGCTCGGTCCGGCCCAGCAGCTCGGCGAGCAGGCCGGTGTCGAGCGCCAGGGCCTGGGCGCGGCGCTCGGCCAGCGGCGCGTCGCCCTCGTAGAGGAACTGGCCGACGTAGCCGAACAACAGCGACTGCGCGAACGGCGAGGCCGAGTCGGTATGCACGTCGACCACCCGCACGCGGCGGGCACGGACGTCGCGCATCAGCTCCACCAGCCCCGGCACGTCGTAGACGTCCTGCAGCACCTCGCGGGCGGCCTCGAGGGTGATCGGGAACGACGCGAACTCGCTGGCCACCGACAGCAGCTGGGCCGCGCGCTGGCGCTGCTGCCACAGCGGGGTACGGCGACGCGGATCGCGACGGGGGAGCAGCAGGGCACGCGCGGCGCACTCGCGGAAGCGGCTGGCGAACAGCGCCGAGGTGCCCACCTCGGCGGTGACCTCGCGCTCGACGTCGTCGGGGTCGAGGACGGCGAGGTCGGCCTCCGGCGGCTCGCCCGTGGTGTCGGGCAGCCGGAGCACGATGCCGTCGTCGGAGTGCATGCTCGCCACGTCGACGCCGTAGCGCTCGCGCAACCGGGCGGCGAGGACGAGCGCCCAGGGCGCATTGACCTGCGCGCCGAAGGGGGAGTGGACGACCAGCCGCCAGTCGCCCAGCTCGTCGCGGAACCGCTCGACCAGCATCGTGCGGTCGTCCGGGAGGTGGCCGGTCGCGGCCTTCTGCTCGGTCAGATAGGCGAGCAGGTTCGCCGCGCCCCACTCGTCCAGGCCGGCGGCCCGTGCCCGCTCCAGCCCCGCCTCGGGGGTCGCCGTCCCGACCTCCCGGAGGAAGGCGCCCAGCGCCCGGCCGAGCTCGAGCGGCCGGCCGGGGGCGTCGCCGTGCCAGAACGGCATCTTCCCCGGCTGTCCGGGGGCGGGGGTGACCAGGACGCGGTCGTGGGTGATGTCCTCGATCCGCCACGAGGAGGAACCGAGCAGGAACACGTCCCCGACGCGCGACTCGTAGACCATCTCCTCGTCGAGCTCGCCGACCCGGCGACCGCCGGTTCCCTCGGAGCCGACCAGGAAGACGCCGAACAGGCCGCGGTCGGGGATGGTGCCGCCGCTGGTGACCGCCAGCCGCTGGGCGCCGGCCCGCGCGGTGAGGGTGTCGGTCACGCGGTCCCAGGTGAGCCGCGGCCGCAGCTCGGCGAACGCGTCGGAGGGGTAGCGGCCGGCCAGCATGTCGAGCACGGCGTGCAGCGCGGAGTCGGGCAGCGAGCTGAAGGCCGCTGACCGGCGGACCAGCGCGGCGACCTCGTCGACCGTGCGGGGGCGCTCGGACACGATCGCCACGATCTGCTGGGCGAGGACGTCCAGCGGGTTGCGCAGGTAGCGGATCGACTCGATCGCGCCGGCCTTCATGCGCTCGGCGACCAGGGCGCACTGCACCAGGTCGCCGCGGTACTTCGGGAAGAGCACGCCGCGGCTGACCGCGCCCACCTGGTGTCCCGCGCGGCCCACGCGCTGCAGCCCGGCGGCGACGGTGGGCGGTGACTCGACCTGGACCACGAGGTCGACCGCACCCATGTCGATGCCGAGCTCGAGGCTGGAGGTGGCGACGACCGCGGGCAGCCGCCCGGACTTGAGCGCCTCCTCGACGATGGCGCGCTGCTCGCGGGAGACCGAGCCGTGGTGGGCGGCGGCGACCGGCTGGAAACCCTCCGGCGTCCCGCCGCCGGAACCCGCCTGTGCCATGAGCGCGGCGGCGTTGGTGCCCGGCGGGACGGGCTCCCCGGTGGCCCGCTCGTAGGCCAGCTCGTTGAGCCGGCTGGTGAGCCGCTCGGCCAGCCGGCGGGAGTTGGAGAACACGATGGTGCTGCGGTGCGCCTCGACGAGGTCGAGCACCCGCTCCTCGACCGCCGGCCAGATCGAGCTGCGCGGCTGGTTGCCGGCCGCGGAGCCCTCCAGCTCACCGGTCGGCTGCCCCAGCTCGCTCATGTCCTCGACCGGGACCACGACGGAGAGGTCCCACTCCTTGGTCGACGGGGGCGCGACGACGCGCACCGGCCGGCCGCCGGTGAGGAAGGTCGAGACCTCCTCGATGGGGCGCACGGTCGCCGACAGGCCGATCCGCTGGGCCGGCCGCTCCAGCAACTCGTCGAGCCGGTCGAGCGTGACGGCCAGGTGGGCGCCGCGCTTGGTGTGCGCCACGGCGTGCACCTCGTCGAGGATCACCGTCTCGACGCCGCGCAGCGCCTCGCGGGCGGCGCTGGTCATCAGCAGGAAGAGCGACTCGGGCGTGGTGATGAGGATGTCGGTGGGCCGCTTGGCGAAGGCCCGCCGTTCGTCGGCCGGGGTGTCGCCCGAGCGGATGCCGACCCGGATCTCCGGGCGCGGCAGCCCGAGCCGGGCCGCCGCTTGGCCGATGCCGGCCAGCGGAGCGCGCAGGTTGCGCTCCACGTCGACGGCGAGCGCCTTGAGCGGCGAGACGTACAGGACCCGGCACCGCGACTGCTCGTCGACCGGCTGCGTGGCGGTGAGCCGGTCGAGGGACCACAGGAAGGCGGCCAGCGTCTTGCCCGAGCCGGTGGGCGCGACGACCAGCGCGTGCTCGCCGCTGCTGATCGCTTCCCAGGCGCCCTCCTGGGCGGCCGTGGGTTGCTGGAAGGCGCCGGTGAACCACGCCCGGGCCGGCTCGGAGAACCGGTCGAGCGCCGAGGTGGATGAGGTGCGGCGGGCCACGGAGCCAGTGTCCCCGCGGGGTACGACAGTTCGCCGGTCGGAGCGGTCACGAACACCCGACCGGGGCGCGCTCGGCACGATCCGGTGCCGAGCGGCCGGACCGGTGCGGCAAACTCGCAGCATGCCAACGGCGGTGCGGCCCGGTGTCATCGATGTCGCGGGAGTTCAGCGGCGGACCGTGCGGGTCCTCGGCGGGGGGGTGGCCCTCGCCGGGCTCGGCGTGACCGTCGGGATCACCGCGGGCGGCCTGCTCGCCCGTGACGTCGCCGGCACCGACAGCGCGGCCGGCCTCGGGCAGACCGCGGGCGTGCTCGGTGCGGCCGTCCTCGCCGTCCCGCTGGCACGGATCAGCAACGCTCACGGTCGACGGGCCGGGCTCGCGGTCGGCTACCTGCTCAGCGTCCTCGGCGCGATCATCACCGTGGCGGCCGCTGCCGCCTCCTCCCTCGCGCTGCTGCTCGCCGGGCTGTTCCTCTTCGGCTCGGCCACCGCCTGCGGCCTGCAGTCCCGCTATGCGGCCGCCGACCTCGCGGCGCCGGAACACCGCGGCCGGGCACTGTCGATGGTGGTCTGGGCGACCACCATCGGCTCCGTCATCGGACCGAACCTCGCAGCACCCGGTGCCGGCCTCGGAACCGCGCTCGGGCTGCCCGCGCTCGCCGGGGCGTTCGTCGTCTCCGCCGTCGTCTTCGGCGTCGTCGCCCTCGGGCTCCTGGCACTGCTGCGCCCCGATCCGCTGCTGCTCGCCCGGCGGATGGGAGGAGGAACGGGAGCGATGCCACCGCGGGTCGCGACCGGAGCGGCGCTGCGGGCGGTGTGGAGCTCGGCCTCCGGCCGGCTCGGGCTGGTCGCGGTGGTCGTCTCCCACTCGGTGATGGTCGGCGTCATGGTGATGACCCCGGTGCACATGGGCCACGCAGGGGGAGCAGAGGAGGCCGTCCTGCGCATCGTGGGCCTGGTCATCAGCGTGCACGTGGCCGGCATGTACCTGTTCTCCCCCCTGGTGGGGGTGCTCGTCGACCGGGTCGGCGCCCCCACGGTCGTCGCCCTGGGCGGCTCGTTGCTGCTCGTCGCGGCAGCGGTGGCCGGCACCGCCGGGCCGGCGGCTTCCGTGCGGCTCGGCATCGGCCTGCTGCTCCTGGGTCTGGGCTGGTCCTGTGGGCTCATCGCCGGGTCGGCGCTCGTGACCGGCTCGGTGGGCGCCGACCTGCGCCCGACCGCTCAGGGAGGCACGGACCTGCTGATGGGTCTGGGCGCGGCGCTGGCCGGTGCCCTGGGTGGCCCGCTCCTGGCGTGGGGCGGCTTCGGGTTGGTGACCTCGGTCTCGGCAGCTCTGGTCCTGCCGCTGGGCCTCGTCTGGGCCTCGGTCGTGCTCCGCGGCCAGCGGCCCCGCTAGCCGGGGCTCGGCGGGAGGCGATTGCGGGGAGAGGCGGTTGCGGCGAGCGGTGGGTGGGGCGCGCTAGCGTCGAGGGGTGCGCCTGCAGGAGTTCTGGTCCCGTCTGGACGATCGGTTCGGCTCCATGCGTGCCCAGAGCGTGTCCCGGGACCACCTCTTCTCCGACCTGGGCGGGCGCAGCGCGGTCGAGGCCATCGACGCCGGCGTCCCGGTGCGGAAGGTGTGGCTGGCGATCTGCGAGGCGTACGACGTGCCGCCGCGGGAGCGCTGAACGGGCGCCTCCGGG
>JBBSKB010000072.1:0-17327 GCA_038256725.1 Mycobacteriales bacterium | reverse complement strand
GCCTGGCTCTGTAGCCGGGACGAGACGAAGCAAAGGTAAATTTATGGCTGAACAGAACAACGGCCGCCGCGACAATCGTCGTGGCAACGAGCCGGAGAGCAAGTTCGTCGAGCGCGTCGTCACGATCAACCGCGTGTCCAAGGTCGTCAAGGGCGGTCGTCGCTTCAGCTTCACCGCGCTCGTCGTGGTCGGCGACGGTGACGGCACCGTCGGTGTCGGCTACGGCAAGGCCAAGGAGGTGCCCGCGGCGATCGCCAAGGGCGTCGAGGAGGCCAAGAAGCACTTCTACAAGGTGCCCCGCATCGCCGCGACCATCCCGCACCCCGTGCAGGGTGAGGCGGCCGCCGGTGTCGTGCTGCTCAAGCCGGCCAGCCCGGGTACCGGTGTCATCGCCGGTGGTCCGGTGCGCGCCGTCCTCGAGTGCGCCGGCATCCACGACGTGCTGTCCAAGAGCCTCGGGTCCTCGAACCCGATCAACATCGTGCACGCCACGATGCAGGCGCTGAAGGACCTCGTCCGTCCCGAGGAGATCGCGGCCCGCCGTGGTCTGCCCCTGGAGGACGTCGCCCCGGCGGCCATGCTCCGTGCCCGTGCGGGCCAGGGAGTCTGAGATGGCGCAGCTGAAGGTCACCCAGATCAAGTCGGGGATCGGCACCAAGCCGAACCAGCGTCAGACGCTGCGTTCGCTGGGGCTGAAGCGGATCCACGACTCGGTCGTCCAGGAGGACCGTCCCGAGATCCGCGGGATGGTCGCGACGGTGCCGCACCTGGTCACCGTCGAAGAGGTCTGAGGAAAGACTCGCTATGACTCTGAAGGTCCACCACCTGCGTCCGGCCCCGGGCGCGCACACCGCCAAGACCCGTGTGGGTCGCGGTGAGGGCTCCAAGGGCAAGACGGCCGGTCGCGGCACCAAGGGCACCGGGGCGCGCGGTAACACCTCCGCCCGGTTCGAGGGTGGGCAGACGCCGCTGCACATGCGGCTGCCCAAGCTCTCGGGCTTCAAGCCCCCGAACAAGATCGTGTTCCAGGTCGTCAACCTCGACCGGATCGCGGCGCTGTTCCCCCAGGGCGGCACCGTCAACCCGGACACCCTCGCCGAGGCCGGTGCGGTCCGCCGCAACCAGCCGGTGAAGGTGCTGGGCACCGGCGAGCTCGGCGGCGTCAAGGTCGACGTCTCGGCGCACGCCTTCTCCTCGGCCGCGGCCGAGAAGATCGGCGCAGCCGGGGGCAGCACCACCCGCATCTGACCCGGGTCCCGGCTCCCGCCGCGAGTGCGCTCGCGGCGGGAGCACGCCGGGACCCACCATTCGGCCCGCCCCTGCACCTGTGCGGGGCGGGCCGATTGCTAATGTCGTCCGACCGAGAAGGGGAGGGCACGTGCTGCAGGCGTTCGCCGCGGCGTTCCGGACGCCAGATCTCCGGCGCAAGCTGCTGTTCTCCCTGGCGATCATCGCCGTCTACCGGCTGGGCGCTCAGGTGCCTGGGCCGGGGGTGTCGGTCGAGGCCATCAACAGCTGCCTCGACATCGCCCAGTCGGGCTCCCAGCGGGACATCTACTCGCTGGTCAACCTCTTCTCCGGCGGCGCACTGCTGCGCCTGTCGGTCTTCGCGCTCGGCATCATGCCGTACATCACCGCGAGCATCATCGTGCAGCTGCTGGTCGTGGTCATCCCGCGCTTCGAGCAGCTGAAGAAGGAAGGGCAGTCGGGTCAGGCAAAGCTGACCCAGTACACCCGGTACCTGACGATCGCCCTCGCGGTGCTGCAGAGCACCGGCATCATCGCTCTCGCCCGCAGTGGTCAGCTGTTCCCGGGCTGCTCCGAGCCGATCATCCCGTCGGACTCGGTCTGGACGACGATCGTCCTGGTGATCGCGCTCACCGCCGGCACGGCCCTGATCATGTGGCTCGGCGAGCTGCTGACCGAGAAGGGGATCGGCAACGGCATGTCCGTGCTGATCTTCACCTCGATCGCCGCGCGCATCCCGGCCGAGGGTGGCGGGATCCTGCAGACCCGCGGCGTGCTGGTCTTCACCGTGGTCTGCGCCTTTGCGGTGCTGATCATCGGCGCGGTCGTCTACGTGGAGCAGGCGCAACGGCGCATCCCGGTCCAGTACGCCAAACGCATGGTCGGGCGGCGGATGTACGGGGGGACGTCCACCTACCTGCCTCTCAAGGTGAACCAGGCCGGCGTCATCCCGGTGATCTTCGCGTCGTCGCTGCTGTATCTGCCGCAGCTGATCAGCCAGCTCCAGGGCAATGAGACCGGTGGGGTCCGGCAGTTCTTCGAGACCTACATCATCGATCAGAGCAGCCCGGTGCACGTGGCGCTCTACTTCGCGCTGATCGTCTTCTTCACGTACTTCTACGTGTCGATCACGTTCAACCCGGAGGAGCGGGCCGACGACATGAAGCGCTATGGCGGCTTCATCCCCGGCATCCGCCCGGGCCGCCCGACGGCCGAGTACCTGCAGTACGTGCTGTCCCGGATCACGCTGCCGGGCGCGCTCTACCTGGGCATCGTCGCCGTGCTGCCGAACTTCTTCCTCGCGGTGACGCAGGAGGGGCAGAACCAGAACTTCCCGTTCGGCGGGACCGCAGTGCTGATCATGGTCGGAGTGGGGTTGGAGACGGTGAAGCAGATCGAGACGCAACTGAACCAGCGCAGCTACGAAGGGTTCCTGAAGTAGTGCGCATCGTCCTGCTGGGGCCCCCCGGAGCGGGCAAGGGCACCCAGGCGCAGTTCATCGCGGGCCGCCTCGCGGTCCCGGCCATCTCCACCGGGGACATCTTCCGGGCGAACGTGAGCGGCGCGACCGAGCTCGGCCAGAAGGCCAAGGTCTACATGGATGCCGGTGATCTCGTCCCCGACGAGATCACGGTGGCCATGGTCAAGGACCGGCTCGCTGAGCCGGACGCCGAGGGCGGCTTCCTGTTGGACGGCTTCCCGCGGACCATCGCACAGGCCGAGCAGCTGGCTGCCTCGCTCGCCGACCTCGGCACCGGGCTGGATCGGGTGCTCGAGCTCGTCGTCGACGAGGACGAGTTGGTCCGCCGGCTCTCCGGTCGCCGCATGCTCGTCGACGGCGAGATGGTGCAGCGGGACGACGACAAGCCAGAGACCGTCCGGCACCGCCTGGAGGTCTATCGGGAACAGACGGCGCCGCTGTCCGGGTTCTACGAGGGCGAGGGCCTGCTGTCCCGCATCGATGCGATCGGCGTGGTGGACGAGGTCACGGGCCGGGCGCTCCGTGCGCTCGGCGTCGACCCCGCGGGCACCGACCCCGACGTGGCTGCGGCCGGCGCCTGAGGGTCGGGCAGTGCACGGCGACCGCCGCGAGGCACTGCTGGCCCGGGTGCCACTGCTGGCGAAGTGGAGTGGACGCATGATCCAGATCAAGACCGCGCAGGAGATCGAGCTCATGCGCGCCTCCGGGCTCGTGACGGCGGGGGCTCTGGCGGCGGTCAGGGCCGCGCTGCGCCCTGGCGTCAGCACCGGCGAGCTCGACGCGGTCGCCGAGGACCACATCCGCTCGAAGGGTGCTGTGCCCAACTTCCTCGGCTACCACGGCTTCACCGGGACCATCTGCGCGTCGATCAACGACGAGGTGGTCCACGGGATCCCGAACCCCGAGCGGGAGCTGGCCGAGGGCGACAACATCTCGATCGACTGCGGCGCGATCCTTGCCGGCTGGCACAGCGACTCCGCGATCACCGTGACGGTGGGGGAGCCCTCCGCCGAGGACGCCGCCCTCATCGAGGTGACCGAGCGGTCGATGTGGGCCGGCCTGGCCCGGGCCCTGGCCGGTGGTCGGCTCACCGACATCAGCGCGGCCGTCGAGGAGTCTGTCCGGTCGCACCCGCACCCGTACGGGATCGTCGATCACTACGGCGGCCACGGCATCGGCACCGCGATGCACCAGGACCCGCACGTCCTGAACTACGGTCGCGCCGGTCGCGGGCCGAAGCTCGTCCCCGGGCTCGCCCTGGCCATCGAGCCGATGGTCACGGTGGGGGACCCTGCCACGGTCGAGCTGGACGACGGCTGGACGGTGGTGACCAAGGACGGCTCCCGGGCCGCGCACTTCGAGCACTCCGTCGCCATCACGGCCGAGGGCCCGTGGGTGCTGACGGCCGAGGACGGCGGGGTCGCCGGTCTCGCGCCGTTCGGGATCACGCCCCGCACCTGAGGTGCCGTTCTGAGCGGCTCCGCCGGGCTGTAGTGCAGCCCTCATGGGGGCCGGTTGGGAACCCGCGGGTCGTCAGGTACGATTCCCTGTGGCGCTAGCGCCGTTCTTTCGTCGTGCTGTGGCCGCGTGACGAGGAGCGCCCTCGCGAGAGCGCCAGCATCATCTGTTCTGCGACATCACCGAGTCCGTCGTCCCGGGTACACCCGTGGGCGCGGTCCCGGGCCGAGTACCACCGAGTCAAGGAGTGCGTGTAGGGCATGGCGAAGAAAGACGGGGCCATCGAGGTCGAGGGTCGCGTCGTCGAGCCGCTGCCCAACGCGATGTTCCGGGTCGAACTGCAGAACGGGCACCGGGTGCTCGCCCACATCAGCGGCAAGATGCGGCAGCACTACATCCGCATCCTGCCCGAGGACCGCGTGGTCGTGGAGCTCTCGCCCTACGACCTGACGCGCGGTCGCATCGTCTACCGCTACAAGTAACCGCTCGGTCAGCGACTGCCCACCGGCAGACACGCGGCCGGCACACGATCGAGGAATGAGGGGCGGCACCGGTGAAGGTCCAGCCGTCGGTGAAGAAGATCTGTGACAAGTGCAAGGTGATCCGCCGGCACGGCCGGGTCATGGTCATCTGCGACAACGCCCGGCACAAGCAGCGCCAGGGCTGAGGGAGTACCAGAACATGGCTCGACTGGCAGGCGTCGACCTTCCCCGCGAGAAGCGGTTGGAGGTCGCCCTCACGTACATCTACGGCATCGGCAAGACCCACGCCAAGGAGACCCTGGCCGCGACGGGCGTCAGCCCGGACCTGCGCGTCAAGGACCTCGGTGACGAGGACCTGCTGAAGCTGCGCGACTACATCGACGAGCACTTCCGCGTCGAGGGTGACCTGCGCCGCGAGGTGGCCGCCGACATCCGCCGCAAGGTGGAGATCGGTTGCTACCAGGGCCTGCGTCACCGTCGTGGACTTCCCGTCCACGGTCAGCGCACCAAGACCAACGCGCGCTCGAGCAAGGGCCCGCGCAAGACCATCGCGGGCAAGAAGAAGGCCCGCTGACCCACAGCACGTCGACGTGCGGTCGCAGCGACCCGTGAGGGCGGGAGCGATGGCGCGGCACGTGTGCTGCCTCGCGGCAGCAACCCCAGGCCACAACTGAAGGAAACCGGAGAGACATGCCTCCCAGGGCTCGCACCGCGGCTGGTGCCAAGAAGGTCCGCCGCAAGGAGAAGAAGAACGTCGCCCACGGCGCCGCGCACATCAAGAGCACGTTCAACAACACGATCGTGTCGATCACCGACCCGGCCGGAAACGTGATCAGCTGGGCCTCCGCCGGCCACGTCGGCTTCAAGGGCTCGCGCAAGTCCACGCCGTTCGCGGCGCAGATGGCTGCCGAGAACGCCGCGCGCAAGGCGCAGGAGCACGGCATGCGCAAGGTCGACGTCTTCGTGAAGGGCCCTGGCTCCGGTCGCGAGACGGCCATCCGTTCCCTGCAGGCCACGGGCCTCGAGGTCGGGCAGATCCAGGACGTGACGCCGCAGCCGCACAACGGCTGTCGCCCCAAGAAGCGCCGCCGGGTCTGACCGGTCACTGACGAGACGATCTAGGAGTATTTGACGTGGCCCGTTACACCGGAGCCGACTGACGCCTGTGCAGGCGCGAGAAGATGAAGCTGTTCCTCAAGGGCAGCAAGTGCGAGTCCGCGAAGTGCCCGATCGAGATCCGGCCCTACCCGCCGGGTGAGCACGGTCGCGGCCGCACCAAGGACAGCGAGTACCTGCTCCAGCTTCGCGAGAAGCAGAAGGCCCGCCGCATCTACGGCGTGCTGGAGAAGCAGTTCCGCGGTTACTACGAAGAGGCGAACCGCAAGAGCGGGAAGACCGGCGAGGTGCTGCTCCAGATCCTGGAGTCGCGCCTGGACAACGTCGTCTACCGGGCCGGCTTCGCCGAGTCCCGGGACATGGCCCGCCAGCTGGTCCGTCACGGGCACATCCGGGTGAACGGCCGCAAGGTCGACATCCCGTCGTACCGGGTGACCGATAACGACATCGTCGAGGTGGCCGAGAAGTCGCGCACGATGCTGCCGTTCGAGATCGCCCAGGCCCGCGCCGGCGAGCGCCCCGTGCCCCCGTGGCTCGAGGTCATCAGCAGCCAGCTGCGCGTGCTCGTGCACAACATCCCGGCCCGCCAGGTGATCGACACCCCGGTCCAGGAGCAGCTGATCGTGGAGCTCTACTCCAAGTAGCAGCACCTGCAGTACGGCGGGGCGGGCGGACCGATGTCCGCCCCGCCGGCACCACCCCCCTCACGGCGTCATATGGCGGTCGCCGGAGGACCTCAAGGAGACACCATGCTCATCGCACAGCGCCCCACCCTCACCGAGGAGACCATCTCGGAGCAGCGCTCGCGGTTCGTCATCGAGCCGCTCGAGCCCGGCTTCGGCTACACCCTCGGTAACTCCCTGCGCCGCACCCTCCTGTCGTCGATCCCCGGCGCTGCTGTCACCAGCATCCGGATCGAGGGCACCCTGCACGAGTTCACGACCGTGCCGGGGGTCAAGGAGGACGTCACCGAGCTGATCCTGAACCTCAAGGGCCTGGTCGTCAGTTCCGACTCCGACGAGCCCGTCACGATGTACCTGCGCAAGCAGGGTCCCGGCGAGGTCACCGCCGCGGACATCGCGCCGCCGGCCGGCGTCGAGGTGCACAACCCCGACCTCCACATCGCCACGCTGAACGGCAAGGGCCGCCTCGAGGTCGAGCTCGTCGTCGAGCGCGGTCGCGGCTACGTCCCGGCGCCGCAGAACAAGCAGCCCGGCCAGGAGATCGGCCGCATCCCGGTCGACTCGATCTACTCGCCGGTCCTCAAGGTCACCTACGCCGTCGAGGCCACCCGCGTCGAGCAGCGCACCGACTTCGACCGCCTCGTGGTCGACGTCGAGACCAAGCCCTCCATCGCCCCCCGCGACGCCATCGCGTCCGCCGGGTCGACGCTGGTTGAGCTCTTCGGTCTGCTGCGCGAGCTGAACATCGACGCCGAAGGCATCGAGGTCGGGCCCAGCCCGGCCGAGGCCGCCGACATCGCCAACTTCTCGATGCCGATCGAGGACATGGACCTCACCGTCCGGTCCTACAACTGCCTCAAGCGCGAAGGCGTGCACACCGTCGGTGAGCTCGTCACCCGCTCCGAGGCGGACCTGCTCGACATCCGCAACTTCGGCGCGAAGTCGATCGACGAGGTCAAGATGAAGCTCGCGGCGATGGGCCTGGCCCTCAAGGACAGCCCGCCCGGATTCATCCCGACCTCCGTCGAGAGCTACGACGAGGGCTACGAGACCGACGCCTACCAGGGCACCGGCGAGTTCGCCCCCGGTTACGAGCAGCAGCCCCAGTACGACGAGGGCTCCTACCAGGAGACCGAGCAGCTCTGATCCACACCGGGCGGCGGGGGAGACCCCGCCGTCCGGACGGGCTCCCGGGCCCGGCACGCTGATCAGCAACGACAGCACCACCACGGAACGCAGCCGCCCCTCGCACCGGCCGGCAGCTTGAGGAAGGACCGACATGCCCACCCCCACCAAGGGTCCCCGTCTCGGCGGATCCCCCGCGCACCAGCGGCTGATGCTGGCCAACATGGCCACGTCGCTGTTCGAGCACGGGCGGATCACCACCACCGAGGCCAAGGCCAAGCGGCTGCGTCCCCTGGCCGAGAAGCTGGTGACCTTCGCCAAGCGGGGCGACCTGCACGCCCGTCGCCAGGTGATGACGACGATCCGTGACAAGGACGTCGTGCACACCCTCTTCGCCGAGATCGGTCCGCGCTTCGCGAACCGGCCGGGTGGCTACACCCGCATCACCAAGGTCGGCCCCCGCAAGGGCGACAACGCCCCCATGGCCGTCATCGAGCTCGTCGAGGCGCTCACCGTCGGCCAGCAGGCCGTCGGCGAGGCCGAGCGGGCCCGCGGCACGCAGTTCGCCACCGGTGCCGGCTCCGCCGCCGCCGCCGGTGAGGTGACCGCGGACGCTGCTGAGGAGTCCGCCGACTCCGCGGACAGCGCGGACTCGGCCGACAGCGCCGACAGCGCCGACAGCGCCGACTCTGCGGACAGCCCGGACGAGGCCGACGACGCCTCCTCGGAGGCGGGGGCCGAATCCGACACGGACGGCGCCAAGTGACCAGCGGCGATCGCGACGAGGCGCAGGAGATCGTCACCGACGTCTTCGTGCCCGACGGCGAGCGCCAGGACGACGGTGACGTCGACCGCGAGCCCACGGCGGAGAACGGCGTCGTCGCCGACGGCGACAACGTCTCCCCGGAGCTCGCCGACGCCGCCGCGGCCGAGGTCAATGCCGCGGAGCTGGGCGACGCGGCCACCGCGGGACTGAACGCTCCCGGCGGCGAGTCGGCTCCCGACCCGCGCTGACGCTCCGAGCACGCTGAACACCGAAGATCCGGACGAGCCCGCCACCCACGACGGTGGCGGGCTCGTCCGCCTTCGTCTGGCGGTGAGCTACGACGGCACGGCGCTGCACGGTTGGGCCCGGCAACCCGACCAGCGGACCGTGCAGGGCGACCTCGAGGAGGCGCTCGGCACGGTGCTCCGCACGCCGGTCCAGCTGACCGTGGCCGGCCGCACGGACGCCGGCGTGCACGCCACCGGGCAGGTGGCGCACTGCGACGTCGCGCGGGCGCTGTGGGACCAGCAGCGAGACCGGCTGGTGCGGCGGCTGCGAGGAATCCTCCCGCCGGACATCGCCGTCCCGGCCGTGGTGGAGGCGCATCCGGATTTCGACGCCCGCTTCGGCGCACTCGGCCGGCACTACGTGTACCGGCTGACCGACGCCGACTGGGGTCCGCCGCCGCTGCGCCGGTCGGACACCGTGGCGTGGGGCCGCACGCTCGACACCGACGCGATGGCGGTGGCGGCGGCGCTGCTGCTGGGCGAGCACGACTTCGCCGCGTACTGCCGCCGTCGCGAGGGCGCCACCACGATCCGCACCCTGCTCGCCCTGCAGGTCGCCCGGAGCGGCGACCTGGTCACCCTCTCGGCGTCGGCCGACGCGTTCTGCCACTCGATGGTGCGCAGCCTCGTCGGCGCGCTGACGGCCGTGGGTGAGGGCCGGCGCGCGCCGGACTGGCCGGCCGGCCTGCTCGCCCGCGACGAGCGGGCCAGCGAGGTGCCGGTCGCACCGGCCGGCGGTCTGACGCTGGTCCGCGTGGACTACCCGCCCGAGGACATGCTGGCCGACCGCGCGCTCCGCACGCGGGCCCGGCGCCGGCCCGCCGAGTAGCTCACGGAAGGGCGGTGACCGCCGCGTCGATCGGCGTCTCCCCGCTGACGAGCTCCACGACCGCGCCGTCGCGGCCGGCGTCGAGCAGCGCGACCAGGACCGCGGCCACGTCGTCCCGGGGGACGCTGCCGGAGCCGATGCCGTGGCCCAGCGTCACCCGACCGGTGCCCGGGTCGTCGGTGAGCCCACCGGGCCGCAGGATCGTGGTCGCCAGGGCCTCGCGGGGCAGGACGTCGTCCTCGGCGCGGAGCTTGGCCTGCAGGTAGACGGCCATGCCCGGGTCGCCACCCTGCGGGGTCCCCCCGCGCGCCTGCTCGACCCCCATCGAGGACACCAGCAGGTAGCGGCCGACGCCGGCCTGCTCCGCGGCGTCGGCGAGGAGGACGGCGGCGCCGTGGTCGACGGTGTGCTTGCGGGCCTCCCCGCTGCCCGGGCCGGCGCCGGCCGCGAAGACGACGGCGTCGGCGCCGCGGGCCAGCTCGGCCAGCTCGTCGACCGAGGCGGACTCGAGGTCCAGCACGGCGGGCTCGACCCCGTCGCTCCGGAGGTCGGCCGCGTGGTCGGGGTTGCGGATGAGGCCGACGACGGTGTCGCCGCGGGCGGAGAGCAGACGGCCGAGGCGTCGGGCGATCTGCCCGTGGGCCCCGGCGAGAACGATGCGCATGCCCTGCCCCTACCCGCCGAGGTCTGCGGCTACCGCCCGCGCGCGGGCGAGATCGGCCGGGGTGTCGCAGTCCAGCCAGGGAGGGGGCGTGCCGGGAGGCACGACGGGGCGGATCCGGTCCACCCGCAGGGTGGCGAGCACCCGGCGCAGCGAGGTGGCGCCGCCGTCGACGGGGAGCGCCGCGCGCAGGGCGCGGGTGCGCCACAGGCCGAGGAGGTACTGGTCCCGGCCGCCGTCGTCGACGACCAGCACGCCGTCGGCGGCGAGGGATGCGCGGAGGTCGTCGACCAGCGCGGCGGAGAGGAAGGGCAGGTCCCCGGCGAGCAGCGCGACGACGTCGGTCGCGACCTGCGGCAGGCCCGCGCGCAGCGCCGCCACGGGCCCACCGCCGGGCGGCTGCTCGCGGACGACGACGACGTCGGCCGGAACCGGCTGGGGCGGTCCGACGACGATCCGCCGCTCGGCGTCGGCGACGGCGGCGAGCACCGTGCCGAGCATCGTGCGGCCACCGACCCGCAGCTGCGGCTTGGCCTGCCCGCCGAGCCGGGCGGCGCGCCCGCCGGCCAGCACGAGGGCGGAGTACGGCGGCAGCTGATCCACGGCGTCACCGTAGAGGCGTGGGTACCGTCCCTGCCGTGGGACGAGTCACGAGCCGGACGCCGGTGCTGCGCATCCGGGGCGCGCAGCGCACCACCCGCCCCGACACCGTGGCCGCGGAGGAGCCGCTGGAGATCCGGCTGGCCGGCACACCCCTGGCGGTGACCATGCGCACGCCCGGTGACGACTTCGATCTGGTGCACGGCTTCCTCGCCACCGAGGGCGTCATCGCCGGTCCGGATGACGTCGCCGGCCTGCGCTACTGCGACTCGGTCGACGCTGACGGCCGCAACACCTACAACGTGGTGGACGTCGACCTCGCCCCCGGCGTCCCGATCCCCGACACCGGGCTGGAGCGGAACTTCTACACGTCCAGCTCCTGCGGGGTGTGCGGCAAGGCCAGCATCGACGCCATCCGCACGAAGACCGCGTTCGACGTCGCCGCGGACGGGGTCCGGCTGCAGCTGGCCACGCTGCTGGCGCTGCCCGACCGGCTGCGGGCGCAGCAGGAGGTCTTCGAGAAGACCGGGGGCCTGCACGCCGCGGGGCTGTTCACCGCCGGCGGCGAGCTGGTGGCCCTGCGCGAGGACGTCGGCCGGCACAACGCGGTGGACAAGGTGATCGGTGACGGCGTGCGGGCCGGGCGGCTGCCGCTGGCCGGGCACGTGCTGATGGTCAGCGGTCGGGCCAGCTTCGAGCTGACCCAGAAGGCGGCGATGGCCGGCATCCCGGTGCTGGCCGCGGTCTCCGCGCCGTCGTCGCTCGCGGTGGAGCTGGCCCGCGAGGTCGGCATCACCCTGGTCGGCTTCCTCCGCGGCGACGGCTGCAACGTCTACACCCGCACGGAGCGCATCGAGCTGGACTAGTGGTCGCCGCCGCGGAGCTGGCTGACCACGTGGGGGAGCAGCGGGCCGAGTACGGCGAGGCCGTCCCTGACGCCGCCGGTCGAGCCGGGCAGGTTGACGATCAGCGTGCGTCCCGCGACGCCGGCCAGCCCTCGCGACAGCACCGCCGTCGGCACGCCGTTCCTCGCGCCGTACCGGCGCACCGCCTCGGCGATGCCGGGGGCCTCGCGCTCGAGCACCCGACGGGTCGCCTCCGGTGTCACGTCGGTGGGGGAGAGCCCGGTGCCGCCGGTGGTGAGGACGACCTCGATGCCGGCGTCGACGGCGGCGCGCAGCACGTCCTCGATCTCGACGGCGTCGTCGGGGAGCACCTTGGGTCCCTCCACCTGGAAGCCCAACTCGGCCAGCCCCGCGGCGAGTGCCTGCCCGCTGCGGTCGGCGTAGACCCCGGCGGCGGCGCGGTTGGAGGCGGTGACCACCAGTGCCCGGGCCCCGGCCGGCAGCGCGCTCACCTCGTCCACAGCCCGCTCTTGCCACCGGACTTCCGCAGCAGCCGGACGTCGGTGATCGAGGCGCGCGGGTCGACCGCCTTCACCATGTCGATCATGGTCAGGCCGGCGACGGTGACCGCGGTGAGCGCCTCCATCTCCACCCCGGTCCGGTCGGCGGTGCGCGCGGTGGCGGTGATCTCGACGGCGTCGTCGGCCACCGCGATGTCCACGGTGACGCCGTGCAGCGCGATGGGGTGGCACAGCGGCACGAGGTCCGGTGTCCGCTTCGCCCCGGCGATGCCCGCGATCCGTGCCACGGCGACCGCGTCGCCCTTGGGCACCCCGGTGCCGCGGAGCAGGCCGACGACCTCCGCGCTCACCAGCACCCGCCCGGCGGCGGTCGCCTCCCGGGCGGTCACCTCCTTGGCGCTGACGTCGACCATGCGCGCGGCGCCGGTCTCGTCGACGTGGGTCAACCGGTTCATCGGAGAGCTCCCTCGATCAGCACGACGTCGACCTCGGCGCCGGCGGCCAGTTCGGTCACGTCCTCGGGGACGACGACCAGGCAGTTGGCCCGCGCCAGGTGCGCGACCAGGTGCGAGCCGGGGCCGCCCACCTGGGAGACCTCGCCGCCCTCGACGTACCCGCGCAGGAACTGACGGCGGCCCGCGGGCGAGCGCAGCGGGCCGGTCAGCCGGGCGGGCACGCGCAGCCGGTGCGGCGCGGCGTACCCGAGGGCGCGGCGCAGGGCCGGCCGCACGAAGACCTCGAAGGAGACGAAGGCGCTCACCGGGTTGCCGGGCAGCGTGATCACCGGGACGCCGTCGACGGTGCCGGCGCCCTGCGGGCCGCCCGGCTGCATCGCAACCTTGCCGAACTCGACGGTGCCCAGCCCGGCGAAGGCATCCTTGACCACCTCGTAGGCGCCCGCGCTCACCCCGCCGCTGGTGATCAGGAGGTCCGCGCCCGCCAGCTCGGCGCGCACGGTGGCGAGGAACTGCCCGACGTCGTCGGGCACGAAGTGCAGCCGGCGGGGGAGCCCTCCGGCCTCCTCGACGGCGGCGGCGAGCAGCAGGGAGTTGGACTCGTAGATCTGCCCGGGCGCCAGCGGCTCGCCGGGGGCGACCAGCTCGCTGCCGGTCGAGAGGACCAGCACCCGCGGCCGGCGCCGGACCGGCAGGTCCGTGACGCCCACGGCCGCAGCCAGGCCGAGCTGCGCGGCACCCAGCGGCGACCCGGCGGACAGCGCGACGTCGCCGGCGGCGATGTCCTCCCCGGCCCGCCGCAGGTGCGTGCCGGCCGCCGGGCAGCCGCGGATCTCGACCACGTCGGTACCGCCGTCGGTCAGCTCCACGGGCACGACGACGTCGGCGCCCGGGGGGAGGGGTGCGCCGGTCATGATCCGGTGCACCGTGCCCGGCGCCAGAGGGGCGACGTCGGTGCGTCCGGCCGGGATGTCCTCGGCCACCGGCAGCCGGACGGCGGCGTCCGCGGCGGCGCCCACCTCGGCCCAGCGGGCGGCGTAGCCGTCCATCGCGGAGTTGTCGAAGCCGGGCAGCGCGACGGCCGCGACGACGTCCCGGGCGAGCACCCGACCGTGCGCGGCGGCCAGCGGCACGGACTCCTCCGGCAGCAGGGGCAGCAGGGCGTCGACCGCCGTCTGGTGTTCCTCGACCGTCCGCACAGGCCCATCCTCGCCGGTGTTCGGGCCGGCCCGGGCCGCGGCCCCCCGGCTGTCCGGTTAAAGTCCTGAGTCGATCAGTGACGGCGAGGAGGACGCGTGGCCGAGATCGACCGGATGCTCGAGGCGAACGAGCGGTGGGCAGAGAACTTCCCCGGCAGCAAGCCGGTGCGCCCGGGCCGCAAGGTGGCCGTCGTGGCGTGCATGGACTCCCGCATCCCGCTGTTCGGCGTGCTGGGGCTGGAGATCGGTGACTCGCACGTCATCCGCAACGCGGGCGGTGTGATCACCGAGGACGTGATCCGCTCCCTGACGATCAGCCAGCACGCCCTGGGCACCCGGGAGATCGTCCTGGTGCACCACACCGAGTGCGGCCTGCAGTCGACCGACGACATCTCCTTCGCCGATGCCGTCGAGGCCGCGACCGGCCGCCGTCCGCCGTGGGCCGCCCGGGCGTTCACCGACGTCGACCAGGACGTGCGCGAGTCGATGCGGCTGATCCGGGAGAGCCCCTACCTGCTCTCGCGCGAGGTGCGCGGCACGGTGTTCGACGTCACCACGGGACGGCTGCGCGAGGTGCAGGAGGGCTGAGCCCCGCCCGCACGGCGAGGACGCGCAGCCGCGGCTGGTATCGTCACCGGCTGGCGCGCGTCAGCTGGTTGGTGCCCGCGCGTCGCGACGTCTCCCGTGCTCGGTGAGGCGATCCCACCAGCCTTCCCGACAACGACGGAGGACACGAGCGCCGTGCGCACGTACACCCCCAAGCCTGGCGAGATCGACCGGGCCTGGCTCGTCATCGACGCCACCGATGTGGTGCTCGGCCGACTGGCCAGCCAGACCGCGCAGATCCTGCGCGGCAAGCACAAGCCGCAGTACGCCCCGCACGTCGACGTCGGTGACTTCGTCGTCATCGTCAACGCCGGGAAGGTCGCCCTCACGGGCAACAAGCGGGAGAACAAGGTGGCCTACCGCCACTCCGGTCACCCGGGTGGCCTCAAGACCATCAACGTCGGCGACCAGCTGAAGACGCACCCCGACCGCGTCATCGAGCGCGCGATCAAGGGCATGCTGCCGCACAACAGCCTGGGCCGTCAGATGCTCAAGAAGCTCAAGGTCTACGCGGGCCCCGAGCACCCTCACGCTGCGCAGCAGCCCCAGAACTACGAGATCAAGCAGGTGGCCCAGTGACCAGCGCTCTGACCGTGACCGACGCCGACGGGCGTCCGATCCAGACCGTCGGTCGCCGCAAGGAGGCCATCGTCCGCGTGCGCCTCCTCCCCGGCACCGGCCAGTTCAAGCTCAACGGCCGCACCATCGAGGACTACTTCCCGAACAAGGTGCACCAGCAGCTCATCCGAGAGCCGTTCGTCATCCTCGAGAAGGCCGACCAGTACGACGTCGTCGGTCTGCTGCACGGTGGCGGCGTCTCCGGCCAGGCCGGTGCGCTGCGCCTGGGCATCGCCCGCGCGCTCATCGAGATCGAGCCCGACGACCGTCCCGTCCTCAAGAAGGCCGGCTTCCTGAACCGCGACCCGCGGGTCGTGGAGCGCAAGAAGTACGGACTGAAGAAGGCCCGCAAGGCGCCTCAGTACTCCAAGCGCTGACCGGTACGTCCGTGGGTCGCCTGTTCGGGACCGACGGCGTCCGGGGTCGTGCCAACGCCGACCTCACGCCGGAGCTGGCGCTCTCGGTGGCTCGCGCCGCCGCAGGCGTGCTCGCCGACCGCGACGGGACCGCGCGTCCCGGCGCGGGCGTGGGCCGTGGCCCCCGGGCCCGCGGGGAGATGCTCGAGGCCGCCGGGGTGGCGGGCCGCACGAGCGCGGGTGCCGAGGTGCTGCTCGCCGGTGTCGTGCCGACGCCGGCCCTGGCGCACCTGACCGCCTCGACCGGCGCCGACCTCGGCGTCATGATCTCGGCGAGCCACAACCCGATGCCCGACAACGGCATCAAGCTGTTCAGCCGGGGCGGGCACAAGCTGCCCGACGCCGTCGAGGTGGCGATCGAGGCCTCCGTCGCCGACGGCCACCCGGACGGGCTGCGCCCCACCGGCGCCGGCATCGGCCGCGTCCGGGTGCTGACCGGCGCCGTCGACGAGTACGTGACCCACCTGCTGTCCACCGTCGACCAGCCGCTGCGCGGGGTCTCCGTCGTCGTCGACGGGGCGCACGGCGCAGCGTCCGGCGTCGCCCCCGAGGTCTACCGGCGCGCCGGTGCGACCGTGCACGCCATCGGCTGCGAGCCGGACGGCTGGAACATCAACGACGGCATCGGCTCCACCCACCTGGAGCCGCTGATCGCGGCGGTCCGGGCCCAGGGCGCCGACCTCGGTCTCGCCCACGACGGCGACGCCGACCGCTGCCTGGCCGTCACGGCCGACGGCCAGGTCGTCGACGGCGACGCGATCCTCGCCATCACCGCGCTGGCCCTGCACGAGCGCGGC
The DNA here is from genome assembly GCA_038256725.1 of Mycobacteriales bacterium. Classification (GTDB taxonomy): domain Bacteria; phylum Actinomycetota; class Actinomycetes; order Mycobacteriales; family Geodermatophilaceae; genus Blastococcus. Next base: position 1,135 of record JBBSKB010000072.1, on the reverse strand, counting down.
GCGCTCAAGGACGCCACCGTCGTCGCCACCGTGATGAGCAACCTCGGCTTCCACCTCGCGATGCGCGGCGCCGGCATCGCCGTGCAGACCACCGCCGTGGGCGACCGCTACGTGCTCGAGGCGCTCCGCTCGGGCGGCCTCAGCCTCGGCGGGGAGCAGAGCGGCCACCTGGTCTTCCTGGACCACGCCACCACGGGCGACGGCGTGCTCACCGGCCTGGCGCTCATGTCACGCATGGCGGCGACCGGTGCGTCGCTGGCCGACCTGGCCGGGGTGGTGCAGAAGCTCCCGCAGGTGCTCATCAACGTGCCGGTGCGCGACCGCATCGCCGTGGTGGAGAGCGACTCGGTCGCCGAGGCGGTCAACGCCGTGGCAGCCGAACTCGGCGAGACCGGACGGGTGCTCCTGCGGCCGTCCGGCACCGAGCAGCTCGTGCGCGTCATGGTCGAGGCGCCCACCCAGGAGCAGGCCGACCGCGTCGCGCAGCGTCTCGCGGCCCTGGTCGCAGCCGTCGACTGACCCGTCGACCGATCCCGTCCCGTGTGACGACAGCGGTCTCCGGGTGCCCTTGGGGCGCCCCGGTACCCAACGATCGCGCGTTGTGGACGGATCGGTCCGCCACTGCCGGTAACCTCGGTCAAATGTGCGGAATCGTTGGGTACGTCGGTCCTCAGGACGCCACGAGCGTGGTGCTGGAGGGGCTGCGTCGACTGGAGTACCGGGGCTACGACTCGGCGGGGATCGCCGTCGTCGCGGGGGGTGGGCTGAGCTCGGCGAAGAAGGCCGGCAAGCTCGCCAACCTCGAGAAGGTGCTCGCCGAGCGGCCGCTGCCGGCCGCCACCGTCGGCATCGGCCACACCCGGTGGGCCACCCACGGCGGGCCGACCGACCGCAACGCGCACCCGCACCTGTCCGCGGACGGCTCCGTGGCCGTGATCCACAACGGGATCATCGAGAACTTCGCCGCGCTGCGCAGCGAGCTCGAGGACGCCGGCATCGAGTTCTCGTCGGAGACCGACACCGAGGTCGCCGCGCACCTGCTCGCGCGGGCGTACGCCGACACCCCCGCCGGGCCGGGGCGTCTCGCCGAGGCCATGCGCACGGTCTGCCGCCGGCTGGAGGGTGCCTTCACCCT
>JBBSKB010000071.1:0-17469 GCA_038256725.1 Mycobacteriales bacterium | reverse complement strand
TGGCCCGGCGTGGACAGGTCATCCGCGTCCGGGCGCTGACCGAGCCGGGCGGCGGAGGGGTGGCGGCCGGCCAGGACGATCGCCGCGACGGCGAACATCGTCACGTCGTCGAAGTACGTCATCTCGTCGGTGGCACCGACGGCCACCTGCAGCCCGAAACCCGCCACCGCGAGCACCCCTGCCGCGAGCAGCGCGCCGGCGCTGACCGAGCGGGGTGCCCCGACGGCCAGGGGCACGCAGACCAGCAGCACCACGGCGGTCAGCACGGGGAGGCCCGCCCCGTCGTCCCCGAGCGACGTCGTCCCTGCGAAGGCCAGCCCGGCCAGTGCACCGGCGAGCACCAGCCCGGCGATGTCCAGCCAGGTCGCGAGGGTGCGCGCCGGTCGGCCGGCGAGGAGCTGCGCCACGGCGGCGACGAGCAGGCAGCTGTAGGCCGCGACGTCGAACGCGACCTCGACCGTGCCGATGGCGGACGGGCCGCCGCGCAGGAGGGGGATCTCGGTGAGGCTGCTGAGCGCGAAGAAGAACAGGCAGCCGGCCAGGCCGTACCACGTCGCGACGGCGGGCGACCGGTGCACGCGGAGTGCCACCGGCACGGCGGCGAGCCCGGCGGCGAACAGCGCGGCCTCCGCAGCTGTCCGCCAGGTGCCCTGCACGCCGCTGACGATCACGAGCGCCACGGCACCGGCGACGAGCCCGGCATGTCGCCAGGCGCGGCGCACGGCCGGATCTGCAGAGATGCTCACGAGGTCCCATCGACACCTGCGGGGATGATCTTGCGGTAGATCACCCGGGCGGGGGGCGCCGAGGCCCGGGCGCGTCCGCGCAGGTCAGCGTAGAGGGGGCAGGTCCTCGATACGCAGGTCGGCCCGGACCCGCAGGAACCGCAGCGGATGCCGGAAGACCCCCGCCTGGAGGGCCGCGTCGGCGCTCACCTCGACGACCACCTCGGGCCGGACGCGGGTCAGCGGCACGGACAGCCGCCCGCCCCCGAACCGGCCGGTGCCGATGCGGTCGGGCCACGGGTGGTCGTCGTCCGCCGGCTGGAGGACGGCTCCCAGTTCCGCACTCTGCCGCGGGTCCAGCGGGACGGTCCGGCCGACGACGACGAGCTCGCCGTCGCGGTAGCGGCCGGCCACCAGCTGGCTGGGGCGGTCCAGGGGACCGATCACCCCGCCGGCGACCACCTCGGTGCTCTCCCAGCTCTTCACCTTGAGCCACTCGCGGCGGCCCGGCGCGTACCGCGAGCCGGCGCCTTTCGCGACGAGCCCCTCGACGCCGGCGGCCCGGAAGTCCTCGAACCACTGGCGGGCCAGCGCGGGGTCGGCGGTGCTGGGGGAGAGCTGCATCGGCGGCGCCCAGCGGGCGGACAGGGTCTCCAGCTCCGCCCGGCGACGGCCCAGGGTCTTCTCCCGCAGGTCCGCCCCGCCGAGGGCAAGCACGTCGAAGGCGACGTAGGACGCCGGGTGCGCGGCCACCTGCGCCGCGATCCGGCCCGCCGCGGTGACCATGCGCGTCTGCAGCAGGCCGAAGTCGAGCCGGTCGTCGTGCCAGATGACGACCTCGCCGTCGAGCACCGTCCCGGCCGGGACCTGGGCGAGCGCGGCGGCGGCGACGTCGGGGAACCGGTCGGTGAGGTCACGGCCCTGCTTGGACCACAGTCGCGTGCTGCCCGCGGTGCGCACGACCACCAGCCGGTAGCCGTCCCACTTGGGCTCGTACCGGCAGCCGCCGGGCAGCGCGTTGACCGGCGGGATCTCGCGCACCGGCTTGGCCAGCTGCACGCCCACGGGCCCGGTGAGCCCGGGCGGGAGGCCCGGGAGCCCGGGGGCGGTCTGCGGCACCGGACCAGCCTGGCCGCCGGGCCGCCCGCGCGCATCCCCGCCGGGCGTGGTCACACCCGATCGGGCGCGCTCAGCCCAGCCGGTGGGCGAGGTCGGCGGCGAAGTCCTCGGCGACGGCCAGCTGCTCGCGCAGCGCGTGCACCCGGGCGGTGGCCGCTTCGTGGAACATGCGCAGCCGGTCGAGGAGGGCGTCGTCGCCCGGGCGGTCGGTGAGCTCGGCGAGCAGGTCGAGCAGCTCCTGCATCTCCTCCAGGCGGAAGCCCAGCGGCTTCATCCGCTTGATCACCTCGAGCCGGGCCACGTCGTCGTCGCTGTAGAGGCGGAAGCCGCCCTCGCTGCGGGAGGTGGGACGGACCAGTCCGTTCTCCTCGTAGAAGCGGATGGTGCGCAGGCTCAGCCCGGTGCGCTCGGCGACCTGGCCGATCTGCAGCAGTCCTGTCCGTGCCGGCATCAGTGCCCGGCCCCGAGCTGGCCACTGTGCCGGTCGAAGCGATCCGCCGAGTGTCCCTGCAGGCCGATGATCTCCACGGACTTGCCGCGGGTCGCGTACTTGTGGGTGATGGCGTCGAGCGCCGCGACGGTGGAGGCGTCCCAGACGTGGGCCCGGGACAGGTCGACGACGACGTTCGGCGGATCGTCGGCGTACGCGAACTGGGTGTAGAGGTCGTTGCTGGAGGCGAAGAACAGGGCGCCGTCGACGGTGTAGCGCGCGGTGTCGCCCTCCACCACGCGCTCCACGTCGACGAGGTGGGAGATGCGCTGGGCGAAGAGGACGCAGGCGACGAGGACGCCGACCCCGACGCCGATGGCGAGGTTGTGCGTGAGCAGGGTGACGGCGACGGTCGAGAGCATCACCGTGGTCTCGCTCTTCGGCATCCGGTGGATGGTCTGCAGGCTGTGCCAGTCGAACGTCGCGATCGACACGAAGATCATCACCGCCACCAGGGCCGCCATCGGGATGATGGCGACGATGTCGCCCAGGACGACGACGAGGACCAGCAGGAACGCGCCGGCCAGGAAGGTGGAGAGCCGGGTGCGGGCACCCGAGGCCTTCACGTTGATCATCGTCTGGCCGATCATCGCGCAGCCCCCCATGCCGCCGAAGAAGCCTGACGCCACGTTCGCGACGCCCTGGCCCCAGGACTCACGGGTCTTGTCCGAGGGGGTGTCGGTGATGTCGTCGACGAGCTTGGCCGTCATCAGCGACTCCATCAGCCCGACGAAGGCGATGCCCAGGGCGTAGGGCGCGATGATCGTCAGCGTCTCCCCGGTGAACGGCACGTCGGGCAGCAGGAAGAACGGCAGGCTGTCGGGGAGTTCGCCCTCACCGCCGACGTCCGGGATGTCCCAGCCGACCGTGACCACGAGGGTCGTGAGCACGACGATCGCGACCAGCGGTGCGGGGACGGCGGTGGTCAACCGCGGCAGGAGGAAGATGATCGCCAGGCCGGCCGCGACCAACGGGTAGACCAGCCACGGCACGTCGGTCAGCTGCGGCAGCTGCGCGGTGAAGATGAGGATCGCCAGCGCGTTGACGAAGCCGACCATGACGCTGCGTGGGACGAACCGCATGAGGCGGGCGACGCCGGCGGCGGCCAGCAGCACCTGGACGAGGCCGCCGAGGATCACGGCGGCGAACAGGGACTGGACGCCGTAGTCCAGGGCGAGCGGCGCGACGACCAGGGCGATCGCTCCGGTCGCGGCGGTGATCATCGCGGGGCGGCCGCCGGTGAAGGAGATCACCACGGCCATGACGAACGAGGAGAAGAGCCCGACGCGCGGGTCGACCCCGGCCAGGATCGAGAAGCTGATCGCCTCGGGGATCAGCGCGAGGGCGACGACGAGGCCGGCGAGGACCTCGGTGCGGGCGACCCGCGGGTCGAGCCAGGCGGGGCGGACCGGGCGGAATGCAGGCGTGAGAGACATCGCCGACCATCGTGCAGCAGACCCGACCCTCACGTAAGGGAAGAGTGCTGAGCCGTCGGTCACTCATACCGTGGAGAGGTGACCGAGACTGCCGGCGGCGCGCGGGCGGTGGCGGCTGGGCCGTCGCAGCGCTGGGTGCGCGCAACGAGCTCCTGGCCGCGGCGGCTTCGCGCCGGTCTACCGGCGGCGCGACCTCGGCGATCCGGACATGGCCTCGGTCCGGGCCGCCCTGGACCTCGTGCTGGCCGCCTACGAGCCGTTCCCGGCGCTGGTCGTCGACCGGGCGTGGCACCTGGTCGCCGCCAACGGCGCGCTCGCGGGGCTCCTCGACGGCACCGCGGTCGACCTGACCGCGGCCGCCCTCAGTCGAGGAGTGCGGTCAGCAGCCGGGTGAGGGTGGCGCGGTCGTCGGAGGACAGGCGGGCGAGCAGCGCCTCGTTGTCCGCGGTCCGGGCGCGGCCGACCTCGGCGCGGACCCGGCGGCCCTCGTCCGTCGCGCGGAGCAGCACCGCCCGGCGGTCACCGGGATCGGGGGTGCGCTCGACGAGGCCCCGCTCCTGGAGCCCGTCGGCCACGTCGGTCGCCGAGCGCGGGGCGATGTGCAGCGTCTCGGCCAGGTCGGACAACCGGACGCCGTCGTGCTCGTCCACCACCCGGAGCGCGCGGGCCTGGTGCGGGGAGAGATCCCACGGGGCGAGCGCCTCGCGCCAGCGGCGGCGCTGCGTGCGGGCCACCCGCATGAGCAGCTCGCCCAGTTCGCCGGTCGGTTCGTCGGCCACAGGGGAACACTAGCGGAGAAGCGGTGGTTACCAGACCATGAGGTAACCTCAGCACAACAGAGGAGGTGCGGTATCACCGACACGACCACGGGCGGCCGCGGCGGCGGCCCTTCCGGCCGCAGGCCCGACCCCGCCGACCGCGCCCAGCTCGAGCGCTCCCCGGTCCGCTGGAGCCGGGTCGCAGCGCTCTTCCGCTCCTACCGCGCCCAGCTCGCCGTCGTAACGGGCCTGATCGTCGCGTCCTCCGTCGTCGCGCTGGCCACGCCGTTCCTGATCCGGCTGGTCATCGACGAGGCCATTCCCGCGCAGGACGTCCCGCTGCTGCTGTGGGCCGTCGGCGGCATGCTCGCCGTCACCGTGCTCACCGCGGTCTTCGGCGTCGTCCAGACCTGGCTGTCGACCACCGTCGGCCAGCGGGTCATGCACGGCCTGCGGACGGCGGTCTTCACCCACCTGCAGCGCCAGTCGCTGGGCTTCTTCACCCGCACCAGGGGCGGTGAGGTGCAGTCGCGGCTGATGAACGACATCGGCGGCATGCAGTCCGTCGTCACCTCGACGGCGACCTCCTTCGCCTCCAGCCTCACCACGGTGATCGGCACGGCCGTCGCCATGGCGGTGCTCAGCTGGCGGCTCTCCCTGCTCTCGCTCGTGGTGCTGCCGCCGGCGGTCTGGCTCACCCGCCGGGTCGCGCACCTGCGCCGGGCGATCACCGCCCAGCGCCAGCGGCACCTCGCCGACCTGCACTCGCAGGTGGAGGAGGGGCTCTCGGTCAGCGGTGTCCTGCTGGGCAAGACGCTGGGCGCGGGGCCGGCCCAGTCGCAACGCTTCGCCGGGACGTCTGCGTTCCTCGTCGACCTCGAGGTCCGCTCGCAGCTGGCCGGCCGGTGGCGGATGGCCACGATGAGCATCGTCTTCGCCGGCATCCCAGCGCTGATCTACCTGGCCGCCGGCCTGCCCGCGACGTCGGGCGGCATGACCATCGGCACCCTGGTCGCCTTCACGACCCTCCAGGGCGCCCTCTTCCGGCCGCTCATGCAGCTGCTCGACATCGGCGTCTCGCTCACCGCCTCGATGGCGCTGTTCAGCCGCGTCTTCGAGTACCTGGACCTGCCGGTCGACATCGACGAGCCGGCGCACCCGGTCGCCGTCGACCCGGCCGCGGTGCGCGGCGAGGTGCGGTTCGATCGGGTGGGCTTCCGCTACCCCGACGCCGTCCGCCCGGCGCTGGCCGACGTCGACCTCGCCGTGCCGGCCGGCTCGACCCTGGCCCTGGTCGGGGAGACCGGCTCGGGCAAGAGCACGCTCGCCTCCCTGGTCGCCCGCCTCAACGACCCGACGACCGGCCGGGTGCTCGTCGACGGCGTCGACCTCCGCGATCTGGCGCTCGGTGACCTCGCGCGGATCGTCGGCGTCGTCTCCCAGGACACCTATCTCCTGCACGGCACGGTGCGGGAGAACCTGCGGCACGCCAAGCCCGACGCCACGGACGACGAGATGGTCGCCGCCGCCCGGCGGGCCCAGGTGCACGACGTCGTCATGGCGCTGCCCGACGGCTACGACACGGTGGTCGGCGCGCGGGGCTACCGGTTCTCCGGCGGGGAGAAGCAGCGCCTGGCGATCGCCCGCACGCTGCTGCGCGACCCGGCTGTGCTCGTGCTCGACGAGGCCACCAGCGCGCTGGACAACGAGACCGAGCGGGCGGTGCAATCGGCGCTGGACGAGGCCAGCCGCGGCCGGACGACGATCACCATCGCCCACCGGCTCACCACCGTGCGCGACGCGGACCGGATCGTCGTCCTCGACGCCGGGCGGGTGGTCGAGCAGGGCACGCACGACGAGCTGCTGGCCCTCGGCGGCCGGTACGCCCGGCTGGCCGGAGCAGCCCAGCGGGACGCCGTACTCGCCGGCTGACCGGCCGGTTCACCCGGCGGTTCCGGACCCGGGTGTCGGGCATGGCCTTCGGGGGAACACATCTGCCGTGACCGGGCGGGACCTCGAGACGGCGAGCGCAGGTGCCCTGCCGCTGGTGACCGCGTTCATCGACGCGACCGAGGCGCTGGTCTGCATCGTCGGCGCGGACTGCCGGATCCTGTTCGCCAACCCGGCCCTGCAGCGGTTCACCGGGCAGAGCCCCGAGCGGCTGCTCGGGCAGCGGTTCTGGGAGGTCTACGTCCTCCCGGAGCACGTCGAGCTGGCCCAGGACGCGATCGCCCGGGCGATGGACACCGGCCGGGCGCATCCGCAGGAGGCCGACTGGCTCACCGGGGAGGGCGCCCGGCGCCGGGTGGCGATGCGCAACACCGTGCTCGCCGACGACGCCGGCCTGCCGTTCGCCGTCGCCACCGTGGGCATCGACGTCACCGCGGACCGGGAGCGCGAGGCCCGGCTGCACGTGCGGGCGCAGACCGACCTGCTCACCGGCATCCCGAACCGGGCCGCGCTGTTCGACGCGCTGCACCGGTACCTCGACGTCGAGGGCGGCCCCGACGTCGGGGTGCTGTTCTGCGACCTCGACCGGTTCAAGCAGGTCAACGACGAGTACGGGCACCAGGTGGGCGACCGGGTGCTCGCCGAGGTGGCCCGGCGGCTGACGGAGCTGTCGTCTCCCGGCGACCTGGTGGCCCGCTTCGGCGGCGACGAGTTCGTCCTGCTGCGGCCGGGGGCCGACGAGCCGGCCATGGTCGCACTGGCCCAGCGGGTGGCGACCACCGTGCTCGCCCCGTTCGGCGGGCTGCCCGAGCAGCCGGTGGGCGTCAGCGTGGGCGTGGCCGTCGGCCGCGCAGGGGAGACGCCCGACGAGGTGATCGCCCGCGCCGACCTCGCGATGTACGGGGCGAAGAGCCACCACCGCCGACGGCTGCCGCGCGACTGACCGCTCGTCGCGCGTCGGGGCGTCTCGCGGGGGTGCGTGCGCCGTGGTCGGATGGGGCCAGCGGACGGCGGCGGTGTCGTCCCGAGCCCAGGGGGTGGCATGGCCGAGGTCCACGGCCGGTGCGACGAGCGGTTCGCCGGCGTCCGCGAGGCGCTGGCGCAGCAGTTCGATGCGGGTGAGGAGCTCGGCGCGTCGATCGCCGTCGACTGGGACGGCGAGACCGTCGTCGACCTCTGGGGCGGGCACCGCGACGCCGAGCGCACCCAGGAGTGGTCCGAGCACACGATCGTCAACGTCTGGTCGACGACGAAGTGCGTGCTGGCGCTCTCGGCGCTGATGCTGGTCGACCGGGGCGAGCTGGACCTCGATGCGCCGGTCGCCCTCTACTGGCCGGAGTTCGCCGCCAAGGGCAAGAAGGACGTACTGGTCCGTCACCTGCTGTCGCACACCTCCGGCGTCTCGGGCTGGGAGCGGCCGTTCTCCATCCGCGACATGTACGACTGGACGTCGGCGACCGAGCGGCTCGCCCAGCAGGGGCCCTGGTGGGAGCCGGGCACCGCCTCGGGCTACCACGCCAACAACCAGGGGCACCTGGTCGGCGAGGTCATCCGCCGCATCACCAACACCACGTTCAAGAAGTTCGTCGCGGACCGGATCGCCGACCCGTTGGGTGCGGACTTCCAGATCGGCGCCCGCGAGTCCGAGGTCTCCCGGATCGCCCCCGTCGTCGCCCCGCCGCGGCCCGACGGCGGTGGCCCGGCGCCGGACCCGGACTCGGTCGGCGTGAAGACCTTCACCGGGCCGAAGGCCTCGGCCGCCGCGGCGAACTCACCGGAATGGCGGGCCGCCGACCTCGGCGCGCTCAACGGGCACTCCAACGCCCGCGGCGTGATGAAGGCGCTCCGGGTGCTGAGCCTGGGCGGCGAGGCCGACGGCGTCCGGCTGCTCTCGCCGGAGACGATCGAGAAGGTCTTCGACCAGCAGGCCGACGGCGTGGACCTCGTGCTGGGCGCCCCGTTCCGGTGGGGCAACGGCTTCTGCCTGGGCTCGCCGGCGGTGCCCTATGTGCCCGAGGGTCGCACCTTCTTCTGGGGCGGCTGGGGTGGCTCGCTGGTGATCATGGACCTCGACCGGCGGCTCACGATCAGCTACATGATGAACCGGATGGGCGGCGGGTTGATCGGCTCGCCGCGCAGCGAGTCCTACGTGCGCGCGGTCTACGCCGCGCTGGGCTGAGGCCGTGCAGCTCGACGACGTCGTCCCCCGGCCGGACCACGTCACCCGGCAGGCGCGCTGGATCGCCGCGGAGCCGGCCGTCGTCTGGGACGCGCTGCACGCGGTGAAGCTGTCGGGGCTGCCGGTCACGCTGGTCTTCTCCGCCGCCCGGTTCCTGCCGGTGGTGCTCGCCGGCCGCGGGCTGGGCCAGCTGCACGACCGGCCCTTCCTCGACGCCCTGCCCGTGCCGCTGCTCGCCGCGGACCCGCCGTCGTCGGTGGTGTTCGGCGGCGTGCTCCAGCCGTGGCAGCTGGGCGGCGGCGAGTCCGGCCCGCCCCTGGACGCCGCCCGGCTGCGGGCCTGGGCCACGCCGGGCTGGGTGAAGGCCGCGGTGGACTTCCGGCTCACCCCCAGCGGGCGCGGCACGGAGCTGAGCTCCGAGACCCGGGTGAAGGCCACCGACCCCGCCAGCCGGCGGGCCTTCGCCCGGTACTGGCGGGTGGTCCGGCCGGGCAGCAGCGCCGTGCGGTGGGAGGTGCTGACGGCGGTCGAGCTGCGGGCGACCGGCCGGTTGCGCTGACCTGGGGCAGGATCGGCCCGTGGCCTGGACCGAGAAGGACATCCCCGACCTCAGCGGCCGCACAGCGGTGGTGACCGGCGCGAACGGCGGCCTGGGCTTCCAGACCGCGCTGGCGCTGGCCGGCGCGGGCGCGCACGTCGTCGTCGCCGCCCGGGACCCGGAGAAGACGGCGGCGGCGACGGCGCGGATCCGGGAGCGCTACCCGGCGGCGTCGCTGGAGGTGGTGCCGCTGGACCTGGGCGACCTGTCGGTGGTCTCGGCGGCGGCGGACACCGTGCTGGCCGCGCACGAGCGGATCGACCTGCTGGTCAACAACGCCGGCGTGATGGCGATGCCGCAGCGCACCACGGTCGACGGCTTCGAGATGCAGCTCGGCGTCGACCACCTCGGTCACTGGGCGTTCACCGCGCACCTGCTGCCCGCGCTGCTCCGCGCTCCCGCGGCGCGCGTGGTGACGGTGACCAGCACGGCGCGGTTCATGGGCGGCCCGCTGGACCCGGCCGATCCGCACATGACGCGGCGCTATCGGGCGTGGGGTTCCTACGCCCGGGCCAAGATGGCCAACTACCACTTCGGGCTGGGCCTGCAGCAGCGGTTCGCGCGGGCCGGCGTCGCGGCGTCCTCGCTGATCGCGCACCCGGGGCTGTCGAACACCGACCTGCAGGCGCGGACGGTGCGCGAGGGTGGCGGAGGCTGGGTGGGCGCGATCGCGCACGCCATGACCGCACGCTCGGGCATGACGCCGCTGGAGGGCGCGCGGCCGCAGCTGCGGGCGGCCACCGACCCGGCCGCGGCGGGTGGGGAGCTCTACGCCCCGCGGTTCGGGTCGCACGGTCCGCCGGTGCGCCGGCCGATCCTGCGCCGGTACGACCTGGCGAAGCAGATCGACGTCCTGTGGGCGGTCTCCGAGCAGGAGACCGGGGTGCCGCTGGTCGTGCCGCCGGCCTGAGCTCAGGCCGGCGGGCCGCCGTCGGGGGCATGGGCGTCGGGGGCATGGCCGTCGGGGGCATGGGCGTCCCGGACGCGCCGCTCGGTGTCCCGGCCGAGCCGTTCGCCGCAGACGTCGCAGACCCAGGACGCCGAGATGCGGTGCCCGGCGTGGCGGAGCTCGAGGGGGGGCTCGTCGGCGACGTAGCGGTCGCCCCACTGCATCAGCCCCTGCAGCACGGGCCAGAGGTCCCGCCCGGCCTTCGTCAGGTGGTAGTCCCAGCGCGGCGGGCTCTCGCTGTACTGCTTGCGCTCCAGCACCCCGGTGTCGACCAGCCCGTTGAGCCGCGCGGTCAGCTGCTCGCGGGGGGCGCCCGTCCCGCGCCGGATCTCGCTGAACCGGTGCGCGCCCAACGCCACCTCGCGGACGACGAGCAGCGCCCAGCGATCACCGACGACGTCCAGCGCGCCCGCGATGGAGCAGCGGCGCCCCGGAAGCTCGTCCAGTCGGCTGGTCACGGTTCTAGGTTCGCATACCGAACCAACTCGTGTACGGTCCGATCGAGTCGGTTCGGTCGGCGAACCGAGAACGAGGCGGGGTGCCATGAGCGCGACGGCGGACGCACCACCCACGGCGGCCCCCGTCCGCAGCCCGGGCCTGGTGCTGCTCGTGGTGTCGGCGGCGGTGTTCCTCTCCTCGCTCGACCTCTTCATCGTCAACATCGCGTTCCCGACCCTGGCCGCGTCGTTCGACGCCTCCACCGGCGCGCTGTCCTGGGTGCTGAACGGCTACACGATCGTCTTCGCCGCCCTGCTCGCCCCGGCCGGCCGGATCGCCGACCGCGTCGGCCGGAAGCGGGTCTTCCTCACCGGCCTGGCCACCTTCCTGGTCGGCTCCCTCGGCTGCGCGTTCGCCGGGGGCGTCGGCAGCCTGGTCGCCTTCCGCGTGGTGCAGGCGGTGGGCGGGGCGATGATCACCGCGACGTCGCTGGCGCTGCTCCTGCACGCCTTCCCCCCGGCCCGGCGGGCGACGGCGATCGCGGTGTGGTCGATGGTCGGCGGCGTGGCGGCAGCGCTGGGCCCGCCCATCGGCGGGCTGCTGCTGGAGCTCTCCTGGCGCTGGATCTTCCTGGTCAACATCCCCGTCGGCATCGCCGCGGTGGTCGTCGGCCTGCGGGTGCTCCCGGAGTCGCGCGACGAGTCCGAGACCCGCCGTCCCGACCTGGTGGGCGCGGCTCTGCTCGTGCTCTCGGTGGGCCTGCTGGCCTACGCGCTGGTCGACGCCCCCGACCGCGGCTGGGACAGCGGCGTCGTGCTGGGCGCGTTCGCGGGCGCCGCCGTCGCCGGTGCGCTGGTCGGCCTGCGCGCCGCCCGGGTGCCGCGCGGCGTGGTGCCGGTGCTGCCGCTGGCGCTGTTCCGGGTGCGCTCCTACACCCTCGCCAACCTGGCCATGGCCTTCTTCATGGCCGGCTTCGGCGGGATGCTGCTGGGCAACGTCCTGTGGCTCACCGGCGGCTGGGGCTACTCGTCGATCGAGGCGGGCTTCGCGCTGATCCCGGGCCCGGCGCTGGCCGCGCTGACCGCGATCCCCGCCGGTCGGCTCGGCGCCCGCATCGGGTGCGGGCCGGTGGCCGCGATCGGATCGGCGCTGTTCGCCTCGGGCGTGCTGGTCTGGGTCCTGCGGGTGGGCGAGGAGGGCGGCTTCCTCACCGACTTCCTGCCCGGCCAGGTGCTCACCGGCATCGGCGTCGGGCTGACGCTCACCAACCTCTCGGCCGCGGCGTCGTCGTCCCTGCCGCCCGCCTCCCTGGCGACCGGCACGGCCACCTTCGGCGCCTTCCGCCAGATCGGCGCGACGCTCGGGGTCTCGATCCTGCTGGCCGCCGTCGCCGGCGCCGGCGGGGAGCTGTCCGGCGCCGAGCGCGGGTGGTCGCTCACCGTCGGGCTCGCCCTCGTCGCGAGCGTGCTGGCCCTGGCAGTCGGCCGCGGCCACCACGCCGACCTGCAGCTGCCGGCCCCCGTGGCGGTGCCCGCGCCCGTCCCCGCTCCGGTCGACCGGTCGGACGCGCTGCGGTGAGGGTGGACGTCCGGGGTCAGGCGCCGTCGACCGCCCAGTCGGCGAACACGAGGCTCACCGTGTGCCCGGCCGACGGCCAGTTCGGCACGTTCAGCGTCTGCGGGCGGGTGGCGTCGCCGCGGGGCAGGTTGCGGGCGGTCACCGTCCCGCCGGCGTCCGGCGAGGCGGGCAGGAAGACGTCGATGCCGCTCTGGAACGGCTGCTCGCCGAAGTAGGGCAGCACCGCCAGCGTGCTCTCGCCGGGGGTGGCGACGTCGTCGTGGACGTGCAGCCCGATGGCGCTGTTGCCGACGAAGTCGGTGATCACGTCCACCGGCTCACCGTCGTCCACGCTGAGCTCGAGGACGTCGGCGTCCCCCTCCGCGTGCCACTCGCGCATCCGCATGATCACCAGCGCGGTGTGGTCGTCGCCCAGGTTGGTGTTCTGCCGGATGGTGCCGTCGGCCTCCGAGGAGAGCAGCCGGACGAAGGCGCTGCTGCGGACGTAGGGCTGCAGGTAGAGGTGGTGGACGACGGGTGAGGCGTCGGAGCTGAGCGCGTACTCGTAGTGCGCGCCGTTCTCGAGCTCCACCGGGCCGAACCCGCCGTCGGCGTCGAGCTCGATGCTGGCGTGCGGCTCGCCGCTGGTCCGGGCGCCGGTGTCCGCGTCGATCGCCCAGATGTCGAGCGTGGCGTCGCGACCGGTGTTGGCCGGGAAGTTGACCGCCCGGCCCGAGATCTCCACCGGTGCGCGCTGCGGCACGATGTCGACCACCTCGGGCGCCTCGCCGACGAGGAACTCGTACTGCACGGCGAAGGACTCCTTCGACGTGGCGACCTCGACGTGCGTCTGGCCCGGGAACTGGGCCTGCACCGGCGCGATGCAGGGGACCACCTGCGGTTCCGGGCACGGCCGGCCGTCGATGGCGACGTACTTGGCCACCTTGGCCGCCTGCGCCGGGTCGCTCAGGTAGAGGTTTCCGACGGCGGTGCCGCGGGAGTGGCCGATCAGGTGGACCTGCTCGACGTCGAACTCGGCGAGCGTCTCGTCGACGAGCGCAGTCAGGCCGGCGGCGTAGCCGGGGATGTCCAGGCCGGCGCCGTCGTGGTCGTAGGCGACGATCCGCTCCGCGGGGTAGCCGTTGGCCACCAGGCGCATGGCGGTGGACTCGATCTGCTGGGCCGAGCCGGCGAAGCCGTGCACGAACACGATCGGCAGTGCGACGTCGTCCGGCAGCGGCGGGAGCGGGTCGGTGCCCTGCTGCTCCGCGGCCCCGGTCGGTTCGGCGGCGCCGCCGTCGCTCTCGCCGGCGTCGTCGGACGAGCAGCCGGTCAGCACGAGGCCCACCGCGAGGACGGCGGCACACAGGGGACGGCGGACCCGTCCAGAGTTGATCACGGCGACAGAGTAGGGCTGGGCAGTGACGTAGGTCGCACATCGGAATGCGTTCCGTGTCCGACCGCGATGTCCAGACGTGGATCTGTTCTCACCGATCGCCCTCGGCGACCTCCAGCTGGCCAACCGCGTCGTCATGGCGCCGCTCACCCGTCTGCGCGCGGGATCGTCCGGCGTCCCCAACGACCTGATCGTCGAGCACTACCGGCAGCGCGCGAGCCTCGGCCTGATCATCACCGAGGGCGTGTGGCCGAACCGGCAGTCGCGCGGCTACCCCGGTCAGCCGGGGATCGTCACCGACGAGCAGGTCGAGGGCTGGCGCCGGGTCGCCGACGCGGTGCACGGGCGCGGCGGGCAGATCGTGATGCAGCTGATGCACGCCGGCCGGGTCAGCCACCCCGACATCAACGACGGGCTGGAGCCCGAGGCGCCGTCGGCCATCGCCATCGAGGGCGAGGTCCGCACGCCGACCGGCAAGGCGCCGTACCCGGTGCCGCACGCGCTGGCCGGCGAGGAGCTGGGCCGGCTCCGCGACGAGTTCGTGCAGGCCGCGCGCAACGCGGTCGCCGCCGGCCTGGACGGCGTGGAGCTGCACGGGGCCAACGGCTACCTGCTGCACGAGTTCCTGTCGCCGGCGTCCAACGAGCGCACCGACTCCTACGGCGGGTCGCCGGAGAACCGCGCGCGCTTCGTCGTCGAGGTCGTGACCGCGGTCGCCGAGGCCATCGGCGCCGGCCGCGTGGGCCTGCGGATCTCCCCGCAGCACAACATCCAGGGTGCGTTCGAGACCGACGCCGCCGATGTGCTGCTCACCTACGGCGCCCTGCTCGACCAGCTCCGCCCGCTCGGCCTGGCCTACCTCTCCGTGTTGCACAAGGAGCCCGGCAGCGAGCTGGTCCAGGATCTGCGGCAGCGCTTCGGCGGTCCGCTGATCGCCAACAGCGGCTTCGCCTCGGTGACCACCCGCGAGGAGGCGCTCGGCCTCATCGAGGACGCGCACGCCGAGGCCGTCGCCGTCGGCCGGCCGGTGATCGCCAACCCGGACCTGGTCGAGCGCTGGGCCGGCGAGCACCCGGAGAACGAGCCGCAGCCGCATCTCTTCTACGCGGCCGGTGCCGAGGGCTACACCGACTACCCCACGCTGGAGCAGGCCGGCTGACGCCCGGCCGCGCCTGATCGCCGCCCGCTGAGGGCCCTCTCGACACAACCGAGAGGGCCCTCAGCGCGTTCTCGCCACCAAGGACCTGTGCGCCATCGCGCGAGGTCAGAGCCGCTCGTCGGCGGTCCGGCGGGCGCTGGGCACCGGTGAGATGCCGTCCTCCCAGCGTTCGTGCGTCTGCGCCACCCAGAACCAGACGAACATCGCGATGAGGCTGGCTTCGATGGTGAGGATCCAGTGCGACCAGTCGAGCAGGATCAGCACGACGTGCACGAACACGTCGGCAGCCATCGCCACGGTGATGACCGAGTAGCGGTTGAACCGGCTGGGGTCCAACCCGGCGTCGTCCTCGGCCGCATAGCGCTGGAAGGCGTTGAGGCGGACGTTGAAGAAGATGAAGACGAACAGCAGGATCGCCGCCGCGTGGTGCGCGTTCCCGAGGAAGAGATCCCGGTCCACGACGAAGACGACGTTCGCGAGGAACAGGACGGCGACGATCGCCCAGAAGCCCCTGAGGTCGACGGTGCTCGGCCGCGGAGTGCCGACGTTCTCCGTGCGCCTGACGGTCAGCACGGCCAGGAAGGCCAGCGCCAGCCATGCGACCGCGAACAGGGCGGTGACGTTGTTGCCGACGTACAGGAGCCGGTCGCTGGTGGCGACGAGCACCTTGCCGCAGTCCTGGTTCTTGTTCGGTGTCGGGACCAGCGCCACGAAGGGCGCGCAGACCCCCGCGAAGTTCAGCAGGGCGTCCTCGCCGTCGCTCGCGCCGCGTAGGCAGATGAGGCACACCCCGATGGCGACGAGTGCGCCGACCACGACCCCCTGCGCGGGGGTGTAGTAGTAGGCGCTGATCGAGGTCTGGAAGCAGTCGACCCGCCAGGCCTCGCGGCCGACGGACACCGCGAGCCCGATCGCGACGGCGATGAGCCCCACGCGGAGGTACCGCCAGGTCTTGACGGCCAGGTCGTGGTCGCCGCCGCTGGCCCGGAGGCCTCTCCCGACGCTCTCGTCGATGGTCGATCTGATGCCCATGGCGTCGCCCCCGTTCCCCCGAGTGACGGAGATGCTCGACCCGTCCGGGGGCGGGCCACAAGGGGTTCGCGAGCGCCTGCTCGGTCGTCGAGCGATCCCCCGCCGTGCGCGCGGAGCGCCGCCTGCGTGCGGTTGACCGGATCCCGTTCTCAGGAGGCCGTGCGGTCCGCCTCCACGACCGCCGCGGCGCCGTCCCCCACGCCGTCCTCTGCGCCGTGGACGTGCCCGAAGGTCGAGCGGGCCGCGGGGTGCGGCCCCTCGAGGGTCAGCGACTCCCGCATCTCGGCCGGGGCGAGCGCACGGGCGAGGTGCCAGCCGCCCACCGCGACGATCGTGCCCAGCGCGATCCCGCCCAGGGAGAAGTCGTCGGTGATCTGCAGCAGCGGGGCGGCGTTCCCCGAGTTGCCGATGGCGATCACGATGCCCGCGGCCAGCGGCACCAGGTTGACCGGGTTGGCGAAGTCGACCCGGTTCTCCTTCCAGATCTTGGCGCCCAGCAGGCCGATCATCCCGTAGAGGACGACGGTGATCCCGCCGAGCACGCCACCGGGGATCGCGTTGATCAGCGCGCCGAACTTGGGCACCAGCCCCAGGCCGATCGCCACGATCGCGGCGACGTAGTAGGCGGCCGTCGAGTAGACGCGGGTCGCGGCCATGACGCCGATGTTCTCCGCGTACGTGGTGGTGGGGGAGCCGCCGATCGACGTCGCCAGCACCGTGGTGAGGCCGTCGGCGGCGACCGCGCGCCCGATCAGCGGGTCGAGGTCGCGCCGGGTCATCTCGGCCACCGCCTTCACGTGGCCGGCGTTCTCTGCCACGAGGGCGATCACCGCGGGCAGCACGAGCAGGGAGAAGTTCACCGAGAACGAGGGGCCGGTGAAGTCAGGCAGGCCGAACCAGGGCGCGTCCCCGACGGCGTCAAGGTCGTGCTATTGCTCGTCAATGCCCAGCCCGAGCCGACCGAACAGGCCTTCAGGACGGTGCGCCCCGACGTCATCCAGTTCCACGGCGACGAAACCCCCGAATGGCTCGCAATGGTCAAGAAATATCTCGGTGTCGAAATATGGAAGGCGGTCGGATTGCATGACGCCGGCACGCTCGAACGCTCGCAGAAATATCACGCTGTGGCCGACCGGATCATCTACGATGCCCCCGCGCGGGCGCTTCCCGGCGGCAACGGCACCGGGTTCGACTGGCGCCTGCTTGGCGCGAACCCGCCGCCGGTCCCCTGGGGTCTCGCGGGCGGTCTCGACCCCGAAACTGTCGCCGAGGCGATCCGCGTCACCTGCGCGCCGCTCGTCGATGTCTCGTCGGGGGTCGAAACCGCACCCGGTGTCAAGGACGTGGACAGGATTAAGGCGTTCTGCGAAGCGGTCCGCGCAGCGTAGCGCGAGATTCATCCCCATCCAGGCTGAGCCTGTCGAAGCCTTTGGCTTGTTGGCCTAGATGCAAAAAGCCTTTCGACAAGCTCAGGGCAAACGGAATAGAGCAGTTCGATGACCCCCCCCAATTCCTACCGCACCCAGCCCGACGAGAACGGCCATTTCGGCGATTACGGCGGGCGCTATGTCGCCGAAACGCTGATGCCGCTCGTGCTCGAACTCGAGGCCGAATATAACCGCGCCAAGGCCGATCCGGCATTCAAAGCGCAGTTCGACGACCTGCTCGAACATTATGTCGGTC
>JBBSKB010000070.1:0-17481 GCA_038256725.1 Mycobacteriales bacterium | reverse complement strand
TGGACGTCGCCGGCGCCTCCATGCTCGACGAGGCCACGGCCGCCGCCGAGGCGATGACGCTGGTCCGCCGCGCGGGCCGCGCCAAGGCCGACGCGGTCTTCGTCGTCGACGCCGACACGTTGCCCCAGACCCTGGCCGTCCTCGAGACCCGCGCCGAGCCGCTCGGCATCGCTCTGCACGTCACCGACCTGTCGCAGGGCTGGCCCACCGACCTGCCCGAGGCCGGTGCGTTCGGCGTGCTGCTGTCCTACCCGAGCGCCAGCGGCGCGGTCCGCGACCACCGCGCCCTGGCTGCGGCCGCGCACGAGGCCGGGGCCTCGGTCGTCGTCGCCGCCGACCTGCTCGCGCTGACGCTGCTGGAGGCGCCGGGGGAGTGGGGCGCCGACGTCGCCTGCGGCACCAGCCAGCGCTTCGGCGTCCCGATGGGCTACGGCGGCCCGCACGCCGGCTACCTCTCGGTCCGCGAGGGGCTGGCCCGCCAGCTGCCCGGCCGCCTGGTCGGCGTCTCGCTCGACGCCGACGGTGGCGTCGCCAACCGGCTGGCGCTGCAGACCCGCGAGCAGCACATCCGCCGCGAGAAGGCGACCAGCAACATCTGCACCGCGCAGGTGCTGCTCGCCGTCATCGCCGGCGCCTACGCCGTGTACCACGGCCCCGAGGGCCTGGCCGCGATCGCTGCCCGCGTGCACCGCAGCGCGCACGCCCTGGCCACCGCCCTGCGTGCGGGCGGCCTCGAGATCGCGCACGAGCACTTCTTCGACACGGTGACGGTCGCCGTCCCGGGGCGGGCGGCCGAGGTGGTCGCGGCCGCGGCCGAGCGGCGGATCAACCTGCGCCGGGTCGACGCGGACACGGTGGCCGTGGCCTGCGACGAGACGACGACGCCGGCGATCCTGCGCGCCGTCGCCGACTCGTTCGGCGTGGCCTTCGACGAGGCGTCCCTCGACGAGGCCGACGGTGACGCGCTCCCCGCCGACCTGCGCCGGCGGAGCACGTACCTCACGCACCCGGTGTTCTCCGCGCACCGCTCGGAGACGGCGATGCTGCGCTACCTGCGCATGCTCAGCGACAAGGACCTCGCCCTGGACCGGACGATGATCCCGCTCGGCTCGTGCACGATGAAGCTCAACTCGGCCACCGAGATGGCCGCCATCACCTGGCCGGAGTTCGCCGGGCTGCACCCGTTCGCGCCGGTCGACCAGGCCCGCGGCTACACCCGCCTGATCGACGAGTTGTGCGGCTGGCTGGCCGAGGTGACCGGTTACGCCGCCGTCAGCGTGCAGCCCAACGCCGGCTCCCAGGGCGAGTTCGCCGGGCTGCTGGCCATCCGCGGCTACCACCGCTCCCGCGGCGACGAGGGCCGCGACGTCTGCCTGATCCCGAGCTCCGCGCACGGCACGAACGCCGCCAGCGCGGTCATGGCCGGCATGCGGGTCGTCGTCGTCGGCTGCGACGAGGCCGGCAACGTCGACCTCGGTGACCTGCGCGCGAAGGTCGACCAGCACGCCGAGCGGCTCGCCGCGATCATGCTGACCTACCCCTCCACGCACGGGGTGTACGAGACCGAGGTGCGCGAGATCTGCGCCGCGGTGCACGACGCCGGTGGGCAGGTCTACGTCGACGGCGCGAACCTCAACGCCCTGGTCGGGCTCGCCCGCCCCGGCCGCTTCGGCTCCGACGTCAGCCACCTCAACCTGCACAAGACCTTCTGCATCCCGCACGGCGGCGGCGGCCCCGGTGTCGGTCCCATCGGCGTCGCCGAGCACCTGGTGCCGTTCCTGCCCGGCCACCCGCTCGTCGATACCGGCGGCCAGGGGCCGGCCGTCTCCGGCGCCCCCTTCGGCTCCGCCGGCATCCTGCCCATCTCCTGGGCCTACGTCCGGCTGATGGGCCCCGACGGCCTCACGAAGGCGACCGAGCACGCGATCCTGGGCGCCAACTACCTGGCCACCCGGCTGCGCGAGCACTTCCCGGTCCTCTACACCGGCGCGGACGGCATGGTCGCCCACGAGTGCATCCTCGACATCCGGCCGCTCACCAAGGCAACCGGGATCACCAACGACGACATCGCCAAGCGGCTCATCGACTTCGGCTTCCACGCACCGACGATGAGCTTCCCGGTCGCCGGCACGCTCATGGTCGAGCCGACCGAGAGCGAGGACAAGGCCGAGCTGGACCGCTTCGTCGAGGCGATGGTGACCATCCGGGGCGAGATCGAGAAGGTCGCCTCCGGGGAGTACGACGCCACGGACAACCCGCTGCGCAACGCGCCGCACACCCTGGCGATGCTCGCGGGGGAGTGGGAGCGGCCCTATCCCCGGACGACCGCGATCTACCCCGTCCGCGGGCTGCAGGGCCGCATGTACCTGAGCCCGGTCCGCCGGATCGACCAGGCCTACGGCGACCGCAACCTGGTCTGCGCCTGCCCGCCGATCGAGGCGTTCGCCGAGCACGACTTCGGTGACCACTCGCCGAGCGCGAACGGGTCTACGCCGGAGCGGGCGGCGGGAGCACCCGATGACCTCGGGACGACGGCCGACGTGGTGGGCGCGCAGAGCTGACCCGCTCGGCGGGGTGCGCCGGGGGAGCAGCGCGGTGTTCAGGCGCTGACGCGCTCCGGGGCCAGCCAGGTGTGCGGGTGGGTGACGGCGCGGCCGTCGGGGAGCAGCTCGCCGTCGTCGTCGAACAGGACGACGCCGTTGCACAGCAGGCTCCAGCCCTGCTCGGGGTGGCTGCTGACGACCGCGGCGAGATCACGCGCGTCGCTGTCGACGTCGGGGCACGGGGTTACGTGGGAGCACATGGCTGGTTCCGTCCGTCCGGGCCTCGTGGGCCCTGGTGGCTGCAGGTGAGCGTTTGATCACCGAACGCCGACCAGTGTGCGCGCCTCCCCGTGCAAGAACGGGTGACGCAGGTCACCACGTCATCCCGACGAGTGGTGGACATGTGCCAAGCCGCCGCGGTCGGCGGCCGGGTCAGAGCTTGCGGAGCAGGATCCGGCGCACGGAGTGGTCGGCCGCCTTCTGCAGCACCAGCCGGGCGCGGGACCGGGACGGCGCGATGTTGTCCCGCAGGTTCGGCGCGTTGACGGCGGCCCAGATGCCCAGCGCGGTGTCCCGTGCCTGCTCGTCGGTCAGGCCGGCGAAGCGGTGGAAGAAGGCCGAGGTGTCGGCGAACGCGGTGCGCCGGAGCGCGAGGAACCGCTCCACGTACCAGGTCTGGATGTCGGGCTCGGAGGCGTCGACGTACACGGAGAAGTCGAAGAAGTCGGAGGCGAACACCTCGGGGGCGGTGCCGTCGGATCGACGACCTGCCTGCAGCACGTTGAGCCCCTCGACGACCAGGATGTCGGGGCGGTCCACGGCCTGCTGCCGGCCCGGGACGATGTCGTAGGACTGGTGGTCGTAGACGGGCGCGAACACCTCCTCGCGACCGCTCTTCACGTCGGCCAGGAAACGCAGCAGCGCTCGGCGGTCGTAGCTCTCCGGAAAGCCCTTGCGGCCCATGAGCCCGCGGGCCTCGAGGACGGCGTTGGGCATCAGGAAGCCGTCGGTCGTCACGAGATCCACCCGCGGGGACCCGGGGCTGGCGGCCAGCAGGGTCTGCAGCAGCCGCGCGGTGGTGCTCTTGCCGACGGCGACGCTGCCGGCGACGGCGATGACGAAGGGCACCTTGGCCGTCGAGTCGCCGAGGAACTCGCTCTGCGCCGCCCACAGCCGGCGGCTGGCGGTGACGTGCAGCCCCAGCAGGCGGGCCAGCGGCAGGTAGACGGTGGCCACCTCGTCGAGGTCGATGCGGTCACCCAGCGAGGCGAGCGCGGAGAGATCCGCCTCGTCCAGGGGGAGTCGCGACCCCGCGGCGAGTGCTCGCCACGAGTCGCGGTCGAACACCGCGTAGGGCGAGATGGAGCCGCGCGTCCCTGCCGTCACACCCCCCATCGTGCCGTCCGGGCCCGCGCACCCTTGCGCGCGGGTCACCCGTGCGGGTCAGGAGGGCGTCCGCCCGGAGCCGGCAAGCCGGTGACGGCGCGGTGCCGGTCTAGGGTTCTGGCTGTGCCAGCCCGCCCGGGACTGCTCGAGTGCATCGAGCGCTACCACGCCGCCGCGCCGCTCCCGGACGCGCGGATCGAGCCGGCCGGCGCCCTCGACGTCCCGCTCGGCGATCCGTCCTGGCCCTATCCGGCCCGCCCCCGGCGGGGCACCGACTCGAAGGTGACCGTCGCCGACGTGCGCGCCGCTCTGGACCTCCAGGACGCCGCCGGGCTCCCCGGCGCGCTGGAGTGGATCCCGGAGTGCACGCCCGAGGTGGCCGCCGCGGCCCGCGCGGCCGGGCTGGAGATCGACGTCCTCCCGCTGCTGGTGGCCGACGAGCCGGTCGAGCTGCTGTTCCCGGCCGGCGTGCGGCTCTACGTGGTGGGCGCCGAGGACCCCGAGCTGCCGCACTACCAGGAGGTCTCCGCGGTGGCGTTCGCCCACCCGGGCGGCCCGGCCGACATCCACGCCACCCGGCCGGAGCCCGCGCTGCAGGAGGCCGCGGGCACCGCCGCGCTGCGCGAGCGGATCGCCACCGGCCGCACGGTGATGATGGTGGCGATCGAGCGCGGGGTGCCGGTCGCCGTCGGCCTGCACCAGCCGGTATCCGTCGACGACGCCGTCGTCAGCGAGATCGTGGGGGTGGCGACGGCGCCGCGGCTGCGCGGCCGGGGCCTGGGGGCCGGCATCGCCTCCGCGCTGGTCGCCCACGCCCGCGAGACCGCCGACCTGGTGTTCCTGGCCGCCGGTGACGACGACGTCGCCCGGGTCTACGAGCGGATCGGGTTCGCCCGCCTGGCGACCCTGGGCGTCGCCGCCCCGCCGATGGGATCCGCTCAATCCTGCGTGTAGGTGACGACCATGGTCGCCCGGGCCAGCGTGTGGAAGAACAGGTTGAAGCCCAGCACCGCCGGTCGGGTGTCCGCGTCGACGTCGAGGGTCTCGGTGTCCACGGCGTGCACCACGACGAAGTAGCGGTGCGGCCCGTGCCCGGCCGGGGGAGCGGCGCCGACGTACCCGGCGAAGCCGCCGTCGTTGGCCAGCTGCACCGCCCCGTCGGGCAGGCCCGGGGTGTCCTTGCTGCCGGCGTCGGAGGCGAGCTCGGTCACCGAGGCCGGGATGTTCGCCACCGCCCAGTGCCAGAAGCCGCTGGCCGTCGGGGCGTCCGGGTCGAAGACGGTGACCGCGAAGCTGCGGGTGCCCTCGGGGAAGCCCGACCAGGACAACTGGGGGGAGCGGTCCTCGCCGCCGGCACCCATGACGCCGCTGACGTGCGGCATCGGCAGCGCCCCGCCGTCGGTCACGTCGTAGCTGGTCACCGTAAAGGAGGGCACCTGCGGGAGGAAGTCGTACGGGCTGGACGGGATCGGACGGTCGGCCATGCGGAGCTCCTCGGGATCGCTGGATCGGCCCAGGTCGGCCGGGGGTACCGGCGTGCGCGGCCCCGCAGCGACCCTAGGCAGCAGGGCCGCACGGCGCTCGCCGGTGGCGGCACGTTCCTGCCCTGACCCGTCCGGCGCGTGCGACCGCCCGCACGCCGGTACCGTCGCTGCCGTGCCTGTATCCGGCCTGGGGTTGCCCGGGTCCGTCCGCGCCTGCCTCTTCGATCTCGACGGCGTGCTGACGCGCACCGCCACCGTGCACATGGCCGCCTGGAAACGGACGTTCGACGAGTACCTGCAGTCCGCCGAACCGGGGGCGCGCCCGTTCGACCAGGCGGACTACAACCGCTTCGTCGACGGCAAGCCGCGGGCCGACGGCGTCCGGGACTTCCTGGCCAGCCGGGACATCACCCTCCCGGAGGGCGACCCGGGGGATGCACCCGACGCGGCGACGGTGCAGGGCATCGCCGCCCGCAAGAACGTGCTGGTCCTCCGGGAGCTGGACGAGCACGGCGTCGAGGTCTACCCGGGCTCGGTGCGCTACCTCCGCGCGGTGAAGGCCGCCGGGCTGCCCGCGGCGGTGGTGACCGCCTCGGCCAACGGCGAGCAGGTCATCGCCACGGCCGGCCTCGCCGACCTCATCGACGCACGGATCGACGGCGTGGTGGCTGCGCGCGAGAAGCTGCGCGGCAAGCCGGCGCCCGACACGTTCCTCGCCGGCGCCCGGGCGCTCGGGGTCGACCCCGCGGAGGCGGTCGTGTTCGAGGACGCGCTGTCCGGGGTGGCCGCCGGGCGGGCGGGGCAGTTCGGCTTCGTGGTGGGCGTGGACCGGGTCGGTCAGGCCGAGGGCCTGGCGGCCGCGGGCGCCGACGTCGTCGTTCCCGACCTCGCCGAGCTGCTGGGGGAGCACCCGTGACCGAGGGGCGGGCCAGCTTCCCGATCGAGCCGTGGTCGCTCACCGAGGTCGGGTTGGACCACTCCTCGCTGGGTGTGCACGAATCGGTGTTCGCGCTGGCCAACGGGCACATCGGCATGCGCGGCTCGTTCGACGAGGGCGAGCCGGTCGTCGTCCCGGGCACCTACCTCAACGGCTTCTACGAGGAGCGGCCGCTGCCGTACGCGGAGGCCGGCTACGGCTACCCCGAACAGGGGCAGACCGTCGTCAACGTGACCGACGGCAAGCTCATCCGGCTGCTGGTCAAGGACTCACCGCTCGACCTGAACTACGGCGAGATCCTCGAGCACCGGCGCACCCTCGACCTCCGCGCCGGGGTGCTGCGGCGGGTGACCGAGTGGCGCTCGCCGGGCGGCCGCAGCGTGCGGGTCACCAGCACCCGGCTGGTGTCGCTGGCCCGCCGCTCGATCGCCGCGATCGAGTACCAGGTCGAGGTCATCGACGACCTCGGCGACCTCTACGTCGCGCTCCAGTCCGACCTGCTGGCCAACGAGCTGGGCCACGGCGACAGCGACGACCCACGTGCCTCGGCGTCCCTGAGCCGGCCGCTGCAGCCCGAGTTCTCCGTCGGCCGCGGCCGACGCGCGGTGCTGGTGCACCAGACGGCGCGCAGCCGGCTGCGGGTGGCGGCCGGGATGGACCACGTCGTGGAGATCCCGGACAGCAGCACCGAGGACATCCTGGCCAACGGGGACCTCGCCCGGTACACGCTGGCCGCGCGCATCCCACCGGGCGGCTCACTGAAGCTGATCAAGTTCCTCGCCTACGGCTGGTCCTCGCGCCGATCCGGAGCCGCCCTGCGCGACCAGGTCGAGGCGGCGCTGGCCACCGCGAAGCTCGCCGGGTTCGACCGGCTGATGCGCGAGCAGCGCGACCTGCTCGATCAGCACTGGGACGAGGCCGACGTCGAGATCGAGGGCGACGACGAGCTGCAGCAGGCCGTCCGGGTGGGGATGTTCCACGTCCTGCAGGCCGGTCTGCGCGGCGAGCGCCAGCCCATCCCGGCCAAGGGGCTCACCGGGCCCGGTTACGACGGGCACACCTTCTGGGACACCGAGACCTACGTCCTGCCGGTGCTCACCTACACCGCTCCGGAGGCCGCCCGGGACGCGCTGCGCTGGCGGCACTCGATCCTGGAGCTCGCCCGCGAGCGGGCACGGGTGCTGGGGCTGCGCGGCGCGGTCTTCCCGTGGCGGACCATCCGCGGCGAGGAGACCTCGGGGTACTGGCCGGCCGGCACCGCGGCCTTCCACATCAACGCCGACATCGCCGACGCCGTCGTCCGTTACCTCAACGCCACCGACGACGCCGACTTCGACCGCGACTTCGGCGCCGAGCTGCTGATCGAGACGGCGCGGCTGTGGGCCTCCCTGGGGCACTTCGACGCCGAGCACGGGTTCCGCATCGACGGCGTGACCGGTCCCGACGAGTACACCGCCGTGGTCGACAACAACGTCTTCACCAACCTCATGGCGCAGCGCAACCTGCGCGAGGCGGCGCGGGCCGTGACCCGCCAGCCCGACGTCGCCGGCCGGCTCCGCGTCGCCGAGGCGGAGGTGGAGGTGTGGCTGCGTGCGGCAGCGCTGATGGCGGTGCCCTACGACACCCAGCGCGGCGTGCACATGCAGTCCGACGCGTTCACCCACCACGAGGAGTGGGACTTCGCCGGTACGCCCGCCGAGAACTACCCGCTGCTGCTGCACTACCCCTACTTCGAGATCTACCGGAAGCAGGTCGTGAAGCAGGCCGACCTGGTCATGGCCCTGCACCTGCGGGGGGACGCCTTCACCCTGGAGGAGAAGATCGCGAACTTCGCCTACTACGAGGCGCGGACGACGCGGGACTCGTCGCTGTCGGCCAGCCAGCAGGGCGTCGTCGCCGCCGAGACCGGGCACCTGGACCTGGCCTACGACTACTGGGCCGAGGCCGCGCTCACCGACCTGCAGAACCTGCACCACAACTCCGGGCACGGGCTGCACATCGCCTCGCTGGCCGGCGGCTGGACGGTGGCGGTCGCCGGCTTCGGCGGGATGCGGGACCACGACGGAGCGCTCACCTTCGCACCTCGGCTGCCCCGCCGGCTGACCCGGCTGCGGTTCCGGATGGTCTTCCGCGGGCGCAAGCTGGTCGTCTCGGTGACCCCGACGACGGCCACCTACCGGCTGGTGGACGGCGATCCGCTGGAGATCCGGCACCACGGGCGGCAGGTCATCGTCGACCACACCGACCTGGTGCTGGACGTCCCGCCGGCGCCGCACGTCGAGCCGGTGAGCCAGCCGCCGGGCTGCGAACCCCGCCGGCGGACCCGCGCGGGCACACCGCCGCTGGAGCACCGCACGGCCGACGAGCGGCACTGACCCCTCAGGTCAGCAACCAGCTACCCCCCAGCAGCAACGCGCCGACGTCGACGGCCAGGAAGACGCCGACCCAGACCAGGCCCGGGATACGGGTGAGCCGGGCCAGCTGGTCGGCATCGGAGTCCGGTGCGCCCCGGCGCCGACGGGCGGCCTGCAGCTCGAGGACGGCGCGCGGAGCGGCCAGCAGCAGGAACCAGGTGATCAGCGCCGCGGCGGCGGCCTGACCCTCGGGCGGGAGCCACCACGTCGCGGCCAGCACCAGCCCGCCGCTGACCAGGACCGACCACAGGCCGTACCAGTTGCGGATCTGCACCAGCAGCAGCGCCAGGAGGGCGACCAGACCCCACAGCAGCCCGACGGCGTGGCCGGCGGCCAGCAGGGCGGCCGCGCCCAGGCCGAACAGGCCGGGGCCGGTGTAGCCGGCGGCGCAGGTGAGCACCATGCCCGGCCCGGTCGGCCGTCCGGCGGAGACCGTCACCCCGGAGGTGTCGGAGTGCAGCCGGATCCCCGAGAGCCGGCGGCCGGCGGCGAGCGCCACCACGCCGTGCGCACCCTCGTGGGCGATGGTCACCGCGTGCCGGGTGCGCCGCCACAGCGGTGCGTGGAGGACGAGCAGCGCGGCCAGGGCGGCCGCGCCGAGGAGCAGGGTGGGGGAGAGGTCGGGAGTCGGAGCGGTGACCCGGTCCCAGATCCGGCCCGCCGCGTCCACGCCGGCGAGTCAACCGCACTCACCTGGCAGCGGCCGGCAGCACGCCGCTCGGTCCGCCGATCGACGCTGCGGTGCTCAGGCCAGGCCGGCGTCGTGCACGACCAGGGCCACCTGCACCCGGTTGGCCGCTTCCAGCTTGGTGAGCAACCGGGAGACGTGCGCCTTCACGGTGGCCACGCTCAGGTAGGCCTCCGCGGCGATCTGCGCGTTGGACAGCCCGCGTCCGACGGCCAGCGCCACCTCGCGCTCGCGGTCGCTGAGCCGCTCCAGCAGGGCGAGGGCGGTTGCCCGGCGGTCGTCGGGGCCCGTCGGCGCATCTCCGGCGTCGGCGACGTGCGCCATCAGCTGGCGGGTCACGGTGGGGGAGAGCATCGGCTCCCCGGCTGCCACCCGCCGGACGGCGTCCACGATCGCCGCCGGCGGGGTGTCCTTGAGCAGGAAACCGCTGGCCCCGGCGCGCAGCGCCCGGAGCACCGAGGCGTCGGCGTCGAACGTGGTGAGCACGATGACCTCCGGGCCGCCCGGGTGGGCGCGCAGCCGTTCGCTCGCGGTCAGCCCGTCGACGTGCGGCATGCGGATGTCCATGAGGACGACGTCCGGGGCGTGCTCGTCGACGGCGGCCGGCACCTCCGCGCCGTCGGCGGCCTCACCGACGAGCAGGCAGTCCCCGGAGCCGCCGAGCACCATGGACAGCGCCGCGCGCACCAGGGGGTCGTCGTCCACGACGAGGACCCGGATGGGCCCGGTCACGCCTCCGCCGCCGGCCGGGGGTGCGGCAGCCACGCCCGGAGCCGGAACTCGCCGTCGGCGGTCCAGCCGTGCTCGAGCCTGCCGCCGGCGAGGCCGACCCGCTCGACCAGGCCGACGAGGCCGGTGCCCGAGCCGGGGAGCGGGGTGCCCAGGTCGGCGCCCAGCGGCACCGGGTTGGTGACCTCGACCTCGATGCCGGCGCCGGGATCGGCGGTCACGCGGACGTAGGCGACCGTGCCCCCGGCGTGCTTGCGGACGTTGGTCAGCGCCTCCTGCACCACCCGGTAGACGGTGCGGCCGGTCACGGTCGGCACCGCCGCCACGTCGGGCACCCGGTACTCCAGGCGCACCCGCAGGCCCGCGGCGCGGGACTCCTCGACCAGGTCGGAGAGGTCGGCGAGGGTCGGCTGCGGGCGGTCGGACAACACACCGTCACCGGTGTCGCGCAGCACGCCGATCACCTCGCGCAGGTCCTCGAGGGCGCCCCGCGCGCTGGCCCGGATCACCCCGGCGGCCCGGGCGACCTCCGCCGGCGCGGCGTCGGGGCGGTACTCGAGCGCACCGGCGTGCATGCTCAGCAGCGAGAGACGGTGGGCCAGGACGTCGTGCATCTCGCGGGCGATGCGGGTGCGCTCGAGCTGGCGGGCCTGGTCCACGCGCAGCCGCTGCTCGGTCTCCGCGCGCACGGCCCGGTCGCGCAGCGAGACGACGAGCTGCCGGCGCGCGCGCACGAACATGCCCCACGCCACGACGGCGGCGGTGAGCACCACCACGAGCGCGATCGTCACGGGGCTCGGCATCTCCGGATCCGGCCGCAGGTGGTCGTAGACCAGGAACGTGGCGATGTTCAGCGCCGCGACGAGCAGCACCGTGCGCCAGGTGCGGTGCACGGCCACGGTGAACAGCGCGATGAGGACCGCGACCCCGCTCATCGCGGAGACCGCGCCGATCAGCGCGATTCCCACGGCCACGGCCACCGGCCGGTGGCGGCGCGCCCAGAGCAGGAGGCAGCCGACCGCGCCCACGAGCAGGTCGGCGGAGACGAGGCCGTCCGGCGGCGGATCGGCACGCACGGTCGACTCGAGCAGGAGGAGGAGGCCGAGCCCGACCGCCGAGAGGAACACCGTGACGTCGACGACCCAGTCGCGCACCGACCGGCGCACCGGCCGGCGTGCGTCGTCGTCGAGGCCGCCGGGGGAGAGGGAGTCGGCCAGCAGCAGGGCCGGCACGAGCGAGGGGTGGTCCACGCCGGGGTGTGGTCGGACGGCGGTGCTCACCCCCGCAGGCTACGGAGCGCGGCGCTTCGGAGACAGCGACGAAAGTCGAGGACCGGGCGCGGACCGCAGACCTTGGTCTGCGCTGAATCGCCCTCGGCACGACGCGGGGGAGCACACGGCCGGGGGAGGGTGATGAGGTGATCACCGTCGAACACCTGACCAAGCGGTACGGCGCCCAGCTCGCCGTCTCCGACGTCTCCTTCTCCTGCGCACCGGGCACCGTCACCGGCTTCCTCGGGCCCAACGGAGCCGGCAAGTCCACCACCCTGCGCGCCGTCTGCGGCCTGACCCTGCCGACCAGCGGCGCCGCCACGGTGGCCGGGCGGCCCTACCGCGAGCTGCCGAATGCGGGTCGGCACGTCGGCGTGCTGCTGGACGCGGGGGCGCAGCACGGCGGCCGCACCGGCCGGGAGGCGCTGACCCTCTCCGCGATGGTCATGGGCGTCGACCGGCCCCGCGTGGACCAGGTCCTCACCCAGGTCGGCCTCGCCGGCAAGCCGGCCGGCAAGCGGGTGGGCAAGTACTCCCTGGGCATGCGGCAGCGGCTCGGCCTGGCCATGGCGCTGCTCGGCGACCCGCAGGTGCTGATCCTGGACGAGCCGGCCAACGGGCTGGACCCGGAGGGCATCTTCTGGATGCGCGGGCTGCTGCGGAGCTTCGCCGAGCGCGGCGGCACGGTGTTGCTCTCCTCGCACCTGCTGCGCGAGGTCGAGGCGGTGGCCGACCAGCTCGTCGTCATCGCCGGTGGGCGCATCGTGGCCCAGGGGAGCAGCCAGGAGCTGTTGGCGAGCACCGGCACCCTCGTGCGCGCGCGGGACCGTGCGGCCCTGACCGGCGTCCTGGCCGCGGCCGGTATCGGCGTCACCCCCGGCCCCGCGGACGCGCTGATCGCCGACGGTCCGGCCGAGTCGGTCGGCATCGCTGCCGCCACCGGCGGGGTGCCGCTGCTGGAGCTCCGTCCCGCCGGGGGAGACCGGCTCGAGGAGCTGTTCCGCTCGCTGACCGGCCCGGCCGCCGACGGCGCCGTCACCCCCCAGATCCAGGAGACCTCCGCATGAGCACCGCCACGACGAACCCGACTCCTGACCTCCGCCCGGCGGAGCCCGTTGCGGCGCCGTCGCTGCCGCGGCTCGTCCGGGTGGAGCTCCGCAAGACCTACGACACCCGCGCCGGCTTCTGGCTGTTGCTGGTCGTCGCGCTGGCGGCGCTGGCAGTCGTGACGCTGCAGATGCTCTTCGCGGAGGAGCCGGACAAGACCTTCGCGATGTTCGTGGCGACGACCCAGCTGCCGGTGAACCTGCTGCTGCCCGTCGTCGGCATCCTGCTGGTCACCAGCGAATGGTCGCAACGGACGGCGATGACGACGTTCGCCCTCGTTCCGCACCGCTCGCGGGTGCTCACCGCCAAGGTGATCGTCGGCGTGCTGCTCGGCCTGTCCGGGACGGTGGCCGCCCTGCTCGCCTCGGCTCTGGGGGCACTGCTCACGCCGATCCTGACGAGCGACGCGACCGACTGGGGGATTCCCGCCGCGCAGCTGGCGCAGGTGGCGCTGGTCCAGGTGCTCACGATCCTCATCGGGGTCGCCTTCGGCATGCTGCTGCTCAGCTCACCGCTGGCGATCGTCCTGTACTTCGTGCTCCCGACGGTCGTGACGATCGTGGCCAACACCGTCGGCGCGCTCGCCTGGGTGCGCGACTGGCTGGACCAGGCCACGACGATGTCGCCGATGTTCGAGGGTGCGCTCTCCGGCGGCGAGGACTGGGCGCGGCTGGCGACGACGCTGGCGCTGTGGCTCGTGGCGCCGATGGTCGCCGGCTGGATCCGGATCTCCCGCAGCGAGATCGGCTGAGCACCCGGAACCAGATGAGTTGACATAATGTGCATTATCGGCGCATGAGTGGTGAGTCCGGAGAGGGGTCTGGAGCCGCCGGATGATCATGACCCGGTCGGTCCCCGACCGGGTCATGCCGGCACAGCTCCCCTGGCGCGCCCGCGACCCGTCCGCCCGAGGCTCCGCGGACGACCAGGCCGTGTGCCGCCGGTGCCGGCGACAACGCGCCACGGGTCGCCCGGGCGGCCGCCTGCAGGTCGTGCCCGTCCTGACGACCCACCGGGCCGCCTGGGCGCCTCGCCCGCCACAGCTCCCCCGTCCAGTCACACCACCCGCATTACGTAACAGTGACGTAAGGAGGGCCGCAGGGCAGGACTTCGACGGGCGGTGCGGGCCAGGTCTTCGTAGGGTCGGAGCATGCAGATCCGACGACCGCTCGCCGCTCTCATGGCCGCTCTGGCGATCTTCGGTGGCGGTGCCACGATGACCGCGTGCTCGGCCGCCGGGACGGACCAGAATGACGGCACGACCGACGACGACAGCGGGAACCGCGACGGTGACGACCCGGGCAGCGACGAGCAGGGCAACCTGCCGGACAACTCGGACCCGGAGCAGGGCGACGACGACGGCGACACGACCGATCCGGACTGATCGGGGCTGACCGAACGCGGCCCCCCGGCGGTCAGCCGCGTTCGGTGACCCAGAGCCGGTCGAGGCGCCCCGTGGAGTGGACCAGGTCGGTGAGCGAGCGCTCGAGCTCGGCCTTGGTCGGCTTCTCGGTCAGCAGGGTCTGGACGTCCTCCAGGGCGCACCGGAGCTGGTAGAGCCGGTCCTGCAGCCCGTCGAGCTCGGCGCGGGACACCAGGACGACGTCGTCCGGCAGGCCGGCCTTCGCCGCGGCGGAGCGCTGCTCGTAGGCGCGCTGGCGGCACGCCTGGCCGCAGTACAACCGTGGCCGGCCGACCGACCCCTGCTCGGGGAGGACGCGGCGACACCACCCGCACCGCCGCGCCTCGCTGCTCCCCCGGTTGGGTGCGGGGGAGATCGGGGGGTGCGTCACCGTTCCGGTCGCGTGCTGTGCCACGGGACGGGACGCTAGACGCCGCGGCCGACAGGAACCGGTGAACACGCCAGGGACACCCCGAACCGCGATGCGAAGCGCTGACCAGCGGTCCTGTCGGGCGGATGGGGGCTGCCCCGGCAGGGGGCCCGGAGCGCAGGTCGGCGGGGCTGACTAGCGTGTCGTCGTGCCCTCTGCGCGGTTCGCATTCCTCGACGCGCCGACACCCCTCGCCATCGCCCACCGCGGCGGCGCCATCGAGCACCTGGAGAACACGCTGCCGGCCTTCCAGGCCTGCGTGGATCTCGGCTACCGGTACCTCGAGACAGATGTCCAGATCACCGCCGACGGCACCCTCGTGGCCTTCCACGACGCCACGCTGGAGCGGGTGACAGACCGCACCGGCCGGGTGGACGCCCTGCACTGGTCCGAGCTGACCGAGGCCCGGATCGGGGGCCGCGAGCCGATCATGCGGCTCGAACACCTCCTCGGCGCCTGGCCGGACGTGAAGTTCAACCTCGACGTCAAGGCGGCCGGCGTCCTCGCGCCGCTCGTGCGGCTGGTGCACCGGATGGGGGTCGCGGACCGGATCTGCCTCGGGTCCTTCTCGGACGCCCGCATCGCCGCGGCCCGCCGGCTCTTCGGCCCGGCCGTCTGCACCTCGCTGGGCCCTCGCGGGGTGGCAGCCCTGCGGCTGTCCTCCTACTCCCCCCGGGCCGCGGGGCTCGTGCGCATCCAGGCGGGGTGCGCGCAGGTGCCGTTGCAGCTGGGCGGGCGGGCGCTGGTCGACGAGCGCTTCCTCGCCGCCGCGCACGCTCGCGGCCTGCAGGTGCACGTCTGGACGGTGGACGACCCCGACGAGGCGCGGGCCATGCTCGACCTCGGCGTGGACGGCATCATGACCGACCGACCGGCGATGCTCCGCGACGTGCTCGAGGAGCGCGGCCAATGGGCGTGATGCCCCTGCGCGGGCGCACCCCCGCGGAGCCGGTGTGAGCGCGGTCGACTCCTCGTTCGTCGGCGAGCTGCCGGAGCCGTCCGCCGTCCCGGCATCCGGTGACCGCCGGCGGCATCCCGCCCCGGCGCACCTGAGCTTCTTCCACGGCCCGATGGACTGCGGGAAGTCCACCCTCGCCCTGCAGGTCGACCACAACCAGAGCCGGCAGGGACGACACGGCCTGCTGGTCACCCAGGGCGACCGGTCGACGGAGCCGCAGATCAGCTCGCGGGTGGGTCTGTGCCGACCGGCGATCGAGATCGACGCCGACACCGATCTGCGCCTGCTGGTCCGCGACCGCTGGGCCGCCGGTGACCGCGTCGACTACCTGATCGTCGACGAGGCGCAGTTCCTCAGCGGTGGGCAGGTCGACCAGCTGGCCGAGCTCGTCGACCAGTTCCACGTCGACGTCTACGCGTTCGGCCTGACCACCGACTTCCGCACCCGGCTGTTCCCGGGCACCCAGCGCCTCCTGGAGGTTGCGGACGACGTCCAGCGGGTGCAGGTCGAGGTGCTGTGCTGGTGCGGCCTCCCGGGGCTGCTCAACGCCCGCGTCGTGGACGGCGTCATGGTGCGGGCGGGCGAGACGGTCGTCGTCGCCGACACCGCGCCGGCCGAGCTGCCCGGTGGAGAGCCCGGTTCCTCCCCTGCCGTGCGTTACCAGGTGCTCTGCCGGCGGCACCACGTGCGGGGCCAGCTGGGGCCCACGGCGGCCGGTCCGGGGCAGCTCGCGCTCCCCTGAGCCGCGGACCTCACCCCTCCGAGGGGCGAAGGGGGTCCGGACCCCACCCCATGCGATGATGGGGAGTCATCTAGGCGGAATCTCTTCGCCGAATCTGTCGTTCATCTCTGTGACTCCTCGGTTCGTGGGTATGGCCCATGGACCGGAGTCGAGTCCCGACCGACACCACGTACGAGAGGACGGTGTGCAATGGGCGAACGTTCCCTGCGCGGCAGCCGACTGGGCAGCGTCAGCTACGAGACCGAACGGAACACCGCGCCCATCGACCGGCAGTACGCCGAGTACCGATGCCCCTCGGGTCACCTGTTCACGGTGCCCTTCGCCGATGACGCCGAGCTTCCCGACACGTGGGAGTGCAAGTTCGACGGTGCCGCGGCCAAGCTGGTCGGCGGTGCCGAGCCGGCTCCCAAGAAGGTCAAGCCGCCGCGCACCCACTGGGACATGCTGCTCGAGCGTCGCTCCGTCGAGGACCTCGAAGAGGTCCTGGCCGAGCGCCTCGAGGTGCTCCGCGGCCGGCGCACGCGCGCCAGCTGACCCCAGCACGCAGTTCGGTTCGGCCCCGGTGGATTGCCACCGGGGCCGTTCTGCGTTCCGAGGTCGTGCCCGCCGACCGGGGTCGAGGCGCGATCAGCTCTGCGGGCGCCCGTCGGGGCCGCGCAGCACCTCGCCCTCGATGACCAGGGGCGGCATCCGGACGTCGTCCTGACGAGGCATCTCCGCGGTCCGCACGCTGTCCACCCGCACCGGCGGCCGCAGGCCGACGGGCAGCCGGGAGGCGATCAGCCGGCCCAGCGCGGCGCGGACCAGCGACCGGGTGCCCGGGAGCAGGCACAGCAGCCCCAGCACGTCGCCGATGAAGCCCGGCAGCACCATCAGCAGCCCGCCGACGGCGACGAGCCCGGCGTCGCCCAGCTCGCGGCCGGCCGTCGTCCGGCGGGTGCGGGCGCTCTCCCGCAACTCGATCAGCGCCTTGGTCCCCTGGCGGGCCAGCAGGGCCCAGCCGAGCGCGCTGGTGGCGATCGCGGCGAGCACCGTCGCGCCCACGCCGATCCACTGCGCGACGAGGACGAACACGATCACCTCGGCCAGCGCGAGGAGCCCAGCAGCCATGCGTAGTCGTCGTCCCACGCTCGTTCCAACGCTCGGGGCGGTCATCGTGCTCCCGCCGGCGGGCGCGACTTCGACCTCACCCGCAGCGCCGCCCCCAGGGCGAGGAGCCCGAGGGCGGTGAGCACCCACTCGGGTGCGGCCCCGACCCGGCTCGCCACGCTGCGGGAGTCGCGCTGGGCGATCTCCTCGACGAACACGTCGGGGGTGAACAGCTCGGAGGACCGGACGACGGTGCCGTCGGGCGCCACGATCGCGGAGATGCCGCTGGTCGCGGCCACGG
>JBBSKB010000069.1:0-17528 GCA_038256725.1 Mycobacteriales bacterium | reverse complement strand
GTCCTGCTGATCACGCACTACACGCGGATCCTGCGCTACATCAAGCCGGACTTCGTGCACGTCTTCGTCGCCGGCAAGGTCGTCGCCGAGGGTGGCGCCGAACTGGCCGACCAGCTCGAGAACGAGGGCTACGCCGCCTACGTCAAGGACTCGAACGAGCTGGCCGCCGCGGAGGGCGCGAGCGCATGACCCAGACCGCCTCGCGTCCCGCCGGGGCGCAGCCCGCGCCCCTGCCCCTGGACGTCGAGGCGATCCGGGCAGACTTCCCGATCCTGGGCCGCACGGTCCGGGACGGAAAGAAGCTCGTCTACCTGGATTCCGGGGCGACCTCGCAGAAGCCCCGCTCGGTGCTCGACGCCGAACGGGAGTTCTACGAGCAGTACAACGCCGCGCCGCACCGGGGCGCGCACGCGCTCGCAGAGGAGGCGACGGGGCACTACGAGGCCGCCCGCGCCACCATCGGTGCGTTCATCGGCGCCCCGGAGCGGGAGATCGTCTTCACCCGCAACAGCACCGAGGCGATCAACCTCGTGGCTTACGCGCTGTCCAACGCCGCGACGGCGAAGGACCCGGCCTACCGCGAGTACGCCGTAGGGCAGGGTGACGAGATCGTGGTCTCCGAGATGGAGCACCACGCCAACCTCGTGCCGTGGCAGCAGCTGTGCGAGCGCACCGGGGCGACCCTGCGCTGGCTCGGCCTGACCGACGGCGGCCGGCTGGACCTCTCCGACCTCGCCACCGTGGTCAACGAGCGCACCAAGCTCGTCGCGATCACCCAGCAGTCGAACATCCTCGGCACGATCAACCCGCTGGGCGAGATCATCGCCCGCGCCCGGGAGGTCGGTGCCCTGGTGCTGGTCGACGGCGCGCAGTCGGTGCCGCACCAGCCGGTCGACGTCACCGAGCTCGGCGCCGACTTCCTGGTCTTCTCCGGGCACAAGATGCTGGGCCCGACCGGCATCGGCGTGCTGTGGGGCCGCTACGAGGTCCTCGACAAGCTGCCGCCGTTCATGACCGGCGGCTCGATGATCGAGATCGTGCGGATGGAGGGCAGCACCTTCGCCGCCCCGCCGCAGCGCTTCGAGGCCGGCGTCCCGATGACCGCGCAGGCCATCGGCCTGGCCGCGGCCGTCGAGTATCTGCAGGCCCTCGGCATGGACCGCGTCGAGGAGCACGAGAAGGCGCTGACCGGCTACGCGCTGGAGAAGCTCGCCGAGATCCCCGGCGTCACCGTGATCGGTCCGCCCGACACCGTGGCCCGCGGGGGAGCGATCTCCTTCACCGTCGAGGGCATCCATCCGCACGACGTCGGCCAGGTCCTCGACGACTCCGGCGTCGCCGTTCGCGTCGGGCACCACTGCGCCTGGCCGGTCGTCCGGCGCTACGGCGTCCCGGCGACCACCCGGGCCACGTTCTACGTGCACACCGGTTACGACGACATCGACGCCCTGGCGGACGGAATTCGGGCGGCCCAGAAGTTCTTCGGAACGGTGTGAGGTCGCACTGATGCAGCTCGAGTCGATGTACCAGGAGATCATCCTGGACCACTACAAGAACCCGCACGGGCGAGGTCTCCGCGAGCCCTTCGAGGCCGAGGTGCACCACGTCAACCCGACATGCGGCGACGAGGTGACGCTCCGGGTGCACCTGGAGAGTGACGCCGAGGGGGAGCCGATCCTGTCGGACGTCTCCTACGAGGGCATGGGCTGCTCGATCAGCCAGGCCTCGATCTCCGCGATGTACGACCTCGTCCTGGGCAAGAGCGTGCACGAGGCCTTGGCCGCCGGCGAGGACTTCAAGACGCTCATGCAGGCCAAGGGCGACCCCACGGTCGCCGAGAAGCTCGAGGACACGCTGGAGGACGCCGTCGCGTTCGCCGGGGTGTCGAAGTACCCGGCCCGGATCAAGTGCGCCCTGATGAGCTGGATGGCGTTGAAGGACGCCTCCGCCCGGGCACTGTCCGCCACGACTGCGCCGGCCACCCACCCCACCGCCCCAGCCGGAGGAACCCCATGACCGCTGAGAGCAGCACCGAGAACGCCACCCCCGTCACCGACGCTGCGCCGGGCGAGCTGCCGGCCTACAAGACCGCGCTGCTCGAGGACCTCGAGGAGGCCATGCGCGACGTGGTCGACCCCGAGCTGGGCGTCAACGTGGTCGACCTGGGCCTGGTCTACGGCCTCGACGTCGACGACAACAACATCGCGATCATCGACATGACGCTGACGTCGGCGGCCTGCCCGCTGACCGACGTCATCGAGGACCAGGCCCGCCAGGCGCTGACCGGCGGCCCCGGCCCCGGGCTCGTCGACGACATCCGGATCAACTGGGTCTGGATGCCGCCGTGGGGCCCCGACAAGATCACCGACGACGGCCGCGAGCAGCTCCGCGCGCTCGGCTTCCGGGTCTGACCCTCCGCGAGCTCCTGCAGGTGCTCGCGGCGGGGAACCACCCGCCGGCCGATGCGAGCGTGACCGTGCTGCCCGCGCCCCCTGGGGCGCGGGCAGTCGTCGTCGGAGGGTCTGCCTGGCACGTCGTGGCCGCCGATGTCGACCCGGACTGGGTCGCGGGCGCCGTGGCGCACGACCCGCTCGCCGCGCCACTGGGTGCGCGCTTCCTGGCCGCCCTGGGCGATCGGATCGGCGCCGAACCCGGCGTGGTCGACGCCGTGCTCGTGGCGCCGCCCGCAGGGGTGGAACCGGGGGTGCCGCTGCGCGCGCTGCCGGTGGAGGCGGCCGCCCACCCCCGGGTCGACCGGGCCCTGGCGCACCGGCGCGATGTCCGAGTCTGGACGACGCCCGACGGTGGCGGCCTGCTCGCGATCGGCCGGGGTGTGGCGGACCGGTGGGAGGTCTCCGTGGAGGTCGAGCCCTCGGCCCGCGGGCGCGGCCTCGGGACGGCGCTGGTCGCGGCGGCGCCGGCGCTGGCGCCCGGACCGCTGTGGGCGCAGGTGGCCCCGGCGAACAGCGCGTCGCTGCGCGCCTTCCTCGCCGCCGGGTACCGGCCGGTGGGGGCCGAGGTCCTGTTCGGCCCCTGACGGACCGCGTCGCTCAGCGCAGGTCGGCGAGTCGGGTCGCGAAGCCGGCGACCGGCCGGCGCTCCCGGCGGGTGCCGATCGCCAGCAGCACGGCGCCCACCAGCAGGGCCGCGGCGGCCGGCCAGGGCAGCGCCCGGACAGCGAGGCCGAGGCCGACGAGCAGCGCGGTCCACGCGCCGACCGACAGCGGCGCGCGTCGGCCGGCTCGGGCACCGGCGACCATCACGACGGCGGCGAGCGCGAGCACGACCACCGCCCGCGGCACGTCGGGCCGGAGGACGGCGAGCAGCCCCGAGGGGATGGCCGCGGCCAGGAGCCCGGGGCCCCACGCCGACCACGACGGGCCCCGCAGCAGCCCCCGTCCCGTGGCTGCCAGCAGTCCGAGCGCGGCCGGGAGGCTGTAGGCCTCGATCGCGCCGGCTCCCGCGAGGTCCGCGACGATCCACGCGGCGACGACGAGCTCACCCGAGCCGACCCGCCAGGCCGCGGACGGGTCGGCGTCCTCGGCGGCTGCGGTCCCGGGGCGGCCGCTCCACCACGCCCACGCCAGGGTGACCGCGCCCTGCACCGCCAGGTGCGTCGCGAGCGGTGCCGGCTGTCCGGCGGCCGCCAGCAGGACCACGGCGGCTGCCGCGCAGGCCGCCGCGGCGGTCGCCGTCGCGCGGCGGGACTCCGGCTCCAGCCGGGAGGCGGTGCCCAGCGCGAGGACGAACAGGCCGGTGAGCAGCACTCCGACCAGGGCCGGCGTCGCCCAGCCGTCGGGCAACCCGAAGAGCGCGGCGCCGGCCAGGCACCCGACGGCCGTGGGCGCAGCGACCGGGCGGTCGTCCCGCCGGGCGGCGCCCACCCAGACGGTCGGTGCCGCGGTGAGCAGGAGCAGCAGGGCGATCTCCGACCAGTGCCGGCCGTCGAGGAGGCGGAGGACCGACAGGGCGGCGAGCAGCACCCCGCCGGTCAGGGCTGCGGGCAGGAGCAACCCGCGCCGCCAGCCCGACAGCGAGGCGGCGGCCGTGGCGGCGACGAGGACGCCGACGAACCCACCGACCGCCACCGCGACCGGCCCCCCGGCGGAGGCCGCCCCGGTGACGGCTCCGGCGGTCACCGCACCGGCGGCCACCGGCACCAGCCGGGGCGGCCCCAGCAGCAGGTCCAGGGGCTGCCGCAGCCGCGCCAGCAGGAGCCCGGCGGCCGCCGCGGTGACGAGCGCCGTCGCGGCCCAGCGCTCCGCGGGGCCGGCGGTCCAGGCCTCCCGGGAGCCGGCGAGGACGCCGGCGGCGAACCACGGCGCCGTCGTCAGCAGGGTCAGCCGGGCGACCAGGGGGCGCGCCCACAGCGCCACCGCCAGACCGATGAGCGAGACGCCCAGGAACAGCGCGGTGTGGAGCGCCTCCGGGACGCCACCGAGCGACCGCAGGACCGCCAGCTGGGCGGCGGCCCAGGCGGCCAGGGGCCAGGCCGCGGGCCCGGGGGAGAGCACGCGCAGCACGAGGAACGCGCCGGCGAGCGCGAGCGGCGGCAGCGGGCTCCCGCCCGCGGCCGGGCTGCCGATGTCGCTCCCGGCAAGGGCGAGACCGGCGGCGCTCGCCGCCAGGGTCTCGGCGGAGCTGCGCAGCCGGGAGCGGTCGGCGCGCACCGCGAAGCCGGCCGCGACCGCCGCGAGGGCGAGCACCAGGAGGCGGGCACCGGTTCCGCCGGAGGCGGAGACGACGGCGGCGCCGGCGCTGACCAGCAGGACGGCTCCGACCCCGAGCAGCACCTGCGGGGGGCGGACCCGGGAGGGCAGGGGAGCGGGTGGTCGATCGGTGACCTGCTGGTCCATGACCGCCTCCTTCCCGGTCGGCGAGGCGTCCTCACCGTAGGGCGGCGCACGTGTGCGGGCACCCGGTCAGCGCATCTGACCGACCCAGGCCACGGCCTCCCGGGCCTGCTGTCGGCGCCGCTCGTAGGTGGCACCGACCACGAGCAGCAGCAGGCCGGCTGTGCCGAGGGTGATCCACCGCGGCAGCAGCGGCGCGTAGGGGGCGAGCCGGCCGACCGTGACCAGGACGAGCACACCGGCGCCGACGACGAACGGCGCCTGCCGGTGCAACAGCGTGCCGGCGACGACGAGCGCGACGGCGGCGGCGACGACCAGCACCAGGCGCAGCGCCGTGGGATCCGCGACCACGACCAGCGCCGACGGCACCAGCGCGACGCCGGCTGCCCCGCCCTCGGCCGCCCAGGACGGCGCCCCCGAGCGCAGCGCCGGCACGGCCAGCACCAGGAGGCCGACCGCGGCCGGCAGCGTGTACGCCTCCGGCGTCTCCACCCCCGCACCGCCCACGGCGATCCAGGTCGCGACCACCAGGTCGGCCACCGCGACCACGGCGACCGGGCGGCGTCCCGCGACGACGGCGTAGCACCCGGCGGCGATCCCGACCACGCCGAGCTGCAGGCCGACCTGGCCCCAGGCCTCGGCGGAGGCGGACGTGGCTCCGGCCGCGAGCCCGGTCAGTGCACCGACCGCGGCGGCGGCGAGCTCCTCGGGGGAGGTCCGGCGGGACGTCGCGACGGCGAAGGCGGCTGCGGCGAGCAGCGCCAGGAGCAGTCCGGCGACGACGGCGGACATCACGTCGTCGGCTCTGGCGAGCAGGATCGCGGCGCCCGGCGCGAGCAGGGCCGTGGCGGTCGCGGCGGCGCGCAGGGCGGGGATCCGCACCGCGGCTCCGGTGGCGGGAACGGTCGCGGCCAGGGCCAGGACGGCCAGCTCGCCGAACCGCCGGTCGTCGGCCAGCAGCAGCGCGTGCACGAGCACCAGCGCCGCCCCGGCCGCTGCCGGGCCGGCGACCAGCCGGGCCCGCCCCTCGGCCCAGAGGAGGGCCGCCCCGGTGAGCAGGCCGAGACCGAGGGTGCCGGCGATCCACCACCCGCTCGTCCCGGCGTGCTGGAGCGAGCCGGCCAGCGCGAGCCCGACCACCCCTCCCACACCCCCGGGCACCGCGGCCGGGGGCAGACCGGCGAGCTCGGGACGGGACCGGGAGGCGTAGGCGAGCACGCCTGCGCCGGCGACGGCGAGGACAGCGGTGGACGTCCAGGAGTCGGCCGCGTCCGCCCAGCCCGACACAGCGAGGCCGCCCAGCACGCCGGCCGCCCCGAGGGTTCCGGCCAGCACCTGGGCGACCGGGACGAGCAGCGGTCGCAGGCGCCGCGCCGCGACGACGTCGGCGGCCGCCAGGCCCAGCGCGGCGGCCACGCCGGCGGGGCCCTCGACGAGGTCGCTCCCGAGGAGCAGGAACGGCAGCGGCTGCACGGCCGCGAGCGCGACGAGCGGCCAGACCACCGTCGTCCGGGTCGACCGGCCCAGCAGTACCGCGACCACGACCACGACGGCGCACGAGATCGACCACCAGTGCCGCAGCGGCACGTCCTCGAGGGCGAACAGCCCGCGACCCCGCGCCGCGCCCAGGTCGATCGCGAGCAGGGCGGCGCCCG
Source organism: Mycobacteriales bacterium (assembly GCA_038256725.1). Classification (GTDB taxonomy): domain Bacteria; phylum Actinomycetota; class Actinomycetes; order Mycobacteriales; family Geodermatophilaceae; genus Blastococcus. The sequence goes on along the minus strand of JBBSKB010000069.1, from coordinate 11,020 downwards.
CGGCGGCCAGCGCCTCCTCGGTCGCCCGCAGCTGACGGCGGGCGGCCCACGCCGAGCTGCCGCAGGCGGCGACGGTGACGGTCAGCATCAGGCCCGCCTGGAACACCAGGCCGAACCGGGTCCAGGCGACGGCGACGAACGCCAGCGCCGCCGTGACCAGCAGCAGGGCGCCCAGGCCCAGCAGCACCTGCTGCGGGCTCAGCCGGCGAGGGGGCCGGGGAGGCGCGGGCGGTACGGCACCCGGCGGCGACCCCTGCGGCGCCCACCGCGGAGGAGCGGCGCCGGGCGGGGAGAAGGGCGCGGGTGGGGGCGCGGGAGCCGGCTGCGGGGGTGCGGCCACCGGACCGCGGGCAGCGCCGGGAGCCGCGGCCCGCAGCGACGCCAGGAGTGCGTCGCGGTCGCGGGCGAGCTCGGTCAGCGTCGTCCCGATGCGGGCGACCACGAGCGCGGCGTGCGCCGCGGCCGGCAGCCCGCAGGCCGGGCACGGCCCGGCACCGACGTCCCCCGTCGGCCGGCCGCAGACCGGGCACGGCAGCCCCCACGCACGCGCATCCGGTCCCATGTGCGCATCCTGGCTGCTCCGGGGCACGGAGGGGTCACCCGGCCCCGGAACACGCCCGGCCGGGGGATGCCGCCCATGTCACCCTGGGAACGTGGGGGTGATCGCACTCCGAGCGCCTACCCTGGGTTCAGTGATAACGACGACCGGCCTCGAGCTCCGCGCCGGCGCCCGCATCCTCATCAGCGAAGCGAGCCTGCGCGTGCAGCCGGGTGACCGCATCGGCCTGGTCGGGCGCAACGGCGCCGGGAAGACCACCACCCTCACCACGCTCGCCGGCGAGCGGGTGGCGCACGCCGGCACGGTGGAGATCTCCGGCGAGCTCGGCTACCTGCCGCAGGACCCGCGCAGCGGTGACCTCGACATCTCCGCCAGCGACCGCGTCCTGTCCGGTCGCGGCCTGGACGTCATCCGCAACCAGCTGGTCAAGGCGCAGGTCGCGATGGCCGAGCCGGCGGACGACGTCGAGCAGGACCGGGCCGTCCGGCACTACGGCCGCCTCGAGGACCAGTTCGCCGCCCTCGGTGGCTACGCGGCCGAGAGCGACGCCGCGCGCATCTGCACCAACCTGGGCCTGCCCGACCGCGTCCTCGCCCAGCCGCTGCGGACCCTCTCCGGTGGCCAGCGCCGCCGCGTCGAGCTGGCCCGCATCCTGTTCTCCGACGCCGAGACGCTGCTCCTCGACGAGCCGACCAACCACCTGGACGCCGACTCGATCACCTGGCTGCGCGGGTTCCTTACCAGCCACCGCGGCGGGCTCATCGTGATCAGCCACGACGTCGAGCTGCTCGAGGCCGTGGTCAACAAGGTCTGGCACCTCGACGCCAACCGGGCCACCGTCGACATCTACAACCTCGGCTGGAAGCGCTACCTCGAGCAGCGCGAGACCGACGAGCGCCGCCGCAAGCAGGAGCGCGCCAACACCGAGCGCAAGATCGACACGCTCAACGCCCAGGCGGACAAGATGCGCGCCAAGGCCACCAAGGCCAAGGCCGCCAAGAGCATGGACAAGCGGGCCGAACGGCTGGCGTCCGGGCTGGCCGACGTCCGGGTGCAGGACAAGGTCGCGAAGCTGCGCTTCCCGACGCCGGCGCCCTGCGGCAAGACTCCGCTGTTCGCCGAGGGGCTGTCGAAGAGCTACGGCTCGCTGGAGATCTTCATGGACGTCGACCTGGCCGTCGACCGGGGGACGCGGGTCGTCGTCCTCGGGCTCAACGGCGCAGGGAAGACGACGCTGCTGCGGATGCTGGCCGGCACCGAGCTGCCCGACACCGGCGAGGTCAGGGCCGGGCACGGGCTGCGTGTGGGCTACTACGCGCAGGAGCACGAGACGATCGACATGGACCGGTCGCTCCTGGAGGTCATGCAGTCCGCAGCTCCGGACAGCACGGCCACCGAGCTGCGCCGCATCCTGGGCGCGTTCCTCTTCACCGGCGAGACCGTCGACCAGCGCGCCGGCACGCTCTCCGGCGGGGAACGCACCCGCCTGGCCATGGCCACGCTGGTCGTCTCGGGGGCCAACGTGCTGCTGCTGGACGAGCCGACCAACAACCTGGACCCGGCCAGCCGCGAGCAGGTGCTCGAGGCGCTGCGCACCTACACGGGCGCGATCGTGCTGGTCACGCACGACGAGGGCGCCGTCCGCGCGCTCGACCCCGACAAGGTGATCATGCTGCCCGACGGCACCGAGGACGCCTGGAGCGAGGACCTCGCCGACCTGGTCGAGCTCGCCTAGGCCATGACAGCGCGGTCCTCCGGACCGCGCCGCGTCCACGAGCCGTCCCCCGGCTGGCTCGCTCGGGGCCGCTGGGTGATCATGGGTCGCCTAGGGGCCGTGGTCATTGGGACGACGGCGCCACGAGGACAGCCCCCACCGCGCGAGTCGGCCTGACGCGCGCGTCCGGGGGCTGACACGGAGGGGAGCCATGGCCGACTCGAGCACTGCGGACCTGGGCAAGGGCAAGCGCATCACCGGCGGCGACCGGAGCACGCTGGCCGACGAGTTGCGCAAGCGGTACGACGGTGGCGAGAGCATCCGCTCGCTGGCAGAGTCGACCAAGCGCTCCTACGGCTTCGTCCACCGGCTGCTCTCCGAGTCCGGCGCCACCCTGCGCAGCCGCGGTGGGGCGAACCGGAACAGCAAGAAGGCGTGATCCCGGAGAGCCGGCACGACGGGTTCGTCCGCACCTCGCAGGACGGTTCCGTCCTCACCGTCACCCTCGACCGCCCCGAGCAGCTCAACGCGCAGACGCCGGCCACCTGGTCGGCGCTGGCCGCGGTGGGCGACGCGCTCGCCGACGACGTGCGGGTGGTCGTGCTGCGCGGGGAGGGGCGTTCCTTCTCCGCCGGCCTGGACCGCGGCATGTTCGACCCCGAGCCGGGGACGACCGGCGGTCTGGGTGACCTGGGACGACGTCCGGCCGAGGCGGCGGAGGAGCAGATCCGCGAGTACCAGCGCGGCTTCCGCTGGCTGCGCCGTCCCGGCATCGTCTCGGTCGCCGCGGTCCAGGGGCATGCCATCGGCGCCGGCTGCCAGCTGGCGCTCGCCTGCGATCTGCGGGTCCTCGCCGAGGACGCGCAGCTCCGGCTGCCCGAGCCCACGCTCGGTCTGGTCCCCGACCTGACCGGGACCAGCAACCTGGTCGAGCTGGTCGGTTACTCGCGGGCGATGGAGATCTGCCTGACCGGCCGCCCGGTCGGCGCCGCCGAGGCGCTCGCGATGGGGCTGGCCAACGTGGTCGTCCCTCGCGAGCAGCTCGACGATGCCGTCGCCCGGCTGACCCAGGCGCTGCTCGGACCCCCCGTCGGCGCGAGCCGGGCGACCGCCGCGCTGGTGCGCTCCGCGGTGCGCAACGACCACGAGACGCAGGACGCCGCCGAGCGCCGGGCGCAGGTGCAGCGACTGCAGGAGCTCGCCGGGCGCTGAGAACGGTCGGAGGTGGCCGGCACACTCGATCCGGTGGCCCCGACGGAACAGCGCTCCGCAGACCCGCGTTGGGCCCAGGGCCGGTGACCGCACCGGCTCGGCAATGAGGAGGCTTGTCCGTGACCCCGAACATGACCTCCATGGCCGCGATGCGGTCGTTCCGCCGCGATCCGTCGGTGGTCGGCCGCAAGCTCCCCCCGGGGACGGTGCGCCGGATCCTGGGCGTCGCCCAGCCCTACCGGCGCGACCTGATCTTCTTCCTCCTGCTCGTGGTCGGCTCCTCGCTGATCGGCGTCGTCACGCCGCTGCTGGCCGGCGACATCGTCAACCGGATCGCCTCGCTCGACGGCACCTCTGGCGACATCGTGCGCATCGCGCTGTTCATCGCCGGGCTGGCCGTCGTCGACGCCGCGATCTCGCTGGGCACCCGCTGGTACTCGGCCCGCATCGGCGAGGGAGTCATCTACGACCTGCGCAGCCGGGTGTTCGCCCACGTGCAGCGCATGCCGGTGGCGTTCTTCACCCGCACGCAGACCGGCGCCCTGGTGAGCCGCCTGAACAACGATGTCGTCGGCGCCCAGCAGGCGTTCACCTCGACGCTGTCCGGCGTCGTCTCCAACGTCATCGGCCTGGTGCTCACCGCCGGTGTCATGCTCACGCTGTCCTGGCAGATCACCCTGCTCTCGCTGGTGCTGGTGCCCTTGTTCGTGCTGCCCGCACGGCGCATCGGCAGCCGCCTGCAGGAGATCACCCGGGAGTCCTACGAGCTCAACGCGTCGATGAACACCTCGATGACCGAGCGGTTCAACGTCGCCGGGGCGCTGCTGGTCAAGCTGTTCGGCCGGCCCGAGGCGGAGGAGCGGTCCTTCAGCGACCGCGCCGCACGCGTCCGCGACATCGGCGTCCTGTCGGCCATGTACGGCCGGTTCTTCTTCACCGCGCTCACCCTGGTCGCCGCACTCGCGACGGCGCTGGTCTACGGGCTGGGCGGGCACCTCGCCTTCACCGGTTCGTTGAGCCCCGGTGACGTCGTCGCCCTGGCGCTGCTGCTGTCCCGGCTCTACGGCCCGCTCACCGCCCTGGCCAACGTCCGGGTCGACGTGATGAGCGCGATGGTGAGCTTCGACCGGGTCTTCGAGGTGCTCGATCTGCCGCCGATGATCCGCGAGGCAGAGGACGCCGTCCCGGTGCCCGCCGACGACCGGTCGATCGAGTTCGACTCCGTCGCGTTCAGCTACCCCGCGGCCGAGGACGTCTCGCTGCCGTCACTGGAAGAAGTGTCGCTGCCCGAGCACGGTGGACCGGTGGACGTGCTGCACGACGTCTCCTTCCGGGTCGAGCCCGGGCACCTGGTCGCGCTGGTCGGTCACTCCGGCGCCGGCAAGTCGACCATCGCGAGCCTCGTCTCCCGGCTGTACGACGTGACCGGTGGCGCGGTGCGGGTGGGCGGCATCGACGTCCGGTCGGCGACGATGGCCTCGCTGCGCGACGCCATCGGGGTGGTCAGCCAGGACGCGCACCTGTTCCACGACACGATGCGCGCCAACCTGCTCTACGCCCGCCCGGAGGCGACCGAGGAGCAGCTCTGGGCGGCGCTCGACGGGGCGCACATCGCCGAACTGGTGGGCTCGCTGCCCGACGGCCTGGACACCGTCGTCGGCGACCGCGGGCACCGGCTCTCCGGCGGCGAGAAGCAGCGGCTGGCCATCGCCCGGGTGCTGCTCAAGGCGCCGGGCATCGTGATCCTCGACGAGGCGACCGCGCACCTGGACAGCGAGTCCGAGGCCGCCGTCCAGCAGGCCCTCGACGCGGCGCTGGCCGGCCGCACCTCGCTGGTCATCGCGCACCGGCTCTCCACCGTGCGCAACGCCGACCAGATCCTGGTGATCGACGGCGGTCGCATCGTGGAGTCGGGCACGCACGCTCAGTTGCTGGCGCTCGGGGGACGCTACGCGGACCTGCACCGCACCCAGTTCGCCGACGGCGAGCGTCGGACCGTCGCCGCGACCTGACCACTACCGTCACTCCTGTGACGCAAGCGCATCCGCACGACGCCCAGCTCCGATCCCTCTACGCCGCCTACCTGGACGGCTGGAACCGGCGCAGCGGTGCGGCCGTGGCGGCCTGCTTCGCGGACGACGGCGACATCATCGGCTACGACGGCACCCACCACCACGGCCGCCTGGCCATCGCCGCCGACTTCCGCCAGATCTTCGGCAGCCACCAGACCGCGGCCTACGTGGCGGTGATCCGCTCGGTGCGCGCGGTCGCCCCGGGTACGGCGCTGCTCATCGCGCACGCGGGGATGATCCCGCCGGGCGCCAGCGACGTCGAGGACGGCTTCCACACCGTGCACACGCTCGTGGCGGTCGACGAGGGCGCCGGCCGCTGGCGGATCCAGCTGCTCCAGGCCACGCCCGCCGCCTGGCACCAGCACCCGGAGGCCCGCGACGCCCTGACCCAGGAGCTGCGCGGCCTGCTGGCGCCCCAATGACCGCCGACCCCTCTGCTTTTCCGCGGAAAAGCAGCCCGCTTTTCCGCGGAAAAGCGGGGGAGGTGCTGGTGACGGCAGAGGAGCTGCTCGCGGCGGAGGAGCGACCGGTGCTGCTCGACGTCCGCTGGGCGCTCGGCGACGCCGCCGGACGGGAGAAGCACCGGGCCGGCCACCTGCCCGGAGCGGTGTACGTCGACCTGGAGACGGAGCTCGCCGATCCGCCGCACCCCTCGCTCGGCCGGCACCCCCTCCCGTCGATGCAGCGACTGCAATCGGCCGCCCGACGCTGGGGGATCGGCGCCGGCCGTCCGGTGGTCGCCTATGACGACGCCGGCGGACTGGCCGCCGCGCGGGCCTGGTGGCTGCTGCGCTGGGGCGGGCTGACCGACGTCCGGCTGCTGGACGGCGGGCTGGCCGCCTGGGTCCGTGCCGGCGGCGAACTGGAGGCGGGCGATGTCGTGCCACCGCCGGGCGACGTGGTCCTGACCGGTGGCGGGCTGCCGGTCGTGGCGGCGGACGCCGCCGCGGCGTTACCGGGTCGCGGGGGCGTGCTGCTCGACGCCCGCGCCGCCGAGCGGTACCGCGGCGAGGTCGAGCCGGTGGATCCGCGGGCCGGGCACGTGCCGGGGGCGACCAGTGCACCGACGACGACGAACCTGGCCGGCGACGGCACCTTCCTCCCCGCGGCGGAGCTGGCTGCCCGGTTCGCCGCGCTCGGCGTCCGGCCGGGCACCGAGGTGGGCGTCTACTGCGGCTCGGGGGTGACCGCCGCACACGAGATCGCCGCGCTGGCCGTCGCGGGGGTCGAGGCGGCGCTGTGGCCCGGGTCGTGGTCGCAGTGGTCGGCCGATCCGGGCCGTCCGGTGGCGACCGGCGGGAGCTAGCGGCCGCGGACCAGGCTGTCGATCACGAGCTCGTCGGACTGGGTGACCCGGGCCGTGCCGCCGGTGCGGGCGACGTCGGCCACGACGCCGCCGGAGACGTTCAGCGCCACCTCGAGGTCGGTCGGCGGCCCGATGGCCAGTACCTCGTACGGCGCCGACAGCGCCTGGCCGTCCACGGTCAGCTCGCCCGGGGTGCCGCTGACATAGCTGGACACCACCACCCGCACGCCGTCGACCTCGATCGCCTCGGCGCCGGCGCCGCGCAGCTCCTGGATGGCGTCGAGCAGCACGGCCGTGGTGACCGCACCGTCCGGGTCCTCGACGACCAGCCGGAGCCCGGGCCCGCGGGCGGGCAGGGTGCCGTTGAGGATGCCTATCGTCTCGGCCCGCCGCTGCGCCTCGGCGAGCGCCGAGCCGGACTGGGTGCGGGACCCGCTGAGCTCCTCCACGGCCTGCTCGCGCTCGGTGAGCTGCGCGCGCAGCTGCTCCTCGCGGGTGTCGAGCTCGTCGAGGATGCGCACCAGGTCCTCCTCGGTGGCCCCGGTGATCTCGGCCTCGCCGGTGCTGCGGATCTGCACGACCAGCCCGAAGCCGAGCGCCAGTGCCAGGCCGGCGGTGACGAGGGCCGACACGGTGCGGTTCCACCGACGGCCACCCGACGGCGTCGTCGCGGCCGTCGGCGGGGCGGGTTCGGCCGACTCCGGGGGTGCCATGGTGGCGACGGCGGCGTCGTAGCGGTCCAGGAGGACGGCGGCGATGCGCGGGTCGGGCAGCAGGGGAGCGGTGACCAGGTCCGCGCCGGCGCCGGCCAGCTTGTCGTGGAAGTGCCCGGGTGCCAGCAGGTACGCGGCCAGGACGACGCGCCCGGCTCCCGCGTCGCGGGCCGCGGTGACGGCGTCGGGGACCGGAGGCTGGGCGGCGGAGCCGTAGCCGGTGGTCACCGGCCCGGTCCAGGAGCGCTGCAGCAGGGCGGCGGTGCGCTCGACGTCGGCGACCGCCCGCTCGTCGCTGGACCCCGCCGCCGCCACGACGACGGCGGTGCCCGGGTCCTGTGGGTCGGCGCCGGCCTCGACGAGCCGGTCGAGCAGGACATCGGGCAGCCGGGGGTCCGGGCCCAGCGGCCGCGCCGCGACGCTGCCGTCCACGTCGGCCACGGCGCCGGCGATGTCGACGTGCACGTGGTACCCGCCGGACAGCAGCAGCGGGACCACGACGGCGGAACGGCGCTCGGCGGCCAGCTCGGCCACGACGTCGACGACCGTCGGAGGCTGGACGTCGACGAACGCCGCCGAGGTCACCAGGCCGGGGCGGAGCTCCTTCGCGGCGAGCGCGAGCTCGGCGATCAGCCGACGGCCGGTGGGGCTGCGCGTGCCGTGCGCGCAGGCGACGAGGACCGGTGCGGCGCTCACAGCCACGCTCGCACGGGCGTCGCTCTCACAGCGCCCGGGTCATGCCGCCGTCGACGGCGATCATCGTGCCGCTCAGGTAGGAGGCGGCGGGGGAGAGGGCGAACGCGGCGACCCGGCCGAACTCCTCGGGCCGGCCGACACGGCGCAGCGGGATCCCCGCCTCGGTGCGGGCGCGGGCCTTCTGCGGGTCGCCGGACGCCGCCTCGATCTCGGCGATCCGGTCGGTGGCGATCGTGCCCGGCAGCAGCCCGAGGACGCGGATGCCGCGGGGGCCGAGCTCGTCGGCCAGCGCCTTCGCGGTCATCGCCAGGCCGGGGCGCAGCCCGTTGGAGATGGCCAGGTGCCCGATCGGCTGCTTCACCGAGATGGACAGCACGAAGCCGATCGCGGCGCCCTCACCCAGGTGCGGGACGAGGGCGCGGACCAGCCGCAGCGGCCCGAGGAGCACCGACTCCACCCCGGCGCGCCAGGCGTCCTCCGGGGTCGAGAGGACGGTGCCGGGCGCGGGGCCGCCGACCGAGATCAGCACGCCGTCCACCGTGCCGAGGCGCTCGCGCGCCTCGGTGACCAGCCGGTCGGCGGCGTCGTCGTCCGCCAGATCGGCGGCGATCCCCGAGGCAGCCGGCGCCCCACCGAGGGAGGCGACGGCGGCGTCGACGGACTCGGCGGAGCGCGAGCTGATCAGCACCCGCGCCCCGTCGTCGACCAGGGCCCGGGCGGTCGCGAAGCCGAGCCCCCGGCTCGCGCCGGTGAGCAGATATCCGCGACCGCCCAGACCCAGGTCCATCAGGCGGCCGTACCGCGCAGGGACCGCAGCACGTACTGCATGATCCCGCCGTTGCGGTAGTAGTTCGCCTCACCGGGGGTGTCGATCCGGACCCGGGCCTCGAAGGTGATCGGAGCACTCGACGCCGACGTCGCTTCGACCTTGACGGTGCGGGGGACCGGGCCGTCGTTCAGCGCGGTGATCCCGGTGATGGTGAACTCCTCGTCGCCGGTCAGGCCGAGGGACTCCGCCGTCTGGCCCTCGGGGTACTGCAGCGGCAGCACGCCCATGCCGATGAGGTTGGAGCGGTGGATGCGCTCGTAGCTCTCGGCGATGACCGCCTTGACCCCCAGCAGGGCCGTGCCCTTGGCCGCCCAGTCGCGCGAGGAGCCCGAGCCGTACTCCTTGCCGGCCAGCACGACCAGCGGAATGCCGGCGTCGATGTAGGCGCGCGAGGCGTCGTAGATCGTCGTCGTCTCGCCGGTCAGGTGGTTCTTGGTGACGCCACCCTCGGTACCGGGGACCAGCTGGTTGCGCAGCCGGATGTTGGCGAAGGTGCCGCGGATCATGACCTCGTGGTTCCCGCGGCGCGAGCCGTAGGAGTTGAAGTCGCGGCGGTCGATGCCGTGCTCGCGGAGGTACGTGCCCGCGGGGCTGTCGGCCTTGATCGAACCGGCCGGCGAGATGTGGTCGGTGGTGACCGAGTCGCCGAGCACCGCCAGGGTGCGGGCGGCGGCGATGTCCTCGACCGGGGTCGGCTCGGCCGGCATGCCGTCGAAGTACGGAGGACGCCGCACGTAGGTGCTGTCCTCGGCCCAGTCGAAGGTGTTCCCGGTCGGCGTGGGCAGGTTCTGCCACTGCTCGGTGCCGGCGAAGACGTCCTCGTAGCTGCGGCCGAACTGCTCCGCGGAGACAGCGTGGTCGATGACCCGCTGGACCTCCTGCGGGGAGGGCCACAGGTCGCGCAGGAAGACGTCGTTGCCGTCCTGGTCCTGCCCGAGCGGGTCGTCGTTCAGGTCGACGTCCATCGAGCCGGCCAGGGCGTAGGCGATGACCAGCGGCGGCGAGGCCAGGTAGTTCATCTTGACGTCGGGGTTGATCCGGCCCTCGAAGTTGCGGTTGCCCGAGAGCACCGAGACGACGGCGAGGTCGGCCTCGTTGACGGCCTGGCTGACCGGCTCGGGGAGCGGGCCGGAGTTGCCGATGCAGGTGGTGCAGCCGTAGCCGACGAGGTAGAAGCCCAGCTTCTCCAGGTACGGGGTGAGCTCGGCCTTCTCGTAGTAGTCCATGACGACCTTGGACCCGGGGGCCAGGGTGGTCTTGACCCACGGCTTGCTGGTCAGCCCGCGCTCGACGGCGTTCTTCGCCAGCAGTGCGGCGCCGATCATCACCTGCGGGTTCGAGGTGTTGGTGCACGAGGTGATCGCGGCGATCACGACGTGGCCGTGGTCGATCTCGGTCTCCGTGCCGTCCTCCATGACCACGCGGGTCGGCTTGCGGGGGCGGTCGGCCCGTGCGGTGTGGTCGTGGTCGTGCGGCTTGTCCTCGGCGCTGGAACCGTTGAACACCGCGGGCGAGTCGCTGGCCGGGAAGGACTCGGCCGAGGACTCGTCGACGCGGCCCTTCTCGATCGCGTAGTCGTCGGCGACGTAGTCGACGAGCGCGGTGCGGAAGCAGTCCTTGGCCTCGGTGATCGGCACGCGGTCCTGCGGGCGCTTCGGGCCGGCGATCGAGGGGACGACGGTGCCGAGGTCGAGCTCGAGGTACTCGGAGAAGACGGGCTCGCGGGAGGCGTCGTGCCAGAGGCCCTGCTCCTTGGCGTAGGCCTCGACCAGCGCCACCTGCTCGGCGGACCGGCCGGTGAGCTCCAGGTAGGTGATGGTCTCCTCGTCGATGGGGAACATCGCCGCGGTGGAGCCGAACTCCGGGCTCATGTTGCCGATCGTGGCGCGGTTGGCCAGCGGTACCGCGGAGACGCCCTC
>JBBSKB010000068.1:0-17538 GCA_038256725.1 Mycobacteriales bacterium | reverse complement strand
GGCAAGGTGTTCACCCTCCAGCGGCTCATCGGCGATCCGAAGGGCGACCCCGTGTGGCCCGGCCGCACCCCCGCCGTCCGCACGCAGGTCCTCGACGAGAGCGACTGGGACGAGGGCGGCAAGGGCGCGTCGTTCCCCGGCGGCCTGCACTACGCGGACGACAAGATCGACGCCTACCTGCAGGGCTCCACGCAGTACGACGCGCTGGGCCACCTCTGGTACGACGGCAAGATCTGGAACGGGTACGACGCCCGCACCACCGTCGGCGGCCTGGAGAAGGCCAGCGCCCAGCCGATCGCCGAGCGCGGGATCGTCGGCCGCGCGGTGCTGCTGGACATGGCGCGCTTCCGCGGCAAGGAGACCCTGGACAAGGGCGAGACGTTCACCCACGTGGATCTGCAGGAGTGCGCGCGGGCCCAGGGCGTGGAGCTCCGGAAGCGGGACATCCTGATCATCCGCACCAACTTCCTGCAGCAGTTCCACGAGCAGGGCGACGCCTTCTACGAGGGCTTCAACGAGCCCGGCCTCGTCTACAGCCCCGAACTGGTGCAGTGGTTCCAGGACATGGAGATCCCCAACCTGGTCACCGACACCATCGCCAACGAGGTCACCTTCGATCCGAACAACGGCGTCGCGCTGGTGCTGCACAGCGCCCTGATGCGCAACCTGGGCGTGACCCTCACCGAGATCGCCGACCTGGAGAAGCTCGCCGCCGACTGCGCCGAGGACAAGAAGTACGAGTTCCTCTACGTCGCCGCCCCGCTCAAGGTGGCCAAGGCCGCCGGCACCCCGGTCAACCCCGTCGTCATCAAGTAGACGGCCGGTGAGCGACTACGACAGCCGGCCCTGGTTGGCGCTGTACGGCGACCAGCCGTCCGACTACGACATCGAGTTCGACGACGCCCTCGACATGTTCCGCGCCGGGGTGGCCAGGGACCCCTCCGCGGTCGCGCTGCGCTACTTCGACGGGGTGATCACCCGGCAGGAGCTGGACGAACTCAGCGACGGGCTGGCCGCGGGGCTGCTCGCCCACGGCTTCGCCTCCGGCGACCGCCTGGCCGTCTACCTGCAGAACGTGCCGCAGTTCGTCATCTCCATGGTGGCGGCCTGGAAGGCCGGCGGCGTCATGGTGTCGATCAACCCGATGAGCCGGGTGCGGGAGCTCTCCTACCTGCTCAAGGACTCCGGGGCGACGGTGCTGGTCTCCCTCGAGTCGCTGTACGGGGAGATCGCCCAGCAGGTCGTCCCGGACACCGACGTGCGGTTGGTCCTCACCACCAGCGAGCTGGAGTTCCAGACGAGGAACGACGAGCGGCTGTTCGCCGGCACCAGCCGGGTGCGGCACGAGGGGACCACGGACTTCGCCGAGTTCGTCGCCGAGCACCGCGGGACGCCGCCTCCACCGGTCGACCTCGGGCCCGACGACGTCGCGTTCCTGACCTACACCTCGGGCACGACGGGGGTGCCCAAGGGCGCGATGAACACCCACCGGAACGTCGTCTTCACCGCGCAGGTCTATCGCGACTGGGTGCATGCCGGCCGGGACGGCGCCATCTTCGGCGTCGCCCCGCTGTTCCACATCACCGGGCTGATCGGGCACGTCGCGGTGAGCATGCTGACCCCCGCGCCGTTGGTGCTCGCCTACCGCTTCGAGCCGCAGGTCGTGCTCGACGCCTTCCGCGAGCACCGACCGGCCTTCACCATCGGTGCGATCACCGCGTTCAGCGCGCTGCTCAACGCGCCGGGCTTCACCCAGGACCACTTCGCCTCGTTCACCTCGATCTACTCCGGCGGCGCGGCCATCTCGCCGACGGCGGAGAAGGGGTTCCTGGAGGCCACGGGCAAGCAGGTGCACAACGCCTACGGGCTGACCGAGACGACGTCGCCGATGACGGTCACGCCGTTCGGCGCGCCCTCACCGGTCGATCCGACGTCGGGGGCGCTGTCGGTGGGTGTGCCGGCACCGAACACGATCGTCCGCATCCAGGACGACGACGGCCGCGACCTGCCACTGGGTGAGATCGGCGAGATCGTCGCCGACGGGCCGCAGGTGGTCGCCGGCTACTGGGGCAAGCCCGAGGAGACGGCGGCGAACCTGCCCGGCGGGGCGCTGAAGAGCGGCGACGTCGGCTTCATGAACCCCGACGGCTGGGTGTACATCGTCGCCCGCAAGAAGGACCTGACCAACGCCTCGGGCTACAAGGTGGGGCCCCGCGAGGTCGAGGACGTCCTGGCCGAGCACCCCGGCGTCCGGGAGGCGGCGGTCGTCGGCGTCCCCGACGAGAAGCGCGGGGAGACCGTGAAGGCGTTCGTGAGCCTGAAGCCCGGGGCGACGGTCACCGAGGACGAGCTCATCGCGCACTGCAAGGAGCGGATGGCGGCCTACAAGTACCCGCGGTCCGTCGTCCTCGTCGACGAGCTGCCGAAGACGGTCACCGGCAAGATCCTCCGCCGGGAGTTGCGCGACAGCTGACGGGGTCGGTGCCGTCAGTAGCCGGCGGCACCGACCCCGTACTCGGCCTGTTCAGGGGTGAAGCCCTCGAACCTCAACTGATCGATCAGCCCTGATCGGGAGAACGACGAGTAACCCAGGTAGCTCTTGGCCTTCTTGGCAGCCTGTTCGTTCCAGTTCGGGTTGAGGTCGTCGACGGCCCAGGTGGCATCCGCGGTCGAGAACCCCTCGAACTCGAGTTGCTCGATGAGGCCCGACCGGGAGAAGGACGAGTAGCCGAGGTAGCTCTGCGCCTTCGCACGGGCGTTCTTCTGACCCTGGCTGACGTTCGACCCGACCGCGGGCGGCGGCGCCACAGGCGCCGGCGCGGCCGCGGACGGCCGGGAGGGGACCGCTGGTGGCGGCTTGGGCGCCGAGGGAGCCGCGGACGCCGTAGGGGGTTGCGACGGCGCGACTGCGGCCTGCTCCCGCGCCTCGAGGTCGGCCTCCCGCTGGTCCAGCGCTGCCTCCCTGGTGGCCAGAGCCTCGTCCGCTTCCTCGGCCGCCCGGTCGGCTTTCCGGGCGGAGCTGCGCAGCTCGGACTCGGCGTCGAGCAGGTCCGAGCGACGATCGGCTGCCAGCTCCTTCATCTCCAGGTAAGCGGTCGACTCCTCGGGATCACTGTGGCCGGCCGCGACACCCACTCCGGCACCCACCAGGAGGGTCGCGACGGGAAGCACCCACATCCGCCACGAGACGCGTTTCCGGGGGGCCTCCACCGGAAGCTGTTCCGACTGTGCCTGCACGTACGGCTCCATGCCGCCCCCGTCTGCTCGTAGCTGCACGGGAACGTATCGGAAGCCCGTCACTTCGTCGACGCGCCGGACCGCGAGGAGTGGAACGACGACAAAGGCGCGAAGACATCGAGATCACGGCCCCTGCTGGCCTGGTCGCAGCGCTCTACGCTCCCGCTCTCATGGACCGGCCGTCCGGACGCCGAACAGCACCACCAGCGCCGCCGAGTACAGGACCAGCGCGACGACGGTCATCGAGCGACTCCCTGCGCCGGCACCGTGCAGCAGTCGTCGGTGCACCCCGGGTCGCAGGCACAGGGCTCCACCGAGGCGCCGGCAATGGCCGGACCGCAGCCGCACCCCTCACCACGCCAGGCCGCGCGCCCCTCCCGGACGGCGACGGCCGCGATGACCAGGCCCGCGACCGGATCCGCCCAGCTCCAGCCGAGCGCGGCGTTCACCAGCAGCCCGGCGAGCAGCACCGCAGACAGGTAGGTGCACAGCAGCGTCTGCGTCGAGTCGGCGACGACGGCACGCGAGCCGAGCGCCCGACCCGTCCGCCGCTGCGCCCAGGACAGGAAGGGCATGACGACCAGAGAGGCGGCCGCCAGGCCGATGCCGACCGGCGACGCGTCGGGGTCGCTGCCCGAGACGAGCGCGCGGACGGATTCCACCCCGACGTAGGCGGCGAGGGCGAAGAAGGACAGCGCCATGAGTCGCAGGGCCTGCCGCTCCCGCGTCTCGGGGAGCCGGTGCCGGAACTGCCACAGGATGACCAGCCCGCTGGACACCTCGACGACCGAGTCCAGGCCGAAGCCGACCAGCGCGACCGAGCCGGCCGCGACGCCGGCGGCCACGGCCACGACCGCCTCGATCACGTTGTAGGTCACCGATGCACCGGCGAGCAGCTGCGCCCGCCGTCCGAGCCGGAGCCGCTCCGCGGCCGTCAGGTCGGCCGTGATCATCGGGCGATCTCGCCGTACGTGGCGCACAGCGTGACGGCGTCCCCGGTGGCGGCCAGCAGCCGCTCCGCGGACGCGAGGACGTCCATGAGCTCGACGGAGTGCTGCAGGGACCACATCGACGCCCGACCCTGCGGCCGTGACGTCACCAGCCCGCAGTCGCGCAGGCAGGCCAGGTGTGCCGAGACGGTGGACTGAGCCAGGCCCAGGTGGGCGGTGAGGTCGACGACCTTGTGCTCGCCGGCCGCCAGGTGGCGCAGGATCGCCAGCCGGGCCGGATCGCCGAGGCTGCGGAACATGCAGGCCGCGGCGGACATCGCCGACGCCTCGTCCACGACCTGCCGAGGGGGAGCACTGATCGCCATTTGGCGATGATAGCGACCCCCATGCTGCCTTCGTTGAGGCCCACGACAAGCACGCTCGACACCGAGCGCAGGGGTCAAGCACCCTTGTCATGTCAAGGGTGCTTGACCACATGGGGAGCCATGAACAACGACGTCAAGGAACTGCGCGTGGCCGCCGGCCTGTCGCAGCGTGAACTGGCCGAGGCCCTCTCGGTCTCGCGGCAGACCGTCAACTCCATCGAGACCGGTCGCTACGACCCGTCCCTCCCGCTGGCCATCGCCATCGCCCGGCACTTCACCCGCACCGTCGAGGAGATCTTCCATGTCGACTGACCGCTTCACCGGCAAGCAGATGGCCACCTTCCTCGTGGTCCTCGGCGGCACGCTCGCGATCGTCCTCACCCTCGGTCTGCTGCTGCGCGAGCACGGCCCCGGCAACATGGGCAACGGGCTGCTCGGTGGCGCCGCCTTCGGCCTGGTTGTCGTCGCCGTCGTGGGCCTGCGCCTGGTCAGGCAGCCGGAGCGGGCCACCACCTTCGAGCGCGCCTGGAGCCAGACCGGCGACGAGCGCGACGACGCCGTCCTCACCCGCGCCCTGGCCGTGCTCGGCCTGGCCGCCTTCCCGCTCACCGCCGCCGCCGCGATCGCCATCACCTTCGGCGCCTCGGTGGAGATGTGCCTGGCGCTGCTGCTCTTCGCCGAGATCGGCGTCGGCGCTCTGGCCTTCGCGGTGATCGCCCGCCGCAGCTGAGCACCGCTTCACCGTGCTGAGCTCGGCGTCCTGGGCGAGGCTGTCCCCATGACGACTCCCGAGCCCCAGCCCCGCGACATCGCCCTCGAGCAGGAGACCCCCGAGCAGGCCGCCGACCTCGAGGCGCAGAGCGAGCCCGAGGGCACCTCCGACGAGGCCGTCGGCGGAGCGCACCCGAGCTGATCGCTAGGAGAGCTCCGGCCGGACCACACGCGCGGCCAGCTCCGCGAGCAGCCGCTCCGGCTCGGCGAGGCAGCGGTCGAGGTCGGGCTCGACCTCGCTGAGGGCGTACGCGGCGGCGAACCCCGCCTCGGCGAGCCGGTCGGGTCGCAGGTGCACGCTGCCCGCGAGGGCGAGGCAGGGCACCCCCGCCGCCCGGGCCCGCAGCGCGACCTCGGCCGGCGCCTTGCCGTGCAGCGTCTGCTCGTCCAGCGACCCCTCGCCGGTGATGACGAGAGTCGCCCCGTCCAGCGCCTCGGACAGCCCGACCAGGTCGCACACCAGCCCGCCGCCCGAGACCAGCCGCGCGCCCACGGCCAGCGCCCCCGCGGCGGTCCCGCCCGCTCCCCCGGCACCCGGCGTCGCGGCCACGTCCGCGCCCAGGTCGCGCGCGAGGACCGCGGCGAAGCGGCCCAGCGCCGCGTCCAGCACCGGCACCTGCGCGGGAGAGGCGCCCTTCTGCGGGCCGTACACGTGCGCCGCACCGGTCGGGCCGGTCAGCGGGTTGTCCACATCCGTGGCGACGACGAACTCCACCTCCGCGAGCCGCGGGTCGAGCCCTGCAGCGTCGATCCGGTCGAGCTGCACGAGGCCCACTCCCCCGGGGGGCACCTCCGCGCCCCGCGCATCGAGCAACCGGAGGCCGAGCGCCCGAAGCATCCCGGCGCCGCCGTCGGTGGTCGCGCTACCGCCGATCCCGAGCACGATGCGCTGCGCCCCGGCGTCCAACGCGTGCCGCACCAACTCGCCCACGCCGCGGGTATTGGCGGTCATCGGTGCCGGCCGGTCGAGCAGACCGAGCCCCGCGGCCGTGGCGAGCTCGAGCACCGCCGTCGTCCCCCGCAGGGCGAGGACCGCTGCCACCGGGCGCCCGTCGGGACCGGTCACCCGCACCTCCCGGGCGGCGTAGCCCGCCCGCAGGGCCGCCGCGACGGTGCCCTCTCCCCCGTCGGCGACCGGGCGCAGCACCGGCTCGGCACCGGGCACCGCCCGCACGATGCCGGCGGCGATCGCCTGCGCCGCGCGGTCGGCGGACAGGCTGCCCTTGAAGGAGTCCGGTGCCACCACGATCCGCACGACGAGCAGCATGCCCGCAGGCGTCGTAGCGTCCGGCAGGTGACCGCCGTGAGCCCTGACTTCTACCTGCTGGACGAGCTCCTCGACCCCGCGGACATCGCCATCCGCGACCGGGTCCGCGCCTTCTGCGTGCAGGAGGTCGAGCCGACGATCAACGACTACTGGGACCGCGCCGAGTTCCCCTTCGAGATCGTGCCGAAACTGGCCGGGCTCGGCGTCGTCGGCGGCACCATCGAGGGCTACGGCTGCCCCGGCATGAGCAACGTCGCCGCCGGCCTGGTCGCCGCCGAGTTCGCCCGCTCCGACGGCAGCGTGGGCACGTTCAACGGCGTGCACAGCTTCCTGGCGATGCAGTCGATCGCGGTGCTCGGCTCGGAGGAGCAGCGGCAGCGCTGGCTGCCGGAGATGGCCCGGCTGGAGAAGATCGGCGCCTTCGGGCTCACCGAGCCCGAGCACGGCTCCGACGCCGTCGGCCTGGAGACCTCCGCCCGCCGGGACGGCGACTTCTACGTGCTGAACGGCCGGAAGAAGTGGATCGGCAACGCCTCCATCGCCGACCACGTGATCATCTGGGCCCGCGGCGAGGACGGCGCGGTCGGCGGGTACGTCGTCGAGACCGGCGGTCAGGACGGCGAGCTGCCCGGCTTCGAGGCGACCGTGATGACCGGGAAGACGGCGCTGCGCGCGGTGTGGCAGGCCGAGATCACGCTGACCGACGTCCGCGTGCCGGTGGAGAACAAGCTGGCCGAGTGCCACTCGTTCAAGGACGTCTCCCGGATGCTCGACCGCACCCGGTACACCGTCGCCTGGCGGGCGCTCGGCCTGGCGATGGCCTCCTACGAGCTGGCGCTGGCGCACGCGCTGGAGCGCGAGCAGTTCGGCCAGCCGATCGCGGGTTTCCAGCTGGTGCAGGACAAGCTGGCCCGGATGCTGGCCGAGATCACCTCGATGCAGCTGATGTGCTGGCGGCTCTCGACCCTCGCGGACGCCGGCCGGATGACGGCGGCCATGGCGTCGCTGGCCAAGATGAACCACGCGGCGAAGGCTCGGGCGATCGTCGCGGACGCCCGCGACATCCTCGGCGGCGACGGCATCCTGCTCGAGCACCACGTCGCGCGGCACCACGCCGACATGGAGGCGATCTTCACGTTCGAGGGCACCGACTCGGTGCAGGCGCTGATCATCGGCCGGGAGATCACCGGCATCTCGGCGATCAGCGGGCGCCGGCCGGAGCGCTGAGGCGACTCAACGGGCGGGGCTCAACGGGCGGGGGTGAGCGTCTTCCCGACGGCGGTGGCCTCCTGGCAGCGGGGGCAGGCGGAGCGGCCGGCGCCGACGCGCTCCCACTTCTGCGAGCCCCAGATCTGCACGATGGCGCCGCAGACGGCGAGCTCGATCTCCCCGTCCAGCTCGGACGGCGTGCGGTGCGCCTCGACGGCGTGCCAGGGATGAGAGTGAGGGGCGGGCTCGTCCCGGGACCAGCGGTCCGGGCGGGCGAACCCTACGGCGTGCGTGTCCACGAGTGATGTGTGCCCTGGAGCACAGCACGGTAATCCCGCCCGGTCGGGCGAAAGCAGCGGCCGGTGCCGCCACCGGGTTACCGTCGAACGGCCGACGAGCATGGGGAGCGCGCGCATGGAACCGGTCAGCCTCCTGGTGGGTGCCGCCCTGCTCGCGTCCGGATTCCTCGCCGGCCGGCTCGGCCGGCGCCGGTCGGCACCACCCCCGCCGGTCACCCCGGTGTGCGGCTGCGGGCACGCGCTGAGCGAGCACGACCGGGACACCTCCACCTGCTACGCCGAGCTCAAGCGGGACACCTACGACAAGCGCGGCCGCTGGTCCGGGCCCAGCTGGGTGCCGTGCACCTGCCGGCAGTACGTGGGACCGCGGCCGATCGACGAGGTCTTCGCTCCGCGCCTGCTGCCGCCGACGGCCGACTGACCCCGTGGCCGAACTCCCCTCGCAGCCGTTCCGCCGTCGCCGGACGGGGTTCCTGGCCGCCACCGAGCCGGTCCGCGCACTGGCCAGCGCCGGCGCCTTCGCCGCCGGCCTCCCCCTGCTGCAGCTGGCGTGCCGTGGCGAGCCGCACCCCGTTCTCGTCCTGCCCGGCCTGGGTGCCTCGGACCTGTCGACCCGCGTGCTGCGGATCTGGCTCCGGCGGCTCGGCTACCCGGTCGTCGGCTGGGAGCTGGGCCGCAACCGCGGCCCGACGCAGGAGATCCGCGACGCGCTGCCCCGGCTGCTCGACCGGCTGGCCGCCGAGCACGGGACGGCGGTGAGCATCGTCGGACAGAGCCTCGGCGGGATCTTCGCCCGCAGCCTGGCCCGGCGCGCACCGCGCCAGGTGCGGCAGGTCATCTCGCTGGGCTCGCCGTTCGGCTCCCGGAGCTCCCTGGCCGCTCCCCTGCTGATCCCGAGCACCGCCGTCTACTCGCGGTGGGACGGCGTCGTCGACTGGAGGGCGTGCCGTCAGCGGGTGGGACCGCACAGCGAGAACGTCGCGGTGCACGCCAGCCACTTGGGCATGGGTCACGACCCGGCCGTGCTGTGGGTCGTCGCCGACCGGCTCGCCCAACCGCGGCACGACTGGCAGCCCTTCCGCCCGCCGAGCCGGTTCGGGCTCGGGGTGCTGTTCCCCGACGACTGACCGTCCGCCGCGCCGGAGACGGCGGTGGCCGCACGAGCGCGTCGACCCGGCACTCCCGGGCCATCCGGGTGGTCAGCGCAACCGCTGCGGCAGGCCTGCGGTCAGCAGCCACACCCGCTGGGATCCGGCGGCCACCCGGGCGTTGAGGACGCCCAGCTCGTCGCGGAACCGCCGTCCCGAGGGGGTGGCCGGGACGATGCCGCTGCCCACCTCGTTGCTGACCGCGACCACCCGCCGACGGGTGCCCGCCCAGGCGGCCATCAGGTCGTCGACGGCCGCCGTGAGCCGGTCGTCGGCGCCGGGCTGCTCGGCCCAGACGCCGCACCCGTCCATCGTCCCGGCCAGCCAGGTGGTCAGGCAGTCCACGAGGACCGGTGGGCCGGGCTCCCCCAGGACCCTCGCCAGGTCCAGCGTCTCGACCGTCCGCCAGGACGCCGGCCGGCGGGCCCGGTGCAGCGCGACCCGGTCGGCCCACTCCGGGTCGTCAGGCCCCGGCGCGATCCCGCATGCGACGTAGTCGACGGCCCGCTCCCGCGCCAGGAGGTCCTCCGCGTACGAGGACTTGCCGGAGCGGGCGCCGCCGAGCACGAACACGCGACGGGGACGACGGAGCTGCACGGCGGAGAGTCTGCCGCACCAGCAGCCGGGCACCGGAGGTCGCGGTTACGAGTCGTGCCGGTCCACCGCCCGGCCCCGGTTGTGCCACGCTGGTGCGGTGAGCGACGTGCAGGTGGTCACGAGTCGAGACGTGCCGCTGGGCGGCCCCCGGGCCATGACGGTGCGCCGCACCCTGCCGCAGCGCGCCCGGTCCCTGATCGGGGCCTGGTGCTTCGCCGACCACTACGGGCCCGACGACGTGACCCGGACCGGCGGCATGGACGTGCCGCCGCACCCGCACACCGGCCTGCAGACGGTCAGCTGGCTGTTCAGCGGGCAGATCGAGCACCGCGACACGACCGGGGCGCACGCGATCGTGCGTCCCGGCGAGCTGAACCTGATGACCGGCGGGTCGGGCGTGGCGCACTCCGAGGTCTCCGTCCCCGACTCCGGAACGCTGCACGGCGTCCAGTTGTGGACCGTGCTCCCCGAGTCGGCGCGGCACGCCCCGCGGTCCTTCGTGCACCACGTCCCCGACGTGCTGCGGATCGACGGCGCCGTAGTCCGCGTGCTGCTCGGGACGCTGTGCGGGTCGACGTCGCCGGTGGTCACCCACACCCCGCTGCTCGGCGCGGAGCTGGTGCTCGAGCCGTGCGCGGAGGTCGTCCTGAACGTCTCCCCCGGGTTCGAGCACGGCGTGCTCGTCGACGAGGGTCCGGTCGTGTTCGGCGACGCCGAGCTCGCCCGCGCGGAGCTCGGTTACCTCGCCCCCGGGGCCCGGCAGATCGTGCTGACCAACCCCGGTGACCGCCCGGCGCGGCTGATGCTGCTGGGTGGGGAGCCGTTCGACGAGCCGGTGGTGATGTGGTGGAACTTCATCGGCCGGACCCACGAGGAGATCGCCGGCTGCCGCGCGGAGTGGGAGGCCGGGTCCGACCGGTTCGGCTCCGTCGAGGGCTACCGCGGTCCGGTGCAGCGGCTGCCCGCGCCGCCGCTGCCGACGGTCCGGCTCAAGGCCCGGCTGGCGCCGCCGACCTCCGGCGATCCCAGCGCCTGGGGCTGAGACCTCAGGACAGCCGGCGCCGGAACCCGGCGATCTCGTCGGTGGTGGTGCCGGCCGGCGGGGAGACGTGCACCTGGTCGATCTCGCCGCCGTAGCGGCGGGCCAGTTCGTCGGCGACCTCGGAGGGCGGCCCGATGACGGAGAAGGTGGCCAGCAGCTCGTCGTCCACCAGGTCGCCCATCCGGGCCCAGCGCTCGGGGTCGCTGCCGATCGACAGCGCGTGCAGCTGGTCGTGCAGCTCGGCCCGCCCCGCACGGCGGAGGACGTCGCCGTAGGCGGGCGTCGACCCGTAGAACGCGATCTGGCGGCGCACCGCGAGCGCCTCCAGCTCACCGGCGCCCTCCTCCCCGGTCACGACGACGAAGCCCGGGCAGTGCACGACGACGTCCGCCCGGTCGCGCCCCGACCGCTCCAGCCCCTCGCGCAGGGCCGGCAGCGTGACCTCGGAGAACCACTCCGGCGTGCTGAAGGCGTGCGGGATCAACCCGTCCGCGACCTCGCCGGCCAGGCGCGTCATCACCGGGCCCACCGCGGCGAGGTGCACCTCCGGGGCGGTCGGCATCCGTGCCGGCCGGAACATGTCGGTCATCAGCGTGTGGTTGTAGTGCTCGCTGCGGAAGGCGAGCTGCTCACCGGAGTTCCAGTCCCGCCAGATGGCCTGCAGCGCCTGGATGTAGTCGCGCATCTGCGCCGCCGGCCGGCTGCTCCAGGGCATGTCGAACCGCCGGGTGATGTGCGGCTTGATCTGGGTGCCCAGGCCGAGCACGAACCGCCCCCCGCACAACTGGTGCAGGTAGTGCGCGGCGTTGGCCGTGACCATGGGGCTGCGCGCGAAGGCGACGGCGATGTGCGTCTCGAGCCGCATCTCCCCCGCGCTCGCCGCGGCGAGGGCGAGCGGGAGGAAGGGATCGTGCGCGACCTCCGACGTGGAGAGCGCGTCCAGCCCCAGGTCCCGCGCCCACGCCGCCTCGGTGGCGACGTCGGACGCCTGGCCGCGGAGCCCGTAGCCGATGCGCATCGCTTCTCCCCTTACTTCGGGATCTGACCCATGAAGATCGACGGGTGGAGCCCCTCGGCCAGCGGCCGGAACTCCTTCTCCATCTGCTGCGCCAGGTCGTCGAGGTCCCAGGGGCCCTCGGAGCTGATCCGACCCCGCACCTCCGGGTTGTTCCAGAGCGTCACGCCGTACCCGGCGGCACCGAGGGTGCGCCCGGAGATCCAGTCGGAGGCCTCCCCGGCCAGGTAGCTCACGAGCGGTGCGATGTTGTCCGGCGACCGCGAGTCGTCCGCGGCCGGCCGGTCGCCGCCCAGCTTCTTGTCCTGCGGGACGGTGGCGGTGAGGCGGGTTGCCGCCCCGGGGGCGATGGCGTTGGCGGTGACGCCGTACCGGCCCAGCGCGTTGGCGACCGAGGCGGTCAGGCCGATGATGCCCATCTTCGCGGCCGCGTAGTTCGGCTGGCCGGGCGAGCCCTGGAGCGCGGAGTCCGAGGTGAAGTTGATGATCCGGAAGTGGCCGTCGGGGTTGCGCTGCTCCCGCCAGTAGGCGGCCGCCGGCTTGATCGTGCTGAAGTGGCCGCGCAGGTGGACGCGGATGACGGCGTCCCAGTCCTCGTCGTCCAGGTTGAAGACCATCTTGTCGCGCAGGATGCCCGCCACGTTGACGACGACGTCGAGCTTCCCGTAGGTGCTCACCGCCAGGTCCACGAGCCGCTTGCCGGTGGCCGTGTCCGCGATGTCGCCGCCGTCGCTGACCGCCTCACCCCCGGCCCGGGTGATCTCGTCGGCGATCTCGCGCGCCGGGCCCTCGTCGCCGCCGGTGCCGTCCGGGTTCGCGCCCAGATCGTTGAGCACGAGCTTCGCGCCCTGCTCCGCGAAGAGCCGGCTGACGGAGGCGCCGATGCCCCGGCCTGCTCCGGTGACGATGACGACCCGGCCATCGAGTGTGCCGCTCATGTGGTGCCTCTCCTGGAGGGGACGGTGGCGTCCGTCACGTCCTCGTAGCAGAACATGTTCCGCTACGGCCTGTCCAGGGCGGATCCGGAGCGCCGTGGTTGACAACCGGCCACGGCACGAATGAGGGTTCGCCAGAACTCGTTCCGCTTGCGCTCGAAAGGACGGCCGATGCCCGGTCCGACGCCACTCCCCACCCCTGACACCGCCCCGTACTGGGAGGGAGCGGCGGCCGGCGAGCTGCGCATCCAGCAGTGCACGAGCTGCACCGAGCACTACTTCTACCCGCGCCCCTTCTGCCCCCGGTGCGGCTCGGCGGAGGTGGAGTGGAGGGTCACCAGCGGCCGGGCGACGCTCATCTCCTACGTGATCAACCACCGGCCCGTGCCGGCCTCGGACGAGCCACTGGTCATCGCCCTCGTCCGGCTCGAGGAGGGCCCGCAGATGATGTCCAACATCGTCGGGGTCGAGCCGGAGCCTGCGAACCTGCCCCTGGACATGCCGCTGCGCGTGACCTTCGAACAGCGCGGCGAGTACGCGATCCCGATGTTCACCCCCGCGGAGGCGACCCGATGAGCACGACGTCCATGCACGGTGGCGCCATCGCGATCGTCGGAGCCTCCGAGACCGACGAGGTCGGCAGCCTGCCCGGCACCTCCGTCATCAACCTGCACGCCGAGGCTGCGCGCAACGCCCTGGCCGACGCCGGCCTCACGGTGGACGACGTCGACGGCGTCGCGACCGCGGGCCCACTGGTGCACGAGGTCTCCCACCACCTGGGCATCACCCCGCGCTGGCTCGACGGCACGATGGTCGGCGGCTGCAGCTTCATGCTGCACGTCCGCCATGCCGCGGCCGCGATCGCGGCCGGCGCCGCGGACGTCGTCCTGGTGACGCACGGCGAGTCGGGCCGGTCGCGCGTCGGCGTGGGCGGCCGGGCGCCCAGCCCGGCGTCGGCACAGGGCCAGTTCGAGGCCGTCTACGGCGCGAACACCCCGTACTCGACCTTCACGGTGCCGGCGCTGCGCTTCCTGCACGAGCGCGGCTTCGAGCGCGAGGCGCTGGCGCAGGTGGTCGTGGCGCAGCGCGAGTGGGCGGTCGGCAACCCGCGGGCCCTCCGCAACACCCCGACCACGGTCGAGGCGGTGCTGGAGCAGCCCCCGGTCGCCTGGCCGTTCTCCAAGGACATGTGCTGCGTCGTCACCGACGGCGGCGGGGCCCTGGTGCTGACCAGCGCCGAGCGGGCCGCCGACCTGCCGGCCGGGAGCCGGGCCGTCTACCTGCTGGGTTCCGGCGAGTCCGCCGAGGCGCCGTTGGTGTCGCAGATGGCCGACCCCGGGTCGTTCCACGCCTTCCGCCGCTCCTCCGCCGAAGCGATGGCGACCGCCGGGATCACGCACGCCGACGTCGACCACCTGATGGGGTACGACGCCTTCGCCCACCTCCCGCTCTACATGCTGGAGGACCTCGGTTTCGTCGGGCGGGGCGAGTCGCGCGACTTCATCGCCGAGGGGCACACCGGAAAGGGCGGGAAGCTGCCCATGAACACCAACGGCGGCGGGCTCTCCTACACGCACTCCGGCATGTACGGGATGTTCGCCATCCAGGAAGCGGTGCGCCAGCTCCGCGGGGAGGCGTTCGCGCAGGTGCCCGGCGTCGGTATCAGCTTCGTGCAGGGCGTCGGCATGTTCTTCGCCGCGTCCGGCAGCCTCGTGCTGGCCAACCGCCGGCCGTGAGCAGCCCGCCGGACACGGAGTCCGTCCTGGACGAGGAGCGGCTCTCGGGGCGGACGTCGGAGGTCCAGGCGGCCCGTGTGGAACGCGTGATCCGCGCGGCGATGGAGCTCGCGGGGCAGGGCGGCTACGAGGCGGTCCAGATGCGCGAGGTCGCGCGGATCGCCCAGGTCGCCATGTCGACGCTCTACCGGTACTACCCGTCCAAGAACCAGCTCCTGCTCGCCGCCGTCCGGTACGAGATGAGCAAGCTCGACGACGACGTCGCCCGGCGTCGCCCGCGCGGGGCGACCCCCGAGGTGCGCGCGGGCGAGGTCTTCGCCCGCGCGTTCCAGGCGATGCGCAACGACCCCGGCTACGCGCACGCCGCGCTCTCGGTCCGCCAGTCGCCCGTCCCGTTCGGAGCTCACGAGACGAGCACGCCGCGGGGCGGCCACGACGCCACCTTCGTGGGCATCGCCGCGGCCGCCGCCTGGGGCGCCGACCACGAGGTCACGGCCGAGCAGTACCTCGCCCTGCAGATGGTCGAGTCGCTGTGGATCGGGTGCACGATCGACTGGCTCAACGGCCGGCTGACCGCCGACGCGGCCGACGAGAGGATCCGCTTCGCGGCCAGGAAGCTGCTCACCTGAGAGTGCTTGACATCCATCGGACCCCGGCACGACGATGGCCGGGCTGTCCTAGCAGAACGTGTTCTGCCACGGCGTTCTCCGTCCTCGCCGACCGACCTCGGTGCTGACCGCCACCACCCGGACCGCCGCCATCTCCCCCGCAGGAAGGCCCACCACCATGTCGACCGAGGAATTCCGGGCCAAGGCACTTGCCTGGCTGCAGCAGAACGCCAAGCCGTTCGACGAGACCACCTCGAACAGCGGCGGTGGCTCGATCGAGGAGTCCAAGGCCTTCCAGAAGGGGCTGTGGGAGGCCGGTCTCGCCGGCATCACCTGGCCGACGGAGTACGGCGGCCAGGGCCTCGGCACCGCCGAGCAGCTCGCGTTCAACGACGTGGCGGCCGACTTCCGGATGCCGGTCGGCCCGTTCGTCATCGGCCTGGGCATGCCCGCGCCCGTGCTCCTCGAGTTCGGCACCGAGGAGCAGAAGAAGCGGCACATCGCGCCCATGCTCCGCGGCGACGAGATCTGGAGCCAGCTGTTCTCCGAGCCCAGCGGCGGCTCGGACGTGGCCAGCCTGCAGACCTCCGCGGTGAAGGTCGAGGACGGCTGGCTGATCAACGGCCAGAAGGTCTGGACCTCCGGTGCCCAGTTCAGCGACTTCGGCGCCGTCCTGGTCCGCACGGACCCGACGCGGCCCAAGCACCAGGGCATCACGATGTTCATCGTCGACCTGCGCCACCCGGGCGTCACCGTGCGCCCGCTGGTCGTGGCCACCGGCGACGCCCCGTTCAACGAGGTGTTCTTCGACGACGTCCACGTCCCCGAGGACGCCGTCATCGGCGAGGTGAACAACGGCTGGGCCGTGGCGGTGGCGATGCTGCGCTACGAGCGGGTCACCATCGGCACCGGCGTCCGGGCGCGCGCCAACCCGCTGGGTTACGACGCGCTGGTCGAGCTGGTCCGGGCCCGCGGGCTGGACGCCGACCCGTCGGTGCGCCGGACGCTCGCGCAGGTCTACGCCCGGGAGAGCGCCATGCGGTCCTACAGCGCGGTGCTGCACCAGGAGGCCAAGGCCGGCGTGCCGATCGGCGCTCGGGGGTCGGCGGCCAAGCTGGCCGGCGCCACGTTCCCGCTCTGGGTCTCCGACCTCGTCCAGGAGATCTTCGGCGAGGAGCTCGCGCTGCAGACCCGGGACACCCTCCCCCTGACCCGCTCGATCCTGGCCGCGCCCGGTGGGGCGACCGCCGGTGGGTCCAACGAGATCCAGCGCAACATCATCGCCGAGCGCGTCCTGGGTCTGCCCAAGGACGCCGGCGTCGACAAGAACGTGCCCTTCAACCAGCTCAAGCTGTCCAAGTGACCGCCGCGTCAGCCCTAGGAGCCACTCCGTGACCCTCATCGACACCGACGACCAGCGCGACCTGGCGAGCAGCGTCAAGCGCTTCGTCTCCGGTCAGGCGCCGATGTCCGCCGTGCGGAAGACCATCGCCTCCGAGGCCTCGTTCGACCCGGACGTGTGGCGCCGGCTGAGCCAGGAGCTCGGCGTCGCCGGGCTTCCGATCCCCGAGCAGTACGGCGGCGCCGGCGCGTCGTGGTCCGACCTCGTCGTCGCGCTGCGCGAGCTCGGCTCCGGCCTGGTGCCGACGCCGCTGCTGGCCACCAGCGTCCTGGCGACCGGCACCCTGCTCGCCCTGGACGACGAGGAGGCCCGGGCCACCTGGCTGCCGCGCTTCGCCGAGGGCACCGCCGTCGGCACGCTGGCGGTCAGCGAGGGCGCGCGCCGCGAGTGGGCCGTGGCCGACTCCACCTGCGTCGTCGAGGACGGCACGGTCACCGGCACGAAGACGGCGGTCCTCAACGCCGCCGAGGCCGACGTCCTGCTGGTCACCACCGCCTCGGGCGTCGTCCTCGTGGAGAAGGGCGCGCCCGGCCTCACCATCACGCCCGCCGACGCGCTGGACCTCACCCGCGGCATCGCGACCGTCACCCTGGAGCGGACCCCGGGCCGGCTGCTCGCCGGCGACGCGGCTTCGGCGATCGACTCGGTGGCCGACCTGGCGAACCTGGCCCTGGCCAGCGAGCAGGCCGCGGCGACCAAGGCCTGCCTGGACATGACGACCGAGTACGCCAAGATCCGCTACAGCTTCGGCCAGCCGATCGGCATCTACCAGGGCGTCAAGCACCCCCTCGCCGACATCTACACGGACTGGGCGCTCACCGACGCCGCCATCCGCAAGGCGTCGGAGTCGCTGGCCGAGGGCAGCGAGACCGCGTCGCTCGACGCAGCGGTCGCCCGGCAGCTGGCGTCGGCCGGGTACGTCGAGGCGGCCAAGCAGACGATGCTGCTGCACGGCGG
>JBBSKB010000067.1:0-17551 GCA_038256725.1 Mycobacteriales bacterium | reverse complement strand
CCTTCCCCTGGCTGCAGCTGCCGCAGGTCGCGTTCGAGAGCTTCGCGAACACCCACGACGGCTACGGCTCGTTCGTCGACCTGGAGTCCTCCACCGTCGACGACGCCGCCGACTTCTTCTCCACGTACTACGCCCCCGGCAACGCCGTCCTCTGCATCGGCGGGGACCTCGACGTCGCCGAGACCGAGCGGCTCGTGCAGCGCTGGTTCGGCCCGGTCGCCGCCCGTGACGTGCCGCCCACCCCGCTCACCGGTGAGCCGATGCCGACGTCGGTGCGCTCGGTCGTGGTCGAGGACCGGCTGGCCACCGCACCGGCCGTGGCGCTGGGCTGGCGGGTGCCCGATCCGGTCGCCCGGTTCGACGAGTACCTCGGCACCGTCCTGCTGGCCGAGCTGCTCAGCGAGGGAGACGCCTCCCGGCTGGAGCGCCGGCTGATCCACGACGACCGCACCGCCATCGCGCAGAGCAGCTACGTCGGCCTGTTCGGCGACCCCTTCGACGTCCGGGACGCCACGTTGCTGACCACCCAGGTGCACCACCCGGCGGGCGTGCCGGTCGAGCGGGTCACCGCCGCCGTGCACGAGGAGATCGCCCGGATCGCCGCCGACGGCGTCCCGGCCGACGAGCTGCGCCGGGTGCAGGCCCGCACCGAGGCGCAGCTGCTCCGGCAGGCAGACTCCGTGCTCGGCCGCACGCTGGCCTTCGCCGCCGCCGAGCTGGTGCACGGCCGCGCCGAGCTCGCCGGTGAGCTGGCCGCCCGGCTGGCCACCGTTCCCCCGGAGGCGGTGCAGGCCGCCGCCCGCGGGCTGGATCCGGGCACCGTCGCCGTGCTCGAGCTGCGCCCCGCGGGAGGACGGCGGTGACCGCGACCCTGGACCTCTCCCTGATCCCGCCGCTGGGCCCGCCGCGGCCGCAGCCGGTCCCCGCCGCCACCGAGATGACCCTGGCCAACGGCCTGCGCCTCGTGATCGTGCCGCGGCCCGGCGTGCCGCTGATCGAGCTCCGCCTCCGCGTGCCGTTCGCCGCGCCCGACGCCGGCACCGCCGAGGGGCACACGGCGCAGGCCGCCGTCCTCTCCGGGGCAGTCCTGCTCGGGACGGCGTCGCACGACCAGACCGGCATCGCGCAGCTGCTCCAGGGCCACGGCGCGGAGATGTCCGTGTCGGCCGACAGCGACCGTCTGCTGCTCGGCACCACGCTGCTGCCCGGGGGCCTCCGTCCGGTCCTCGGCGTGCTGGCCGAGCTGCTCACCTCCGCCACCTACCCGGCCGACGGCGTCGAGGGCGAGCGCGACCGGCTCGCCGAGCGGATCACGATCGCCTGGTCGCAGCCCGCCGTGATCGCCCGCGCCGCCCTGGGCGCCCGCCGCTACGCCGGTCACCCGTACGCGATCGCCCTGCCCGACCCCGCGCTGGTCGCGGCGGTCACCGGTGCCCACCTGGGCGCGCTGCACGGCACCCGGGTGCTGCCCGCCGGCAGCACGCTCGTGCTGGTCGGCGACCTCGACCCTGCGGCTGCGGGCGACGCCGTCGTCGAGGCGCTCGCCGGCTGGACCGGTATGGAGCAGGCCACCGAGTCCGCACCGGCCACCGCTCTGCACGCTCCGGTGCTCGAGCTCATCGACCGGCCCGGCGCCGTGCAGTCCAACATCCGGCTGGGCGGCCCGGCCCCGGGGCGCACCGACCCGGACCTGCCTGCCGTGCGGCTGGCGGCGATGGTCTTCGGCGGCTACTTCTCCTCCCGGCTCGTGGAGAACATCCGCGAGCGGCGGGGCTACAGCTACAGCCCACGCAGCTCCGTGGAGCACCAGGCCGGCGCGGCGTCGTTCTTCGTCGAGGCCGACGTCGCCACCGAGGTGACCGGCCCGGCGCTCATGGAGACCGTCTACGAGCTGGGCCGGATGGCGCTGACCCCGGTGACCGAGGCCGAGCTCGACGCCGCGCGCCGGTACGTCCTGGGCAGCATGGCGCTGTCGACGGCCACCCATGCCGGCCTGGCGAGCACCCTCTCGGCACTGGTCGGTGCGGGGCTGCCGGTCGGCTGGCTGGCCGAGCACCAGCGGGCGCTCGAGGAGGTGACCGTCGAGCAGGTGCAGGACGTCTCGCGCCGCTACCTCGCCCCCGGGGCACTCGTCGGCGTCGTCGTCGGCGACGCCCAGGTGGCCGAGGCGCAGCTCGCGGCGCTCGGGCCGCTCACCGTTCGACGGGACGTCCAGTCATGACGTCGCGACCTACCGGCGACCCGGACCGGATGCGGGGCTCCTCGGCCTGGCCGGACGGCGCGACGCCGTCGACCGGCGCCGTCCCCGTGCTCTCGCGCGTGGCGCACGACCGGGCACACCTGGCCCGCGCGCTGCCCGACCCGACCGGCGGGCGGCCGGTCCGCGTGCTGACCGTCGACGGCCAGCGCCTGGTGCCCGTCCGAGAGGCCGCCCGGGGGCCGCAGCTGGTGTGGGACGAGCAGCCGTCGCTGCCGCTGGGCGCCGTCTTCCTCGGCGAGGCCGACGGCGTCCCGTACGCCGCGGTCAGGGGCGAGCGGTCGCTCACCGTGAACGGGCAGCCGGTCGACTCCTGGGCCCATCTGCGCGACCTCGGCACCGTGCTCGGCGACCTCGAAGCGGGCCTGCTGGTGCAGGCCATCGGCATCCTCGAGTGGCACGAGCGCAACCGGTTCAGCCCGCTCACGGGCGCACCGACCACCATCGAACGGGCCGGCTGGGTGCAGCACGACCCGACCACCGGCACCGACATCTTCCCGCGCACCGACCCCGCGGTGATCATGCTCGTCCACGACGGCGCCGGGAACGTCGTCCTGGGCCGGCAGGCCATCTGGCCGCCCGGCCGGTACTCCGTCCTGGCCGGCTTCGTCGAGCCGGGTGAGTCCCTCGAGGCGGCGGTCGCCCGCGAGGTCGCCGAGGAGGTCGGGCTGCAGGTCACCGACGTCCGGTACGTCGGCAGTCAGCCCTGGCCGTTCCCGCAGTCGCTGATGCTCGGCTTCGTGGCGCGGGCGGAGCAGGGTGTCGAGCTGGTCCTCGACCCCACCGAGATAGAGGAGGCGTACTGGTTCTCCCGTGACCAGCTCCTGGCCGGGAACGGGCTGGCCGCGCTGCCGCCGGCGGTCTCGATCGCGCGGAACATCATCGACCGCTGGCTCGCCGGCGAGTTCGACGACTGACCGTGCCTCAGGCCCAGCGGCCGCCCAGCACCAGGGCGGGACGCTCGGCATGGTCGGCCAGCACGACAGCGTCGGCGAGCGCGACCGGGTCCACCTCGTCGTCGTAGCGGTCGAACGCGGGCAGCACCCAGGCCTCGTCGGCAGGCATGCGCCGCCGGCGGGCCGCCCGCGCGACCCGCAGATGGACGACGACGTCGAAGGCCAGCCCGATGCCCTGCAGCAGCGCGCCCGGGACCAGCACGATCCCGCCGGGCGGTGCGGGCTCGGGGCGGGCACGGACGGCGCGGTCGCGCGCCAGGTCCCAGAGCACCGGCAGGTAGCTCCCCGGACCACCGGGCCCCACCGGCGCGAGCACCTCGCGGGTCAGCGCGCCCGCGTCCAGCCAGTCGGTGTACCGGGCGTCCGGATCGGTGCGGCCGTGCTCCAGCCGCAGCGACGCCGGCCGGTAGAAGCCCTCCGCGGGGACGACGACGGCGCCCCGGCCGAGCGACGGCAGCCGCTCGGCGATCGCGGCGGCGAGGGCTCCGGGGGCGGCCAGCTCGGGGCCGTCGACCGCGACACGCAGCGCGGTGGCCCCGGATTCCGGGGCCTCGGCGGCGAGCAGCCCGGCGAGCCGGTCGGCCAGTGCCGCGGGGGTGAGCGGAACGGGGGAGGTCAGGACCGGCCGTCCGCCGCGGCCAGCGGGACCACCGGACCGGCCGTGCCGGGAGCCGGGGCGTCGACGGCCAGTCCGTCGAGGACCGTCCGGGCGAGCTCGGCGACGGGCCGGCCCTGCGAGCGGGCGTCGCGGCGCATCGCCTCGAAGGCGGCGCGGGCGCTCACGCCCTGTCGTTCGGCCAGCACGCCGATCGCCCGCTCCGTGGCCACCCGTGCGGCCAGGGCGTGCTCGAGCTGGGCGACCGTGCGCTCCAGCGCGGCGATGCGGACCGTCGTCTCGTCGACCAGGGGTGCGGCGGGGTCGTCCGCGGTGCCGCGGGCCGACCGTCGGGCCGAGCGGTCCGGCTCGGGCAGCAGCCCGAACTCCTCGGCGATCAGGTCGGCCAGCGACAGGCCCTCGACGACGTCGCCGACGGCGCCGTCGCCGGCGGCCGACCGGACGACCCAGCCCGACGGGGTGCGGGTCAGCGCCACCTCGGCAGGAGGAACGGTCACGGGTGGGGCGACGGGGTCCCCGGACCCCGCGAGCAGGCGGAAGAGCCCGTCCGAGGGGCGGGGACCGGGTATCACGGCGGCGTCACGCCTCCGCGGCCGCGGCGAGCTGCGCCTTGACCTGGTCGATGCTCGGGTTGGTCAGCGCGGTGCCGTCGGCGAAGATCAGCGTCGGGACGGTGCGGTTGCCACCGTTCGCGTTCACCACGAGTTCGGCGGCGGTGGGGTCGGTCTCGATGTCGACCTCGCCGAAGGAGATGCCCTCGATCTGCATGAGCTTCTTCAGCCGGACGCAGTAACCGCACCACGTGGTGGTGTACATCGTCACGGCGGTGCTGTCGGTCGTGGTCATCGAGTCGATTCTCCTTGGTCGGTCCTGGCCGGTCCACCCCCCGAGAGGGCGTACCTCGGTGTGTCGGTCAACGCGGCCGTCCTGGGGATGCTTCCCCACGACGTCGGTGGAGGCTGGGAGGATCGCCCTGTGACACGAGTTCGGAGCACCCGATGAGCGCGGCGACCCGGTCGGGATCCCGCGCGGAGGACGTGCTCGCCGGGCTCGACGAGGAGCAGCGCACCGCGGCGCAGGCCGTCACCGGCCCCGTCTGCATCCTGGCCGGCGCCGGCACCGGCAAGACCCGCACCATCACCCACCGCATCGCCTACGGCGTGCACACCGGCGTGTACGTGCCCGAGCAGGTCCTCGCGGTGACGTTCACCGCCCGTGCGGCCGGCGAGCTCCGCACCCGGCTGCACGCCCTCGACGTCGGCGGGGTGCAGGCCCGCACCTTCCACGCCGCCGCGATGCGGCAGCTGCGCTACTTCGCGCCGCGGGTGCTCGGCGGCCCCATGCCGGCGTTGATCGAGAACAAGCTGCGGGTGGTGGCCAGCGCCGCGGCACGGAACCGGCTGACCACGGACCGGACCAGCCTGCGTGACCTCGCCAGCGAGATCGAGTGGGCGAAGACGACGCTGGCCACGCCGGAGGACTACCCGGCACGGGCCAAGGCCGCCGGCCGCGAGACGCCGTTCGAAGCCGCGGCCGTGGCGGCCGTCTACGCCAGCTACGAGTCGGCGAAGGAGCGCGACGGCGCGCTGGACTTCGAGGACCTGCTGCTGGTCACCGCCTACGCGCTCGAGGGCCACCCCGACGTCGCCCGCACGGTCCGCGACCAGTACCGATACTTCGTGGTCGACGAGTACCAGGACGTCAACCCGCTGCAGCAGCGCTTGCTCGACGCCTGGCTGGGCGGACGCGCCGAGGTGTGCGTCGTGGGCGACCCGAACCAGACGATCTACTCCTTCACCGGCGCCGACCCGGACTACCTGCTCGGCTTCGCCGACCGCTACGCCGACGCGGAGGTGGTCAAGCTCGAGCGCGACTACCGGTCCACGCCGCAGGTGGTCGGCCTGGCCAACCGGCTGATCGGCATGGCGCCCAAGCGCAAGGGGCTGCCGGGCCTGCGGCTGCTGGGTCAGCGGGCCGACGGCGTCGAGCCGCGGTTCGAGGAGCACCCGGACGAGCCCGCCGAGGCCGCGGCCGTCGCCAAGCGCTGCCGGGCGCTGATCGACGAGGGCCTGCCGGCGAGCGAGATCGCCGTGCTGTTCCGGATCAACGCGCAGTCCCAGGTGTACGAGTCGGCGCTGGCCGACGTCGGCGTCCCCTACGTCCTCCGGGGCGGGGAGCGGTTCTTCGAGCGGCCCGAGGTACGCGAGGCGGTGCTGCTGCTGCGCGGAGCGGCGGCCGGTGGCAGCGAGCCCGGCATCCTCGTGCCCACCGTCCGGGACGTGCTGGCCTCCACGGGCTGGGCCGAGCACCGCCCGCCCGCCGGGGGAGCGGCGCGGGACCGCTGGCAGTCGCTGTCGGCGCTGGTCGACCTGGCCGTCGACCTGGTCGAGGAGAACCCCTCGCTGGACCTGGCCGGCTTCGTCTCGCACCTGGCCCAGCGCGCCGACGCCCAGCACGCCCCGACCGTGCAGGGCGTGACGCTGGCCTCGATGCACGCGGCCAAGGGCCTGGAGTGGGACGCCGTCTTCGTCGTCGGGGTCGTCGACGGTGTCCTCCCCATCGCGCAGTCGCTGTCACGACCGGACGCGGTGGAGGAGGAGCGGCGCCTGCTCTACGTCGCCATCACCCGCGCCCGCGAGCAGCTGACCCTCTCCTGGTCGCTGTCCCGGAACCCCGGGGGCAAGCGGGCCCGGCCGCGCAGCCGTTTCCTCACCGGCCTGGCCCCCGACTCCGGACCCACCGCGCCGCACGCCCGCAGGACGGCGAAGCGCCCGAAGGTCGTGCTGGAAGGCGAGGCGGGGGAGCTGTTCGAGCGGCTGCGCGCCTGGCGCAGCCAGGCCGCTCAGGCCCAGTCGGTGCCCGCCTACGTGGTGTTCACCGACGCGACCCTGCAGGCGATCGCCGAGACCCGCCCGGCCAACCTGCGCGAGCTCTCCGCCCTGCCCGGCATCGGGTCGCGCAAGCTCGAGCTCTACGGCGAGGACGTGCTGGCCGCCGTCACCGGCTGAGAAGTCCCGATTAATTCGATTGACCGCCTCCGTGAGCCCTCCTAGTGTCCTGAACCACACGAGCTGCACCCAGCCCGAGCGCTGCCACCCGGCCCCGCTCGCTACCCGGAAGGAGGGGTGAACGTGAACAGCACGACGTGGACCGCCGCCCCCGCCGGGAACTCCCGCCCGGGCAGCATCGGCATGCCTCTCTGCGCCTGCTCCGCCGCCGCCGGCCTCCGCCTGCGCCCGATCGATGAGCGCGGCATGACCATCGGGTCCTACCTCGCGCAGGCACCCGCCATGGCCGGCCGCGCTCCGCTGAGCGCCACCCGCAACGTCGACACCACCCTCGGGATCCACTCCCCGGGGAGACCGCAGAGCTAACCGCTCACCGGTCCTCCTCGAGGCCGCGGAACCCGAACCCCGGGATCCGCGGCTTCTTCGTTCTCTCCGCGGCACCCGGCCCCGACTTCGGTCGGCGGGCCCCCGCCGGCCGTCAGACGACGAGCAACGAGGAGGAGCGGCAGTGCTGCAGACGATCGACCGCCCGGCGTCCCTGCGCCGGACCCCGCCCGGGTCCGGCGGAGCCACGCCGAGACGGCCGCAGCCGCCTCTGTCACCGGCACCGGTACGGCACCCCGTGCCGTGCCGCGAGGAGGACCCGGAGCTCTGGTTCGCCGAGAGCCCCACCGATCTCGAACTGGCCAAGACCCTGTGCGCCCAGTGCCCGGTCCGCGACGCCTGCCTGGCCGGCGCCCTGGACCGCGCCGAGCCCTGGGGCGTCTGGGGCGGCGAGATCTTCGACCGAGGCGTGGTCATCGCGCGCAAGCGGCCCCGTGGCCGTCCCCGCAAGGTGACCGCCGCATGAGCACCCGCGAGCACTCCGGGCCCGCCGCACCGGCGCGGCCCACCCCGCCGACGACGACAGCACCGATGACTCCAGA
Source organism: Mycobacteriales bacterium (assembly GCA_038256725.1). Classification (GTDB taxonomy): domain Bacteria; phylum Actinomycetota; class Actinomycetes; order Mycobacteriales; family Geodermatophilaceae; genus Blastococcus. The sequence continues at coordinate 9,788 of JBBSKB010000067.1, read as the reverse complement.
GGAACCCGTCATGCTCATGCACGAGCACGCACTGGCGCAGAGCCGGATGCAGGAGATGCGCGAGGCGGCGCTCGCCACCTCCCGGGCGCACCGGACCGGGCCCGTAGGGCCCGGTCCGATCAGCCCTTGAAGCCGGGCAGCCACTCCTCGAGGACGCCGCGGAACCCGCCCTCGGTGTCGAGCTGGCAGAGGACGCCGATCGACCCGATCGTGACCCGGTGGATGAGCAGGTAGGCCGGGGGCAGGTTGAGCTGGCGGCCCAGCCGGCTGGCCTCGAGGCGCGGATCGGCGATCCGGGCCGCCTGTTCCTGCATCCAGCCGCGGGTGAAGTGGAATCGGGGCTCGGCGATCGGGTCGAGCATCGGCCGCAGGAAGTCGTGCACGCCCTGCGCGTCGATCGACGCGTTGGGCAGCACGAAGCCCTCGGCGCGCAGGTCGGCGAGCACCTCCTCGGCCTTGCCCTCCAGCGCCCAGCGCAGCAGCCGGCCGATCGGCTCGGGGTGGCCGTCGGGCAGCCGCGCCGTCGCTCCGAAGTCGATGACGCCCAGCCGGCCGTCGTCCAGCAGGCGGAAGTTGCCCGGGTGCGGGTCGGCGTGCAGCAGCCCGGCCCGCTGGGGGGCGGAGAAGTGCAGCAGCGCCATCAGTACGCCCGCGCGGTCGCGCTGGTCCCGCGTGCCGGTGGCGATGATCCGGGACAGCGGGGTGCCATCGAGCCACTCGGAGACGATGACCTTGGGCGCGCTGGCGACCACCCGCGGCACCACGATCTGCGGGTCGTCCGCGAAGGCCGCGGCGAAGCCGCGCTGCGCGTCGGCCTCCAGGCCGTAGTCCAGCTCCTCGACCACCCGGGCCTTGAGCTCGGCGATCAGCGGCTTCACGTCCATGCCCGGGAAGAGCACCGCGAACAGCCGGGCGAACCGGCTCAGCTGGTTGAGGTCCGACATCAGCGCGGTCGCCGCACCCGGGTACTGGATCTTCACCGCGACGTCGCGGCCGTCCCGCCAGGTCGCGCGGTGCACCTGACCGATGCTGGCCGCCGCGGCCGGCTGGTCGTCGAACTCCCGGAACCGCTGGCGCCACGTACCGCCGAGTTGCTGGGCCAGCACCGCGTGCACGGTGCGCACCGGCATCGGCGGGGCCTCTTCCTGCAGCTTGACCAGGGCCTCGCGGTAGGGGGCCGCCATCTCCTCGGGCACGGCGGCCTCGAAGACCGAGAGCGTCTGGCCGAGTTTCATCGCCCCGCCCTTGAGCTGCCCCAGGACGGCGAACAGCTGCTCGGCGGTGCGCTGCTGCAGCTCCGCGGAGACCGCCTCCGCCGACTGGCCGGACAGCCGCTTGCCCAGGCCGAGCGTGGCCCGACCGGCCGCACCCAGGGGGAGGGACGCCAGGCGGGCGGTCCGGGAGACCGAGCCCCGCGGCATCACCGGTCGGTCGTCGCTCACGTGTCCTCCTCGTCGGCGCCGTGCCCCGCCCCCGCGGCGGCGCGGAGAGGTCTCGGGCGAACCCGCGAGCGCGCTCATGGGCCATTGTCCCCTGTCGCACCGTCCTCCCGCTGGGCGCAGCCGCACTCCCGGTGCGCCGTCCAGCGCCGCACCCGGGGGACCAGGTCGGGAGGAACCAGCTCCAGGGTCGCATCCAGGGCGGCCGGTGCGGCGCTGCCGTCCAGGTAGGCGAGCACCTGCACCGCGGCGGTCGCAGCGGTGAGCAGGCAGGTGACCGTCGCGCCGCTGGGTGGCGGCTCGGCGCCGGTCAGCTGGGCGGCGAGCTGCGGCCAGCGGGGATCGGCGTCGCGACGGTGCAGGTCGGCGCAGCGCAGGCAGCTGGTGACCCCCGGCACCACCAGCGGCCCGACCACGCCGGTCGCGCCGCGGACGGTGGCCACCAGGTGCGGCACTCCGGCTCGGAACCAGCCCGCGGCCGTGGGATCGGAAGCCGCCCACGGCCGGGCGAGCACCACGAGGTCGGGGGGAGCGCCCCCGGTCGGCGGACGCAGGTCGGTCAGCGGGCTCGCCCGGCGCACGGCGTCGGCGGCGGCCAGCGACCGCGGGCGTCCCTCGTCGGCGGCGGAGGCCCCGCCCACGACCGCATCGCCGGCCGTGGTCAGCCCGCTGTCCCGGATGCTCACCCGGCCGACGCCGCTGGCCGCCAGCACCGCCGCCAGCGGGGTTCCCACGCGCGTGGCGCCCTCGACGACGACCACAGCGGCCCGCCGGGCCCGCCACCCACCGGCCGGCGGCGTCTCGACGGCATGGCGGGCGGCCGCGGCCGGCCCGGCATCCGTGGCCAGCAGGTCGAGGGCGTCGACGTCGACCAGCAGGCCGGCGGCGCGCAGCTCGTCGAGGACGGCGGCCACCGCGCCGGCGTCCACCCCCTGGCGCGCGGCGTCGGCCACGACCGCGCGCTGCGCCCGCCGCCCGTCGAGGCCGCGCAGCAGCGCGGCGAGGCCCTCGGGCTGCGGGCTCACCAACAGGCCCTCGGCGGTGTCCACGCCGCCCACCTGGAGGTCGGCGGCGCCGCTGCGCAGCAGCGGGGTGCCGGCGGGGAGCAGGGGATGGGCGGTGTCGCTCACGGGGGGAGCGTGCCAGCGCCGAGGCTGGTGGCGGGCGCTCCGTCCACAGGTGGCCCGGGAACGACGACGGCGGCGCCCCCGCAGGGAACGCCGCCGTCGTCGACCCCGTGAGCGGGGGCGGAACTCAGGCCTTGCCGAGGATCCGGTTCATCTTGGTGCCGCACACGGGGCAGGTGCCCTGCGCCATGCGGCGACCGGACTCGCTGACCTTGACCTCGCCGTCGAAGTCACGCTTCTCCTTGCACTTCACGCAGTAGCCGTTGTAGCTCTCAGCCACAGGATCTCCTCGTCTCGGGGACGTCCCGGCACGCACGCCGGGCGTCGTTGCGCAGGAACGCTACCCGTGTCGGAGCGTCCCGATACCGGCGGCGGCCCTCGGGTACCGGGGCACTGCCCACAGCCTGTGGACAACGTTGTGGAGCAGGTGGGGAACCGTCGGCGTGTCCCTGTGCGTGAACGGGGGGCAGAGCCGGGGACAACCCGGCCCGGTGACCGCACTCACCCCGTTCCACCTGCGCGGATACGCCTGCCGGGGTTGTGGAACGGCACGGTCGGACGCGGAGGTCGCCGATCGGGAGCCCGCCGTGTCCACCGTCCGTGCGACGTGTACCCGAGAGGGTGGCCTCGGGCGGGCGCGAGCGCGCCCGAGTGCCTTACGGTGCCCCCGTGCACGGAACGCCCCCCGACGCCTCCGCACACCCTGGTCCCCGCGGCGTCCCGCCGGTGCCCACGGGTGCGGCTCGTGCCGTGCCCATGGCGCGCAGCAGGGCCGCGGGCGACGACGGCGCGGCAGCGCTGCCCGGCGGGGACGGCGAGTCCGTCGTCGAGGTCCGCCGCAGCGCCCGCCGCCGGCGCACGGTGACCGCTTACCGGGAGAGCGGCCGCACCGTCGTGCTCATCCCCGCAGCGTTCAGCCCCGCGGAGGAGCGGCGCTGGGTGGCCCAGATGGTGGCCAAGCTGCAGACCCGCGAGGAACGGCGCCGCCGCTCGCTCGGTGGGGACGACGAGCTGATGGCCCGCGCCCGCGCGCTCTCGGCCGCCCACCTGGACGGGTCGGCCGAGCCGGCCTCGGTGCGCTGGGTGGACAACCAGCAGCGCCGCTGGGGGTCGTGCACCCCGGCCGACCGCAGCATCCGGCTGTCCAGCCGGCTGCGCTCGATGCCCGAGTACGTCGTGGACTACGTGCTCGTGCACGAACTGGTGCACCTGCTCGAGCCCGGCCATGACGAACGCTTCTGGACGCTGGTCGCCAGCTATCCGCGCGCCGAGCGGGCGCGCGGCTTCCTCGAGGGCGTCGAGCTGGCCAACACCGCCGGCGCGGCGGAGGAGCCGGACGCCGACGTCGTCGACTAGTCCTCGGGCTCGTCCCGCTCGGCGTCGTCCGCGGTGAGCGCCCGCAGCTCGTCGTCCATGCCCTGACGGGCGACGAAGTCCATCGGCTCGTCGAGGTCGTCCGACGTCGGCAGCAGGTCCGGGTGGTTCCAGAGCCGGTCGCGGTCCTCGGCGCCGTGCTGCTGGGTCATCGCGGCCCAGACGGTGGCCGCGTCCCGGAGCCGCCGCGGGCGAAGCTGCAGCCCGACCAGGGTGGCGAAGGTCTGCTCGGCGGGGCCGCCGGTGGCCCGGCGCCGCCGCATCGTCTCGGCCAGGGCCGAGTGGCCCGGCAGCCGATCCTTCGCGGCGGCGGCGACGACGGTGTCGATCCAGCCCTCCACCAGGGCGAGCAGCGTCTCCAGCCGGCGCAGCGCCATGGCCTGCTCGGGCGTCTCCTCGGGTTCGAGCAGGCCGCTGCCCAGCAGTCGCTGGATGCTCTCCGGGTCGCTGGGGTCCAGGCCCTCGAGCCCGCCGCCGGACATGGCCTCGGAGATGCCGCGCTCGATGGCGTCGCGGTCGATGCTGATGCCGCGGGCGTAGGCGTGGACGGCGTCCTGCAGCTGCTGCCGCAGCCAGGGCACGTGCGCGAACAAGCGCTGGGCGGCGGCCTCCCGCAGCGCGAGGAACAGCCGCACCTCGTCCGCCGGGCGGTCCACGCCGGCCGCGAACTCGGCCACGTTCTGCGGCACCAGCACGCCGGTGCCGGCGGGAGCGAGCGGCAGGCCGACGTCGGTGCTGGTGAGCACCTCGTCGGCGAGCTTGCCGAGCGCCGAGCCGACCTGGGCGCCGAACATCAGCCCGCCCATCCGGCCCATGATCCCGGCAACGGGGCCGAACGACATGGCCGCTTCCTGCGGCAGCGCGCTGGTCATCGCGGCGACGACGCGCTCGGCCAGCGGGTCGATCAGCGCACCCCACGCGGGCTGGGTCAGCTCGACCCACTCCACGCGCGACCAGGCCGCGGTCCGGTCGATGCCCGAGGGCAGCTCGGTCACCTGGTCCAGCCACAGGTCAGCCAGCCGCAGCGCCTCGGCCACGGCCGTGCGCTCGCCGTCCGAGGAGGGCTGGTGGCCCACGGCGAGCTGGCTGATCGCGCTCTGCCGGGCGAGGTCCCAGTTGACCGGGCCGCCCGACCAGCTCATGAGCTTCTGCAGCTCGGCGAACAGCGGCATCTTGCCCAGCACGTCCTCGGGGTTGCCGCCGCCGGCGAGGCCCCCGAACAACGCGCCCAGCCCGAACGGGTCACCGCCGGGGTTGCTCCCGCCGCCGTCTCGGCGCTCGGGGTCGCGGTCGGGGGGACCGAAGCCGAAGGGCACGTCGCTCATGGGTCCACGGTAGACGCGTGATCTTCGTCAGGGGGCCGGAGCGCTCCGCCCACAGCGGATCCTGCGGCCCGGGCCCGGGGGTGGGCCCTAAGCTGGCCCGCCGTGACCCGTCGCATCGCCGTCCTGAGCGCCGGTGGCTTCCTCCTGGTGCTGTTCGGCGTGCTCGGCACGACCCTCCCGGTGCCCTACGTCGCCCAGGTGCCCGGGCCGACCTACAACACGCTGGGCGACATCGACGGCGAGCCGATCATCGCCGTCGATGGGCGCGAGCGGAACGAGGTCGAGGGCAACCTCAACCTGACGACGGTGGGCGTCGGCCGCGGCGGTCTCAGCCTCGTGCAGGCGGTCCGCGGCTGGTTCGACGACGAGATCGCCGTCGTCCCGGAGGAGTCGGTCTACCCGCCCGACCGCACCGAGGAGGAGACCCGCCAGCTCAACCGCCAGGCCTTCGTCACCTCCGAGCAGGCGGCCGAGTCGGTGGCGCTGGGTCACCTGGGCTACCCCGTGAAGGTCGTCGTCCGGGCGGTCCCGGAGGGGTCGCCCTCGGCGTCCCTCCTCGAGGAGGGCGACGGCCTCGACTCGGTCGACGGCCGCCCGACCCCCGACTTCGCCGCCCTGGACTCGGTGCTGAGGTCGATCCCGCCGAGGACCGCGGTGACGGTCGGCTACACGCGGCTGGGCGAGCCGGGCACCACGACGGTCACCACCCGTGCGGCCGAGGAAGGCGACGGCTCCGCGCTGGGCGTCAGCGTGCTCGAGCAGCCGTTCGCGCCGTTCGACGTCGACATCCAGGTGGAGGACGTCGGCGGGCCCTCGGCCGGGCTCATGCTGACCCTGGGCATCCTCGATCTCGTCGGGGAGCAGGACCTGACCGGCGGCGCCCTCGTCGCCGGCACCGGCACGATCGACCTCGAGGGCGAGGTCGGCCCGATCGGCGGGATCCCGCTGAAGATGGTCGCCGCCCGCGAGATCGGTGCCGATCTCTTCCTGGTCCCGGCGGGCAACTGCGACGAGGCCCTCGCCGCTGCCGACCCGGGCTTGCCGCTCGCCCGGGTCGCCACCCTCGACGACGCGCTCGCCGCCCTGGCCGACCTCCGCTCCGGCCGCACCCCCGCCGGCTGCTGAACAGGGCGCCGGGAACCACGGCGCCCGTGGCGCGTTGTGCTGGGATGAGCGGGGGAGCGCCGAGGGTCGGGCGTCTCCTCCTCATCCGCACCTGACGACCTGCAACCGAAGGAGACCGCTCGTGGCCATGCGGCCCCCCGTGCCGGTGCCGACGCTGTCGCGGCGCGCGAAGCTGGCCCTCGGCGCCATCGCCGTGCTGCTCGCGCTCTTCACGGCCATCGGCACGCTGACCAACGTCTACGTCGACTACCTCTGGTTCGACGAGACCGACTACACCGAGGTCTTCTGGACCGAACTGCAGAGCCGTGCCCTGCTGTTCGCCGTGGCGGGGGTGGCGACCGGCGGTATCACCGCGCTGGCCGTCTACCTGGCCTACCGGTTCCGGCCGACCTTCCGGCCGATGTCGCTCGAGCAGCAGAACCTCGAGCGCTACCGGCAGTCGCTGGAGCCGCGGGCCGGCTGGGTGCTCACCGCCGTCGCCGTCGTGCTCGGGCTGTTCGCTGGCTTCACCGCCCAGGGCAGCTGGGAGACCTGGCTGACCTTCCGCAACAGCACCGACTTCGGCCAGACCGACCCGCAGTTCGGGCTGGACCTGTCCTTCTTCGTCTTCGAGTACCCCTTCTACCGGCTGCTGCTCGGCTTCGGGTTCGCCATCGCGATCCTGGCGCTGATCGGCTCGCTGCTCACGCACTACGTGTTCGGCGGCCTGCGGCTGCAGACCCCGGGGCAGAAGCTGACCGCGGCGGCGCGGGTCCAGATCTCGGTCCTGCTGGGCGTCTTCGTGGCGCTCAAGGCGGTCGCGTACTGGCTGGACCGCTACGGGCTGGTCTACAGCGACCGCGGTGACGTGTTCACCGGCGCCAGCTACACCGACGTGAACGCGCTGCTGGTGCCCAAGACCATCCTGGTCTTCGTCGCCGTGGTCTGCGCGATCGCGTTCTTCGCCAACATCGTCGTCCGCAACTTCCTGCTGCCCGCCGCGGCGCTGGTCCTGCTGCTGGCCTCGAGCCTCGTCATCGGCGTGGCCTACCCGGCGATCGTCCAGCAGTTCGTGGTCAAGCCGAGCGCCAACGAGAAGGAGGCGCCCTACATCGAGCGGGCCATCGAGATGACCCGCCAGGCGTACGGCCTCGACGACATCGAGTACGTGAACTACGCGCAGCAGACGACCGGGGACGAGGCCGACCCGGAGGTCGCCCAGGCCGAGCTGCGCGGGGACACCGAGACGATCCCGAACGCCCGGCTCCTCGACCCGAACGTGCTGTCCGACACCTTCACCGCGCGCCAGCAGATCCGTAACTGGTACGGCTTCCCGGAGAAGCTCGACGTCGACCGCTACACCGTCGACGGCGAGGTGCGGGACTACGTCGTGGCGGTGCGCGAGCTCGACAGCTCCGCGCTGTCGGAGAACCAGAGCACCTGGATCAACCGGCACACGGTGTACACCCACGGGCACGGCTTCGTCGCGGCTCCCGCGAACCAGGTCGTGGCCGGTTCCGACGGCGGCGAGCCGAACTTCACGACGGCCGACCTGCCCGTCCGCGGGGACATCCCGGTGGAGCAGAGCCGGATCTACTACGGCGAGCTGATCGAGGACTACTCCGTCGTCGGCGCGCCCGACGGCACCGCGCCCCGCGAATCCGACCTGCCCGAGGGCGGCTCCGACGACCGGCAGCTCAACAACACCTACGACGGCGAGGGAGGCGTGTCGGTGGGCAGCTTCTTCCGCCAGCTGACCTTCGCCACGTACTTCCGGGAGCGCAACTTCCTGCTCTCCAGCGCGGTCAACGACGAGTCCAAGGTCCTCTACGTCCGGGACCCGCGGGACCGGGTGGAGAAGGCCGCACCCTTCCTCGAGGTCGACGGCGACCCGTACCCCGCGGTCATCGACGGCCGGACGACCTGGATCCTCGACGGCTACACGACGTCGGACTCCTACCCGTACGCCGAGCAGATGGAGCTGGGCGAGGCCGCGGCCGACGCGCTGACCGGCACCGGCACCACCGCGCTGCCGAACGACACCTTCAACTACATCCGGAACTCGGTGAAGGCGACCGTCGATGCCTACGACGGCACGGTGACCCTCTACGAGTGGGACCGCGAGGACCCGGTCCTGCAGACCTACATGAAGGCGTTCCCGGGGGTCGTGCAGCCCTACGAGGACATCCCCGACGTGCTGCGCGAGCACGTCCGCTACCCCGAGGACCTGTTCAAGGTCCAGCGGGACATCCTCACCCGCTACCACGTCGACGAGCCCATCTCGTTCTACGAGGGCAGTGACCGCTGGCAGGTCCCGGACGACCCGACCAGGAACGTCGAGGAAGCTCAGCCGCCGTACTACATCCTGGCCCAGCGGCCGGGGGACGACGAGGCCAGCTTCCAGCTGACCAGCGCGCTGAACGCCTTCCAGCGGGAGAACCTGTCCGCCTTCGTGTCGGCGTCCAGCGACCCGGATCCGGAGCGCTACGGGAAGATCCAGGTGCTCCAGTTGCCCGGGAACACACCGTTCCGTGGCCCGGCGCAGGTGCAGCAGTCGTTCAACACCTTCGACGAGGTGGCCCGCGACAGGACGCTGTTCGACAGCCAGAACTCCCAGGCCGTCTTCGGCAACCTGCTGACGCTGCCGATCGGCGAGGACGGGCTGCTCTACGTCCAGCCGCTCTACGTGGAGGGGACGAGCGAGAACTCCTTCCCGCTGCTGCGGAAGGTGCTGGTCAACTTCGGTGGGCAGGTCGGGTACGCCGACACCCTGGCCGAGGCGCTGGACCAGGTGTTCGGTGCCGGGGCCGGCGAGGTGGCGACCGACAGCGGGGACACCCCGGTTCCCGCCCCCGAGGGCGACGGCGGGCAACCTGCTCCGGAGCAGCCCGCGCCGACGCCCGCGCCCGGCGGGGGCGGGGCCGCGCCCAGCCCGGGTCTCGAGCAGGCGGTGAACGACCTCGACGCCGCCCTGGACGCTCTCGCCACTGCCCAGCGCAGCGGCAGCTTCGCCCAGCAGGGCCAGGCGCTCGAGGACCTGGAGGCCGCGGTCCAGGCCTACCGCGCTGCTCAGCAGGCTGCGGGCGGCTCGGACAGCCCCGGGGGCTGACCGGTGGGGGAGGGGGCGACGCACGCCCGCGGCGTCCCCTCCCGCCCGCCTGGTAGGGTGGTCCTGGCGACGCGGGGTGGAGCAGCTCGGTAGCTCGCTGGGCTCATAACCCAGAGGTCGCAGGTTCGAATCCTGCCCCCGCTACTCACACGTTGGGCCCGGTCACCACGGTGACCGGGCCCTTCGTCGTTCCCGGTTCGCAGCGGCGCGTCGTCGGATACGGTCCGCTCGACCGCACGCAGGCGCATCGGACCTCCGGGAGCAGCAATGGCGCTGACGCCAGACGCAACGATCGAGGACGCCGTCGAGG
>JBBSKB010000066.1:0-18256 GCA_038256725.1 Mycobacteriales bacterium | reverse complement strand
TACCGGGGTCGGGCTGCCGGTGGGGGTGCTGGTCGTAAACTCCCGCCTGGGGGGGGGGTCGATGTACACGTGGGTGCTCCGCCGGCGGCGGCGGGTGGGCGTCCCGGCCGCCCCCGACCCGCCGCGCGACCTCACGACGATCGAGTTCACCGCCGCCGACCTGCCCCAGGACCCGCCGACGCAGGACCCCGGCCCGCCCAACGACAACGCACTGGCCCAGTCCCAGCAGCAGCAGCAGCAAGGGGCAGAAATGGCCATTTCTGCCCTCGGGGGCGGGGTGCCGTGCTGAGCCGGATCGCCGAGTCGCTGTTCTGGATCGGGCGCTACGTGGAGCGCGCCGACGACACCGCCCGGATCCTCGACGTGCACACCCAGCGGCTGGTCGAGGACCCGTGGATCGACGAGCGGCGGGCCTGCGCCAACCTGCTCGCGCTCATGGGCACCCCGGATGCCGTCGGGGTGGAGGGGCGGGAGGAACAGCCGGAGGCCGACACCGAGCGGGTCCTGGCGGCCCTGGCCTTCGACCGGTCCAGTCCGAGCTCGATCGTCGGTGCGCTCTCGGCGGCTCGGGAGAACGCCCGCGGCGCCCGCGAGGTGCTCAGCGCCGAGATCTGGGAGTCGCTGAACGTCACGCACAACGCGCTCCCGCAGCAGCGCACGATGGCCCGCCGGTACGGCCCGCACTCGCTGTTCCGCTTCGTCCGGGAGCGCTCGGCGATGGTCTTCGGGCTCGCCGACGCCACGATGAGCCGGGACGAGAGCTGGCTGTTCCTCATCCTGGGCCGCTCGCTGGAGCGGGTGGACATGACCTCCCGGATGCTCTCCACCCGCGTGCTGGCAGGGGACGCGGCGCCGTCCTGGACCCTGGTGCTGCGCTCGACCGGTGCCTACGAGCCCTACCTGCGCACCTACCGCGGGGTCGTCGACTCCAGCCGTGCCGCGGAGTTCCTGCTGCTGGACCGGCTCTTCCCGCGCTCGGTCTTCGCCTCGCTCGAGCAGGCCGAGGCGTGCCTGGTCGAGCTGGAGCGCGCGACGGTCCGCGACGCCGCGCGGGTCGGTGTCGCCGGGGAGGCGCACCGCATCGTCGGCCGGGCGCGGACGATGCTCGAGTTCATGAGCACCCCCGACCTGCTCGCTCAGCTGCCCGCCCGGCTCGAGGACCTGCAGCGCACCTGCTCGGCAGCGAGCGCCGCGGTCACCCACCGCTTCTTCACCGAGCAGGCCCCGCAGGTGTGGGTGCCGGAGGAGTCAGGGTGACCCAGTTCCAGACCCAGCCCCAGGCGCCCGCGGCTCGCACACCCGGCTCGCGCTGGCGGCTGCAGGTCGTGCACCGCACGCGCTTCTCCTACAGCGGGCCGGTCCGCTCCTCCTACAACGAGGCGCGGCTGACGCCGGAGAACAGCCCGCGGCAGACGACGCTGCGCTCCCGGGTGGAGATCGAGCCGGGCGCGACCGCCTACGCCTACCGCGACTACTGGGGCTCGACGGTGACCGCCTTCGACCTGCACACGCCGCACGCGGAGCTCGTCGTCACCGGCACCTCGACCGTCGAGGCCGGCCCCGACCTCGCCGCGCACGACCGGCTGGGGTGGTCGGCGCTGGCCGGCCGGGAGGTGCGCGAGCAGTTCGGCGAACTCCTCGGCCCGACGCCGCTCACGGCCATGGACGACGACGTCGTCACCGCGGCGCGGGCGGCGGTCGGCGACGCGCTCCCGCACGACGCCGGCCCGCTGGTGTGCGGGTTCGTGCACGACCACATGGAGTACCTGTCCGGCGCCACGAACGTGAAGACCAACGCCATGCAGGCGTGGACCCGGGGCCTGGGCGTCTGCCAGGACATCACGCACGTCACCGTGGGCATCCTCCGGGCGCTGGGGCTGCCGGCCCGCTACGTCTCCGGCTACCTGCACCCGCGGCCCGACGGCGAGATCGGCGCGCCGGTCACCGGCGAGAGCCATGCCTGGGTCGAGTGGTGGGACGGCGGCTGGAACGGCTTCGACCCCACGAACTCGGTCCCGATCGGCAACCGGCACGTCACCCTCGGCCGCGGCCGGGACTACGGCGACGTCCCGCCGTTCAAGGGACTGTTCTCCGGCCCGCGCAGCGAGGGGCACACGGTCACCGTGGAGGTCACCCGACTGGCGTGACCCCCGACACCCCCACCCCGGTGGAGCCGCTGCGGCGGCGTGACCTGCCAGGATGCCGCGGGTGCCCGGCCGGTTCGGCGTGGGCGGAGTGGATGAGGGTCCATGCGTCGTCGTCGGTGGTCGGTCCTGGGTGCGGCTGCGTGCGTGCTGGTGGCGGCGGGATGCACGAGCGGGTCGGCGGAGCCGGCCGAGCGCGCGGCCGACGGCGAGGGCTGGACGGTGCTCGTCTACTCGATCGCCGACACCGACCTCGAGCCCTACCTGCTCGCCGACCTGGCCGAGTTCGCCGAGGTCGGCTCGACCGAGTTCCTGCAGGTCGCAGCCATGGTGGACCGCTCCGAGGACTACAGCAGCGACCCCCTGCTCGACCTCGAGGACTGGGTGGGCGGCAAGTACGTCTCGATCGGCCAGGGCAGCGCCGAGGAGCTCGACGACCTCGGGGACGTCGACACCGGAGACCCGGCGCAGCTGGCCTCGTTCGTCGCCCAGGGCATCGCCGACCACCCCGCCGAGCACTACGCGCTGGTCATCAGCGACCACGGCGCCTCGTGGCCCGGCGTCGGCGGGGACGAGGGCTCGGGTATGAGCAGCCTGACCCTGGACGAGATCCGCAGCGGCATCGCCGACGGCCTGGACCAGGCCGGGCTCGACGAGCTCGACCTCCTGGGCTTCGACGCCTGTCTGATGGCCACCTACGAGACGGCCAGCACGATGGCGCCGCTGGCCGATCGGATGATCGCCAGCCAGGAGCTCGAGCCCGGCCACGGCTGGGACTACCGCGCCTTCCAGGTGGCCGCCGACGACCCGGACGTCGACGTCGACACGCTGGGGACGGCGATCGTGGACGGCTTCGCCGCGCAGGCGCAAGCCGAGGGCACCGGCGCCGACATCACCCTGTCGATGATCGACCTGAACCGGATGGCCGCCGTCGACGACGCCCTGACCGAGTTCAGCGACGCCCTGAGCGAGCGGGCCGCCGACGTCGCGCCCGTCGTCGGCCGGGAGCGCGCGGACGTGTTGTCCTTCGGCCGCGACCCCGACCCGGAGGTCGACACCCACATGGCCGACCTCGGCCTGCTGGCCGCGGAGATCGGCGTCGAGGCCCTGGACGTCTCCGACCGGGCCGACGCGCTCATCCGGGCGATCGGCGACGCCGTCACCTACGAGGTGGCCGGCCCCGCCGCGCTGGGCGCGAGCGGGCTGTCGATCTACTTCCCGCCGACCGAGGACCTGCTCGACGCCGACTACGCCTCGGTGGAGAGCGCGCAGGCCTGGGGCGGGTTCCTGGCCAGCTACTTCGAAGCGGGCTCGGAGATCCCGGCCGACCGGCAGCCGGTCTTCGCCGACGGCGCTGCGGAGGTCTTCTTCGACGAGGACGGGTTGAACTTCTTCGCCAGCTTCGAGGCGGCCGCGGCCGACAACGTCGTGTGGTCCTCGATCAGCTACGGCGAGCTCGGCGAGGACGGCTCGGCCACGTTCTTCGGCGAGGAGCAGGCCGAGGTCGCGGAGGACGGCTCCGGTGACGTCCTGGGCATCTTCGACCTCACGGTCATGACGATCAGCGACGGGATCGACACCTCTTACGCCTACCTGACGCTGGCCTTCGACGACGACGCCGAGATCGCGACGATCGACGTCCCGCTGGCCTACTACGAGCCGGGCGAGGACGAGGAGTACCGGGACGTCACGCTCACCATCACGTTCGACCCGGAGACCGGGGACGTGCTGAACGAGACCTACTACGGCTACACGGCAGCCGGCACGTACGGCGAGCTCACCGCGGACCCGGAGGGGATCATCGTGCCGAAGCTGCTGGTGGTCGCCGCCGACGGCACGCAGTCGTGGGAGCCGGCCAGCGACGTCGGCCTGTACGCCGACCTGCCGAACCTGCAGTACGACTTCGAGACGCTGGCCAGCGGCACCCCGCTGCTCGCGCAGCTGACCGTCACCGACTTCGGTGGCAACAGCGACTCGGTGACCGCGGAGGTCCTCGTCCCCTGACCGAGCCTGCTGCGCGGACCCGGGGATACTGGGGTCGATGAGCGCACCCCTGAACCTGGTCAACCTCGAGCGGGTGCACAAGGCGCACGGCACCACCGTGATCCTCGACGACGTCTCCCTGGGCGTCGCCGCGGGCGAGCGGATCGGCGTCGTGGGCCGCAACGGCGGCGGAAAGTCGACGCTGCTGTCGCTGCTGACGGGCACCGACGAACCGGACTCCGGGCGGGTCACCCGCCGCGGCGACCTCGCCATGGGTGTCCTCGACCAGCTGGGCACCCTCCCGGTCGGGACGACGGTCCGCGACGTCGTGCTGCCGACGAGCATGTTCGCCAGCGAGCACGAGTGGGCCGCCGACCCCGCCGTCCGCAGCGTGCTGGCCGGCCTGGAGCTCGACCGGATGGGCCTGGACGCGCCGGTCGCGCCCATGTCCGGTGGTGAGCGCCGCCGGGTCGCGCTGGCCGCGCAGCTGATCCGCCCCCTGGACCTGCTGGTGCTCGACGAGCCGACCAACCACCTCGACGTCGAGGGCGTCGCCTGGCTGGCCGAGTACGTCAACCAGCGCGCCGGCGGACTGGTCGTCGTCACCCACGACCGGTGGTTCCTCGACGAGGTCTGCACCACGACGTGGGAGGTCGCCGACGGCTCCGTGCACGCCTACGACGGCGGTTACTCGGCCTACACGCTGGCCCGCGCCGAGCGGGCGCGGATCTCCTCGGTCACCGAGGAGCGCCGGCAGAACCTGGTGCGCAAGGAGCTGGCCTGGCTGCGCCGCGGCCCGCCGGCCCGGACCAGCAAGCCGAAGTTCCGCATCGAGGCCGCGCAGGCGCTGATCGCCGACGAGCCGCCGGCGCGCGACACCATGGCGCTCAAGGGGTTCGCCGCACGGCGGCTCGGCAAGACCGTCTACGACGTCGAGGGCGTCTCCTACGCCGTCCCGACCGACGACGGGCCGCGCACGCTGTTCCGCGACTTGACCTGGAACGTCGGCCCGGGCGACCGGATCGGCATCGTCGGCGTCAACGGCGCGGGCAAGACGTCGCTGCTCAAGCTGCTGGTCGGGGAGACGAAGCCGGACACCGGCTCGATCGTCGTCGGCCAGACCGTGGCGCCGGCCTACCTGTCGCAGCACGTCACCGAGCTGCCCCCGAGGGCCCGCGTGCTCGAGGCCGTGCAGGACGTCGCCCGGGTGGCCCGGATCGGCAACCAGGAGATCTCCGCCTCGACGCTGGCCGAGCGGTTCGGCTTCGCGGCCAACCGGCAGTGGACGCCGGTGGGCGACCTCTCCGGTGGCGAGCGGCGCCGGCTGCAGCTGTTGCGGTTGCTCATGGCCGAACCGAACGTGCTGGTGCTCGACGAGCCGACCAACGACCTGGACATCGACACCCTGACCGCGCTGGAGGATCTGCTCGACAGCTTCCCCGGCACGGTGCTGGTGGTCAGCCACGACCGGTACTTCGTCGATCGCGTCTGCGACAAGGTGGTCGCCCTGCTGGGCGACGGCTCGCTGGCCGAGCTGCCCGGCGGGGTGGACGAGTACCTGCGCCGCCGCGCC
The DNA here is from genome assembly GCA_038256725.1 of Mycobacteriales bacterium. Lineage (GTDB taxonomy): Bacteria > Actinomycetota > Actinomycetes > Mycobacteriales > Geodermatophilaceae > Blastococcus. The sequence goes on along the minus strand of JBBSKB010000066.1, from coordinate 12,556 downwards.
GCCGGCGGTGCCCCGCTGACGACGGCGGCCGGGGGCGGGGGCGCCCGCCCGGTCGGGTCGCCGTCCACCGCCGGTCCGGCGGTCTCCGCCGCCGACGCCCGCGCGGCGAAGAAGGAGGTCGGCCGGCTCGAGCGGCGGATGCTCAAGCTGGACGCCGACGAGAAGAAGCTGCACGAGCAGCTCGCCGCCGCCGCGACCGACTACGCGAAGGCCGCCGAGCTGGACGCGAAGCTGCAGGAGCTGCAGGCGGAGAAGACCGAGGTCGAGGAGGCCTGGCTGGCCGCCTCCGACCTCGCCGACGGCTGACCGGACCCGCCCCGCCCGGCACTTGTTCCTGGGGTCAGGCGGCGGTGGCCCCCGGTGCGGAAGCGCTGGTTCGTCCGCAGGCGGTCGTCGAGCGCAGGACGGTAACCTCGGGGGCGCCGCCGGTGTCTCCCGACGTCTGTGGTCCCCCGAGCCCCTCGAGACTCCCGGAGACCCGTGCTCGCACTGCTGCTCCTCCACCTGGTCGCCGCGACGGTTGCGCCGTTGCTCGTGCGCTGGTGGGGCCGGCAGGCGTTCCTCGCCCTGGCGCTCGTCCCGACCGCGGGCTTCACCTGGACCATGGCTCAGCTGGGCACGGTCACCGGCGGCGGCGAGGTCCGGGAGACGACGCCGTGGGTGCCGGCGCTGGACCTCGAGATCGCGCTGCGCCTGGACGCGCTCTCCCTGACGCTGGCCGCGCTCGTCACCGGGGTCGGCGCCCTGGTCCTGCTCTACTGCGCGCGCTACTTCGAGCCCGACGACGAGGGGATGGGCCGTTTCGCCGGCACCCTCACCGCCTTCGCGGGCTCCATGCTCGGGCTCGTCCTCGCCGACGACCTGCTCCTGCTGTACGTGTTCTGGGAGCTCACCACCGTCTTCTCCTACCTGCTGATCGGCGGTTCCGGCGCCCGCCTGGCGGCCCGGCGGGCGGCCAGCCAGGCGCTGGTGCTGACCACCGCCGGCGGCCTGGCGATGCTCGTCGGGCTGATCATGATCGGCGAGACCAGCGGCAGCTACCTGCTGTCGGAGGTGGTCGCGAACCCCGGCGACGGGCCGTTCCTGATCGCCGGCACGGTGCTCCTGCTGGCCGGTGCGATCACCAAGTCCGCGATGATCCCGTTCCACTTCTGGCTGCCCGCCGCGATGGAGGCGCCGACGCCGGTCAGCGCCTACCTGCACGCCGCGGCCATGGTGAAGGCCGGCATCTACCTGGTGGCCCGGTTGGCGCCCGGCTTCGCCGACGTGCCCGGCTGGCGGCCGATCGTGCTCGGCCTCGGGCTGGCGACGATGCTGGTCGGCGGTTACCGGGCGATGCGGCAGAACGACCTCAAGCTGCTGCTCGCCTTCGGCACCGTCAGCCAGCTCGGCTTCCTCATGGTGCTGGTCGGCGCCGGCAGCCAGGAGATGGCCGCGGCCGGGCTGGCGATGGTCGTCGCGCACGCCCTGTTCAAGTCCACCCTGTTCCTCAGCGTCGGCGTGATCGACCACGCCACCGGCACCCGCGACCTGCGCGTCCTCTCCGGCCTCGGCCGCCGCATGCCGGTGCTCGCCGTCATCGTCGGCCTCGCCGGCGCCTCGATGGCCGGTGTGCCGCCGCTGCTCGGGTTCGTGGGCAAGGAGGCGGCGTTCACCGCGCTGCTGGACGGCGGACTGCCCGACCGCACCGCTGCCCTCCTCGAGCTGGCCGGCCTGGTGCTCGGCTCGGTGATCACCGCCGCCTACACGTTCCGCTTCCTGTGGGGCGCGTTCGCCCGCAAGCCTGCCTGCGCCGACACCGAGGTGGCGCACCCGCCGAGCGGCCTCTTCCTCGCCGCGCCGGCGCTGCTGGCCCTGGCCGGCCTGGTCCTCGGCCCCGCCAGCCCCATGCTCGAGCCGCTGGCCGCCGGCTACGCCGAGGACCTCCCGCTGATCGCCCCCGAGGCCGAGGAGCTGGCCGTCTGGCACGGCCTGCAGCCGGCGCTCGCGCTCTCCGCGGTCACCCTGCTCGGCGGGTACGCGCTCTTCGCCCTCCGCGCACCGATCAACCGGTTCCAGCGGCGGGTGGCCGTGGGCACCTCGGCCGACGAGGGCTACTGGAACGTCATGCAGGGCCTCGACCGGCTCTCCGTGCTGGTCACCGGCACGACGCAGCGCGGCTCGCTGCCCGCCTACCTGGGCACGATCCTGGTCGTCGTCCTCGCGCTGCCCGGCTCGGTGCTGATCTTCCGGGCGCCCTGGCCGGGGGAGTGGCGCGCCTGGGACACCCCGGTCCAGGCGCTGGTCGGCGCCGTCGTGCTCATCGCCGCCGTCCTCGCGCTCCGCATCCGCCAGCGGCTGTCGGCGGTGCTCGTCGTCGGCGTCACCGGCTACGGCCTGGCGGTGCTGTTCGTGCTCCAGGGCGCGCCGGACCTCGCCCTCACCCAGTTCCTCATCGAGACGCTCACCCTGGTCGTCTTCGTCCTGGTGCTGCGCAAGCTGCCCAAGGACATCACCGACCGGCACCGGCCCCGCGAGCGCGCCGTGCGCGGCGTCATCGCCGTCGCCGTCGGGCTGCTCATGGGGTGCGTCGGGGCCGTGGCGCTCAGCTCCCGGACCGCCACCCCCGTCTCCGTGGCCTACCCGGAGGCTGCCTACGAGTTCGGCGGTGGCCAGAACATCGTCAACGTGACCCTGGTCGACATCCGGGCCTGGGACACCCTCCTCGAGATCTCCGTGCTCGTCGTGGCGGCGACAGGCGTCGCGAGCCTGGTGTTCCTGCGCCGCCGTTCCGGCGGTGTCGAGCGGATCGACCCGGTGCAGCTGGCCCGGCGCACCGGCAACCTCCGCCGCGCACCCCGCGGGCAGTGGCTGGCCGCCTCGGCCGCGCTGGCCCCCGAACGCCGGTCGGTGGTGCTCGAGGTCATCACCCGGATCCTGTTCCACACCGTCGTCGTCTTCTCGGTGTACCTGCTGTTCAGCGGGCACAACGAACCCGGTGGCGGCTTCGCCGGCGGCCTGGTCGCCGGGCTCGCGCTGGTCCTGCGCTACCTCGCGGGTGGGCGCTACGAGCTGGGCGAGGCCGCACCCGTCGATCCCGGCCTGCTGCTGGGCATCGGGCTGCTGTTCTCCGGCGGCACCGGCGTCGTCGGGCTGACGCTCGGGGCCGAGGTGCTGCAGACGGCGATCCTGGAGACGACGCTGCCGGTGCTGGGCGACGTGAAGCTGGTGACCTCGCTCTTCTTCGACATCGGCGTCTACCTGGTCGTGATCGGCCTGGTGCTCGACATCCTCCGCAGCCTGGGTGCCGAGCTGGACCGGCAGGTGGACGAGGACGACCCGATCGACGCCGCCCCCGACGAGGTGATCGTCCGATGACGCCCACCGTCGTCCTGCCGGTGATCATCGGCGGGCTCTACGCCGCCGGGGTCTACCTGCTGCTGGACCGCAGCCTCACCCGGGTGCTGCTCGGCGTCCTGCTGCTGGGCAATGCCACGAACCTGCTGCTGCTGTCCGCCGGCGGCCCGAACGGCCGCGCGCCGATCCTCGGCTACGCAGAACCCGAGGAGATGACCGACCCGATGCCCCAGGCGCTGATCCTCACCGCCATCGTCATCACCTTCGGGATCTCGGCGTTCCTGCTGGCGATCATCTACCGGTCCTGGCGGCTGGTCCGGCAGGAGGTCGTCGGCGTGGACGAGGAGGACCGCCGGGTGGCCCGCCGCTCGCGGCGGACCGACGCCGACGAGATCGACCCCGACGATCTGGCGCCCGAGGACCGGCCCGCCGGGCACGCGGACAGCCTCCAGTCCGACGCCGAGGTCGAGGCGCTGCTGGAGCAGCGGCACCCGGGCATCCCCTCCGACGACGTCGACCTGCCGCTCGCCGACGGGGGCAGCCGATGATCAGCGTCCTGACCCCGCTGCCGGTCCTGCTGCCGTTGCTGGGCGCCGCGGCGGCCCTGCTGGTCGGCGGTCGGCACCCGGCCGTGCAGCGGGCGCTGAGCATCCTGGTGCTGACCGCGGTGCTCACCGTCTCGGTCGTGCTGCTGGTCATCGCCGACTCCGACGGCGCCGCATCGGTCTCGGTGGGCGGGTGGCCGGTCCCGCTGGGCATCGTGCTCGTCGTCGACCGGTTGTCGGCGCTGATGCTGGTGGTCGCGGCCACCGTCGCGCTCGGCGTGCTCGTGTTCGCCGTCGGCCAGGGCTCGGCCGACGGCGACGAGGAGACGCCGCTGTCGATCTTCCACCCGACGTTCCTGGTCCTGATCGCGGGCGTCGCCAACGCGTTCCTGGCCGGGGACCTGTTCAACCTCTACGTCGGCTTCGAGATCCTGCTGACCGCCAGCTACGTGCTGCTGACCCTCGGCGGCTCGGCGCCGCGCATCCGTGCGGGCATCACCTACATCGTGGTCAGCCTGCTGTCCTCGTTGCTCTTCCTCGCCGCGATCGCGCTCGTGTACGCGGCGACCGGAACGGTCAACATGGCCCAGCTCGCCGTCCGCCTGCAGGAGCTGCCCGACGGGACCCAGCTGCTGCTGCAGTCGATGCTGCTCATCGCCTTCGCCATCAAGGCCGCCGTCTTCCCGCTCTCGGCCTGGCTCCCGGACAGCTACCCGACCGCGCCGGCGCCGGTCACCGCGGTGTTCGCCGGCCTGCTGACCAAGGTCGGCGTCTACGCGATCATCCGCACCCAGACGCTGCTGTTCCCCGGCGGTGCGTTCGACGACGTCCTCATGTGGGCGGCGCTGGCCACGATGCTGGTCGGCATCCTGGGCGCGGTCGCCCAGACCGACATCCGGCGGATCCTCTCGTTCACGCTGGTCAGCCACATCGGGTACATGGTCTTCGGCATCGCCCTGGCCTCGACCGCCGGACTGGCCGGGGCGATCTTCTACGTCGTCCACCACATCGCCATCCAGACCACGCTGTTCCTCGTCGCCGGGCTGGTGGAGAGGCAGGGCGGGTCGACGTCGGTGGACCGGCTCGGGGGATTGGCGACGGCGTCGCCGCTGCTGGCCGTCCTCTACTTCGTGCCGGCGATGAACCTGGCCGGCATCCCACCGTTCTCGGGCTTCATCGGCAAGGTCGGCCTGCTCGAGGCGGGCATCGACGACGGCGGGTGGCTCCCGGTCGCGCTCGTCGTCGGCGGGGCCGTGACCAGCCTGCTCACCCTCGTGGCTATCTCCCGGGTCTGGAACCGCGCGTTCTGGCGGCCGCCGGCGCAGTCTCCGGTGCAGGAGACCTCGGACGCCGCGGCGGCCGACGCCGGGCCCGAGCTGCAGCCGGCGGCGGTGGCCGCCGACGCGCCCGGCGCGGCTGACACCGACGACACGGCGGGCGGTGGCCGGCAGGCCGCGCGCCGTGCGGCGTGGCTGCGGCACACCGCGGTCGCCACCGACTCCGCGCCCGCCACCGGTGACCGGCCCGGCGGGCGGGGCCGGGACCGGCCGCTGCACCCGCTGCCGCGGGTGATGGTGGGTGCGACGGCCGCGATGGTCGTGGTGACCGTCGGCCTGACCGTCGTCGCCGGTCCGCTGTACGGGGTGGCCGAGCGCGCCGCGGAGGACCTGCGCGACCGGACGCCGTACATCACCGCGGTCTTCGGGGCGGAGGAGCCGCAGTGACTCCGGACCCGGCCGGCGAGGGGCTGGTCCACCAGCTGCGGCACCAGGTGCCGCTCATGGTGTGGCTGGTCCTGGTCTGGAACCTGCTGTGGGGCACCTGGTCGTGGGCGAACCTGATCAGCGGAGTCGTCGTCGCCCTCGCCGTGACGGTGCTGCTCCCGCTGCCGCCGGTCGTCGGGGGCGCCCGGGTGCACCCGTGGGGGCTGCTGGTGTTCCTCGGCTACTTCTTCGTGGACCTGGTGCGTTCGGCGGCGCTGGTCGCCTGGCAGACGGTCCGGCCCGGCGGCATCCACAACAGCGCGATCATCCGCGTGCAGATGCGCACCGACTCCGACCTGCTGCTGACCATCGTGGCCGAGTCGCTGACCCTGGTGCCCGGGTCGCTGGTCATCGACATGGACCGTGAGCAGCGAATCCTCGCGTTGCACATCCTGCACGTGCGCGACCTCGCCGACGTCGAGTCACGCCGGGCCTCGGTGGTGGCCGAGGAGGAGCGGGTGGTCCGGGCGTTCGGGTCGCCCGACGAGATCGCCGCGCTGGCGCACCCGCCCGGCGAGGCGCCGGTCGGTACGGGGAGGAAGACGCCGTGACCGCTGTGTACTGGGCGGCCTACGTCATGCTCGGCGCCGGAGCGCTGCTCACCCTGGTGCGGCTCGCGCGTGGGCCGTCGCTGCTGGACCGCGTGGTGGCCACCGACGTCCTGCTGGTGATCATCTCGGCCGGGCTGGCGGTGTACGCGGCCCTGGCCCGGGATCCCACCGTCGTCCCCGTGCTGGTGGTGGTGTCGCTGCTGGCGTTCGTGGGCTCGGTCTCGGTCGCCCGCTACATCGGCGGCATGCTCATCTCCTCGGCCGGCGACGGCCAGGACGTCGGTCTGCCCGAGCCCGCCGAGGAGCGGGCGGCGCGCGCCGCGGAGGGGGAGCAGCGGTGAGCGAGGTGAACACCGTCGGTGACGTCGTCACCGTCGTGCTCGTGCTGGCGGGGGCGCTCCTGTGCCTGACCGCCGGGCTCGGGCTCGTGAGGTTCCCCGACGTCCTGACCCGGATGCATGCGGGCACCAAGCCGCAGGTGCTGGGCATCCTGCTGATCATGATCGGCGGGGCGATCCGGCTGGAGGGCTGGTCGGCATCCTGGATGCTGCTGCTCGTGGCGGTCTTCCAGTTGCTGACGGCGCCGGTGAGCGCGCACATGATCAGCCGGGTCGCCTACCGCCGCCGGCACGTGCGCCGCGACCTGCTGCTGGTCGACGAGCTGCGCACCGGGGAGCTGGCCGACCGGATCTACCGCGGGGACGAGCCGGCCGACGCCCCGCCGGAGGAGCCGGCGCGCGCGTTGCTGGAGAGCCGTCGCGACGAGGAGACGCTCCCGCCCGGGTGAGCGGGAGCGCCCCCGGCGTGCCTAGCGCTGCGCCCGGTTGACCGCGGAGACGACGGCGCGCAGCGACGCGGTGACGATGTTGGCGTCGATGCCGACGCCCCAGAGGATCCGGTCCCCGACGGCACACTCGACGTAGGCGGCGGCGCGTGCGTCACCGCCGGCGGACAGTGCGTGCTCGGCGTAGTCGAGCACCCGGACGTCGACGTCCACGCCGTGCAGGGCGTCGACGAACGCGGCGATCGGTCCGTTGCCGCGGCCCTCCAGCGTCACCGGTACGCCGCTCTCGACCAGGTCCACGACGATCTCGTCCTGCTGGTCGCCGTTGGCGGTGTGCCGGTGGCCGGCCAGGCCGAAGCGGCCCCACGGGGCGTCCGGGTCGGGCAGGTACTCGCTGGAGAACGCCGACCACATCTGGGCCGCCGTGACCTCGCCGCCCTCGTCGTCGGTGTGCCGCTGGATGACGGCGCTGAACTCGATCTGCAGCCGGCGGGGCAGGTCCAGGTGGTTCTCGGTCTTCATGATGTAGGCGACGCCGCCCTTGCCGGACTGGCTGTTCACCCGGATGACGGCCTCGTAGTTGCGTCCGACGTCCTTGGGGTCGATGGGCAGGTACGGCACGGCCCACGGCATCCGGTCGACGGTCGTGCCCGCGGCCACGGCGTCGGCCTCGAGGGCCGTGAAACCCTTGTTGATCGCGTCCTGGTGGGAGCCGGAGAAGGCGGTGTAGACCAGGTCGCCACCGTAGGGGTGGCGCTCGTGCACGCCCAGCTGGTTGCAGTACTCGACGGTGCGGCGGATCTCGTCGATGTCGGAGAAGTCGATCTGCGGGTCGATGCCCTGGCTGAACAGGTTCAGGCCCAGGGTGACCAGGTCGACGTTGCCGGTCCGCTCGCCGTTGCCGAACAGGCAGCCCTCGATGCGGTCGGCGCCGGCGCGGTAGCCCAGCTCGGCGGCGGCGACGGCGGTGCCCCGGTCGTTGTGCGGGTGCAGGGACAGGATCACCGAGTCACGCCGGCCCAGGTTGCGGTGCATCCACTCGATCTGGTCGGCGTAGACGGTCGGTTCGGCCATCTCGACGGTCGCCGGCAGGTTCAGGATCGTGGGCCGGTCCGGGGTGGGCTCCCAGACGTCGGTGACGGCGTCGCAGATCTCGACGGCGAAGTCGAGCTCGGTGCCGGTGAAGGACTCGGGGGAGTACTCGAAGCGGATGTCGGTGTCGCCCATCTGCTCGGCGAACTTCCGCACCATCCGGGCGCCGTGCACGGCGATGTCGACGATCCCGGCGCGGTCGGAGTCGAACACGACCCGGCGCTGCAGCGTGCTGGTGGAGTTGTACAGGTGCACGATCGCCTGCTTCGCGCCGCGCAGGGACTCGAAGGTGCGCTCGATCAGCTCGTCGCGGGCCTGGGTGAGCACCTGGATGGTGACGTCGTCGGGGACCAGGTCGTCCTCGATGAGCTGGCGGACGAAATCGAAGTCGGTCTGGCTGGCGGCCGGGAAGCCGACCTCGATCTCCTTGTAGCCCATGCCGACCAGCAGCGCGAACATCCGCCGCTTGCGGTCGGGGGTCATCGGGTCGATCAGGGCCTGGTTGCCGTCGCGCAGGTCGACCGCGCACCAGCGCGGGGCCTGGGTGGTCACCGTGTCGGGCCACGTGCGGTCGGCCAGGACGACGGGGGTGAAGGGGGCGTAGCGGTGGATCGGCATCCGGGAGGGCTGCTGCGGATGGCGTACGTGGGGATGCTCGGGGCGCGGGTTCGTGCTCACAGGTCTTGGCTCCTCTGGCGCGGGCTGGACTCAGCTCCGGTGGGGCGGTCAGCAGGCGCCGGGAACGCACTCCGTCATGGAGGGTCACGTCACGGCAGGACACCGCGGCGAGGGGGCCGACCTAGGAGAGGGCCTCGCCGCGGCGGGTAAGCAGGAGGTTGCCGCGCACGGGTCCACGGTAGCAGCGCCTCAGCCCACGTCGCAGGAGCACGGGCAGTCCTCGGCGTGGACCGGCCGCCCGGACCAGTCGTCGAGCTCGTCGCAGGCCGCCGGGCAGGTGCAGCTGAACGGCGGGTCCGGAAGCCGCAGCTCACCGGTCGCGACCCGCCGTTCCGATTCCTCCCGTCGTCGCTGCCGTGCGACAGCCCGGCGGGCGGCCCGCCGGTCCTCCGGGGAGTCGCCCGGTTGCGGCAGGAGGTGGTCATCAGGCCGCACGTGCACCCTGCCGGCTGCGTCCCCCCAGGGGGAGCGTCGGACGAACGTGTACGTGGGCTGTCGCAGATTCGGGCGATGCTCCCAGCGGGAGGCGCGCTCCTCGCTCAGCACGGTGTCCAGGTGCGCGGGGAAGAGCCGCCCACCCCGGTCCCGCACGGCGTCGCGGTGCATGCCGGGCACCTCGACGCCGTGTCCGTCGAGCAGCGCGAGGCGGAGCCCCGCCAGCGCGGCGGCGTCTGCCAGCAGCCGCACGTCGAGTCCGGCCACGCCGCTCTCGGCCGCCGCCACGGCCGATTTCGACATGCCGGCGCGGGCTGCGAGTTCGCGTTGCGAGCAGTCAGCCCGCCGCCGGATCCGGCGCAGGACTCCGCTGAGATCGAAGGGATCGCCCGACACGGGTTCGATCGTGGCGGACGATGCCGAGACACCGAGCCTCAGGCATGCACCTGTGGACAGTCGGCCTCTGCCCACAGCCCTGGGCAGAGGCCGAGCGATCGAAAGACTTTTCTGAGCGCAGTCGACCTCTGCCCAGAGGGGAGGGCAGAGGCCGACATCGCGGGGGACAGTTCTCGGAGGAGCCGGGGTGGGTGCGGGGCGGAGTCAGAAGCCCTTGCGGAGGCGCAGGCGCAGCGGTCGGCCGTCGGGGTCGACCAGCAGCCGGTAGACCGGCGTCGCCCACAGCCGGGTGAGTCGGGACAACTTCTCGGGGCGGTGCGGGCGGAGCCGGCCGGGCGGGCGCGGTCCGCGGCAGCCGTCCTCGTGCCACGCGGCCAGCGCGGCCGCGCGGGACTCGAGCGTGGCGACGAACCGCTCCGGGTCGAGCGCCAGTCCGTCCTCGCTGCCGTGGGGGTCCAGGTCGAGATGCTCCCGGGCCAGCTCCAGCCGCAGGTCGCGGGCGAACGTCCGCGCGCCGTCGCCCGTGCCGGCGGGATCCTGCGGTGCCCGGGGGTCACGAGTGGTGTCGAGTACCGCGGTGGACAGCTCGCTGTCATGGGTCCAGGAGCGGCGGTTGAAGTTGTCGCTGCCGATGCTGGCCCACACGTCGTCCACCACGCAGACCTTCGCGTGCACGTAGACCGGCGTGCCGGCGTGGTTCTCCACGTCGAAGACGTGCACCCGCTCCTCGCCGCCGGCGCGCACGCACATGTCGATCGCCTGCCGGCGGCCGACGTACTGCGGGGTCGCGTTGAACGACCCCTCCTGGTCCGGGATGCGCGGGACGACGACGACGAGGTGCAGCTCGGGGTTGCTCTCCAGGGCGTCGGCGAACAGCTGGGCCACCTCGCCCGACCACATGTACTGGTCCTCGAGGTAGATCAGCCGCCGGGCCCGCCGCACCGCCTTCGAGTAGCCCCGCGCCACGGACCGTTCGCCGTCCGGCGCGAAGTCGTACGGAGGGCGGATCGCCGGGTAGGTGCGCAGCGTCTGCACCACGTGCGGGCCGCACTCCGGGGGTGGCGGGAGCTGCGGGGGCAGCGGCGGGGGGTCCAGCCGGGCGCCGCGCAGGCGGTCCCACACCCAGGCCAGCGGGTTCCCCGAGTCGGCGTTGGTCGGGTCCTCCCAGCGCTCGCGGAACACCGTGTCCAGCACGTGCACAGCCGGGCCGCGCAGCTCCACTTGCACGTCGTGCCACGGTGGCCGGTCCCCGTACGCCGACGACATGTCCACCGCCTGCGCATCACCGTCGTGCGCGGCGTCATCGCGGCGGCTGTGGCACAGGTCGATGCCGCCCGCGAACGCGACGTCGCGCGAGGGGTCGTCCCGGTGCCGCAGCACGACGAACTTCTGGTGGTGGCTGCCCGCGCGGCGCACCCGCTGGTCGAGGACCACCTGGCCGCCGTCCTTCTCGATCTCCCGGTCCAGCGACCGGTTCTCCGCGGCGGAGAAGGACATGGCGTCGATGTGCGAGCGCCACACCAGCCCCCGGACGCGCACCCCGCGCTGCAGGGCCTGCTCGAACAGTTCGGCCACCGTGGGCCCGTCCTCACGGAGCCGCTCGTCCGGATCTCCGCGCCAGTCGGTGAACCACAGGTGGTCCCCCTCGCCGAGCAGCCCTACCTCGTCGACCAGCCGATCGAAGTAGGCGGCGCCGTGGACCAGCGGCCGGACGAGGTTGCCCGACGTCCACGCGGGGATGGAGGTGGCGGGGTTGCCGCGCTCCTCGGAGGTCAGCAGCCAGTGCGCCGGGTCGTCCACCGGGTGATCAGATCCGACCGCTCCGGCGGACGCAACCGCCGGTGCGGCGGCCCACGTCGGTAACCTCTGCAGCCGTGGCCCTCGTCGTCCAGAAGTACGGCGGTTCCTCCGTCGCCTCGCCCACGCACATGCTGCGCGTCGCCGAGCGGATCGTCGCCGCCAAGAAGAACGGCGACGACGTCGTCGTCGTGGTGTCCGCGATGGGCGACACCACCGACGAACTGCTCGACCAGGCCAGTCAGATCACCGACGACCCGCCCGGTCGCGAGCTCGACATGCTGCTCACCGCCGGCGAGCGCATCTCCATGGCGCTGCTCGCGATCGCCATCTCCACGCACGGCTACGAGGCGCGGTCGTTCACCGGGTCGCAGGCCGGTGTGATCACCACCGGCAGCCACGGCAAGGCCCGGATCATCGACGTGACCCCCGGTCGGCTGCGCTCGGCGCTCGACGAGGGCTCGATCGTCATCGTCGCGGGCTTCCAGGGCGTCAGCCAGGACACCAAGGACATCACCACGCTCGGCCGCGGCGGCTCCGACACGACCGCCGTCGCCGTCGCCGCGGCGCTGGACGCCGACGTCTGCGAGATCTACACCGACGTCGACGGCGTCTTCACCGCCGACCCGCGCATCGTCCCCAACGCCCAGCGGCTCGACACCATCACCTACGAGGAGATGCTCGAGCTGGCCGCGTCCGGGGCCAAGGTGCTCATGCTCCGCTGCGTCGAGTACGCCCGCCGCTACGGCATCCCCGTGCACGTCCGCAGCTCCTACTCACACCTTCCCGGCACGATCGTGTCCGGCTCGATGGAGGACCAACCGGTGGAACAGGCGATCATCACGGGCGTCGCGCACGACCGCTCCGAGGGCAAGATCACCGTCTACGGGGTGCCGGACCGGCCGGGCGAGGCCGCCCAGCTCTTCCGCGTCCTGGCCGACGCCGAGGTCAACATCGACATGATCGTGCAGAACGTGTCGGCCGAGGCCAGCAAGCTCGCCGACATCTCCTTCACCCTGCCCAAGAGCGACGGGCCCACGGCCATCGCCGCGCTGGAGAAGGTCAAGCACACCGTCGGCTACACCGACGTCGAGTTCGACCAGCACATCGGCAAGGTCTCCCTCGTCGGCGCCGGCATGAAGAGCCACCCCGGCGTCACGGCGACCTTCTTCGAGGCGC
>JBBSKB010000065.1:0-18533 GCA_038256725.1 Mycobacteriales bacterium | reverse complement strand
GCCGCGGCCGCCGATGCCCAGCCGCGCGACGCCGTTGCGAGCTGGGGGGAGAAGCGCGTCTGGATCTCGCTGATCCGCGACTGCACCGAGGTCAGTCCGTCCACGGGACCTCCTCGGTCATCGGCCGGCCGGCGCGGCCGGTCACCAGGTCGTCGACGGCGCGCTCCTCGGCGGCCGCCTCGGCACGCTGCTGGGCCTCCCGGTGCCGCTCGCGCAGCCGCTCGAGGGCCAAGGTGGCTTGCGCGGCCGCCGTCCACTGCGTGCGGACCGCCTCGGCCTGCTCGGCCGACGCGGTCGCGGCCGCCCGGGCGTCGGAGGCGTCGGTCGCGGCGATCCGGAGCAGCGTCATCGCCGCCACGAAGTCACCGGCGGCGAGGGAGCGGGGCAGGACGGCCGAGGCCAGCATCGTCTCGTGGTCGGTCGCGCGGTCCGCGGCGTCGGCCGCGGCCTGCGCCGCCCGGGCCGAGGCCACCGCGGCGGCGCGCTCCTCGGTCCGGCGCAGCTCCAGGACCGGCTGCAGCCGGAAGGGGGCCTGCTTCACGAGCGGATGATCCGCTGCAGCCAGGCCCACGCCTCGGGCGTCGGGGTCGACTCACCCATGGACTGCTGCAGGAACGCCTCGATCTGCGGGGCGAGCTCGCGGGCCCGGTCCACCAGGGGGTCGCTGCCGGCCTGGTAGGCGCCGATCTCGATGAGCTCCTTGACCTCGCGCAGCGCACCCATGAGGCGGCGGATCTCCCGCGCGTCGGCCATGAGCGCAGGCGGCACCACGGCACCCGCCACGCGGGAGATCGACTCGAGCACGTCGATGGCCGGGAAGTGCCCGACGGTGGCCAGCTTGCGGGTCAGCACGATGTGCCCGTCCAGGATCGAGCGGGCGGTGTCGGCGATCGGCTCGTTGTGGTCGTCGCCCTCCACCAGCACCGTGTAGAGCCCGGTGATCGAGCCCGTCGCGCCCGTGCCGGCCTTCTCGAGCAGCTGCGGCATCATCGCGAAGACGCTCGGCGGGTACCCGCGGGTGGCCGGGGGCTCGCCCGCGGAGAGCCCCACCTCGCGCTGGGCCATGGCGGTGCGGGTGATCGAGTCCATGAGCAGCAGGACGTCGCGGCCCTGGTCGCGGAAGGCCTCGGCGATGCGGGTCGCCACGAAGGCGGCCTTGAGCCGGACCAGCGGCGGCTCGTCCGAGGTGGCGACGACCACGACGGTGCGCGCCATGCCCTCGGGGCCGAGGTTCTCCTCGATGAACTCCCGCACCTCCCGGCCACGCTCGCCGATGAGGCCGATGACGCGGACGTCGGCGTCGGTGCCGCGGGTGATCTGGGCGAGCAGGCTGGACTTGCCGACGCCGGAGCCGGCGAAGATGCCCAGTCGCTGCCCCTTGCCGCAGGGGACGAGGGTGTCCAGCGCCCGGACGCCGAAGGTGAGCGGCTCCTGCACGCGGGTGCGGGCCAGCGCGTGCGGCGTCTCGCTCGCCAGGTCGACCCACGAGACGTGGGCGGCCAGCGGCGGGCCGCCGTCGACGGGCCGGCCGAGTCCGTCGAGGACCCGACCGAGCAGCGCCTCGCCGACCGGCACCTGCAGGGGGAGTCCGGTGGCCCGGACGGGCGCCCCGGCGACGACGCCGGAGAGCGTGCCCAGCGGCATGCAGGTGAGCCGGCCGTTGCCGACCGCGACCACCTCGGCCAGCAGCGGACGGGTGCCCGGGTCGATCTCGACCAGGTCACCGACGGCCGCGACGACGCCCTCGACGGTGAGGGTCAGGCCCATCGCGCCGGTGACGATCCCGGTGACCTGGGGGCGGGCGGCCGCGCGGGCGCGGGCGAGCAGGGTCGACGGGAGACCCGACGGGGCGGTGGCCGCGGTCACGAGGACAGCACCGCCTGGACCCGCTCGAGCGCGGCGGCGAGCTGGGCGTCGATGCGGCGGGACCCGGTCTCGGCGACCGCTCCGGCACGCTCGACCGCCGGGTCGCCGACCACGCGCACCGAGTCCGGGAGCTCGTCGAGCGCGCCGGCCGGCAGCTCGGCGAGGTCGTCGGGGTGCACGCGCACCACGGCGGGGACGTCCTCGGGGCAGAGCGTCAGCGCCCGGCGGACGGCGTCCAGGACGGGGGAGTCGGCGAGCGCGAGCTCGCGGCCCAGCAGGTCCTCGACCAGGGTGAGGACCGTGCCGAGCACGGTCTCCCGCACCTCGTCGGCGGTCGGGACGGCGGCCTCGTCCAGCCGGGCCGCGGCGGCTCCGAGCGCGGCGGTCGCCGAGGCGATCCGCCGCTCCCAGCGCTCCTGGGCGGCGGTCAGGCGCTCGGTGGCGGCCCGCTCGGCCTGCGCGACGACGTCGGCCGCGGCGGTGAGGCCCTCGGCGCGCCCGCCCGCGAAGCCCTCGGCGTGCGCCTGGCGGCGCAGCCGCTCGAGCTCCTCGGCGTAGACCTCGCCGAGCCGGATCGTCGGCCGGCCGCCGGCGATGACGGGCTGGTCCGCCGCACGGCGGACGGTGGTGCGCCGCTCGATGGGGGAGGGCTGCGGGGGCAGCGCGTGCGGAGCGCCGTCCTCGGTGACCTGCCGGTAGGGGCGGGCGCTGCTGGCGGCGCCGCCGCGCAGCACCGCCCCCTCGCGCGGCCGGCGCGGCGCGGGCGGGCCGCCCGCGTCGGCCGAGCGCAGCACGACGGGCAGGGAGTCCACCGGTGGCGGGGTCACGAGACGAACTCGTCGTCCACGCCGCGGGAGATGGTGAGCACACCCTGCTCCTCGAGCGTGCGGATGACGCCGACGACCTTGGCCTGGGCCTCCTCGACGGTGCGGGTGCGGACCGGGCCGAGCATCTCGATCTCCTCGGCGAGGTTCTCGGCGGCGCGCTCGGAGAGGTTGCGCTGGATCTTGTCGCGGACGTCAGGGCGGACGCCCTTGAGCGCGGTGGCCAGGTCGTTGGCCTCGACCTCGCGCAGCACCAGCTGCAGGGACCGGTCGTCGATCGTGACGATGTCCTCGAAGACGAACATCTGCGAGCGGACCTGGTCGGCCAGCTCCGGGTCAGTGGTGTCCAGCCATTCGAGGATCGAGCGCTCGGTCGGCCGCGGCGAGCGGTTGATGATCTCGACCAGGGCCTCCACACCACCGGCGGTGGTCATGTCCTGGTGCGCCAGGATCGAGCCCATCCTGCGGCCGAGCTCCTCCTCGACGAGGCGGACCATCTCCGGGGAGGTGCGGTCCATCGTGGCGATCCGGTGCGCAACCTCCGCCTGCTGCTCGGGGGCGAACCCCGACAGCACCTCCGCGGACTGCCCGGCGGGCAGGTGCGCGAGCACCAGCGCGATGATCTGGGCGTGCTCGTCCTTGAGGAAGGTGACGAGCTGCCGCACGTCGGCGTTCCGCAGCGAGGCGAAGGGCACCTCGGTGTAGACGACGTTGAGGCGGGACAGGATGCCCTCCGCCCGGTCCTCGCCCAGGCCGGCGGCGAGGATCTCGCGGGCGAAGTCGACGCCGCCGCGGCCGATGAACTGCTGCGCGGTCATCAGGTTGTGGAACTCGGTCATGACGCCGTCGACGTCCTCGACCCCCACCGAGCCCAGGCGCATCAGCTCCCGGGTCAGCGACTCCACCTCGCGCGGGCGCAGCTTGGACAGCAGGACCCCGGCCTCCTCCTTGTTCATCTGGGCCAGGAAGACCGCGGCCTTGCGGAGCCCGGGCAGCTCCGGGCGCGGAGGAGCGGGCGGGAGAGCGGGCAGGCCGCCCGCGCCGACGCCCCCGAGCAGCTGGTCCATACCAGCAACCGTCATGACTTGTTCTCCGTCAGCCAGCCGCGGAGCATGGCCGCCACCTCGTCGGGCTTCTCGCTGACCATGGCGGAGATCTCGCCTCGGACCTTCTGCCGCTCGGCGGCCTCGAGCTCGGCCGCCAGGTTGTCGACCGGCTCCTCGCGGACGCTGGAGATCCGGATGCGGTCGAGCTCGGCGAGCATGTCGTCGGTGAGCTCGAGGGGCTCGTAGTCCTCCTCGACCTCCCCGCGGCGCCGCGAGCGCAGCCAGACCACGAGCACGACCAGGGCGATGCCGGCCGCGATCCCGCCGGTACGGATCATCGACCACATCTGCTCGCCGGCCTCGGCCTCGCGGGCGGCCTCCATCTCGGCCGCGGCGGCGTCGGCCGCCGTGGTGTCGAACGGCATCGCCGCGACGGTGATCGCGTCGCCGCGGGCCTGGTCGAGGCCGACGGCGTTGCCGACCAGCGCGGTGAGCTGCGCCTGGGACAGGTTGCCGGCCACGGCCTCGTCCATCACGACGGAGACGGTCAGCCGGTTGAGCCCGCCCGGGGCGGCCTGCACGACCTCGGTGGTCTCGCCGACGGCGTTGTTCGCCGTCGTCGACTCCTTGGTGTAGCTCGAGTCGCCCCCGCCGGCGTTCGCCCCGGCGTCGGGCATGTTCTCCGGGCCGAGGACGCCGCCGACGATCGCGCCACCGCCACCGGTGTAGTCCTCGGTGGTGGTGCTCTCCGACACCGGGGGCGTGCCCTCGGTGAAGGTGTAGGTCTTCGAGGTGGTGCCGCGCTGGTCGAGGTCGACGTCGGCGCGGACGGAGACGACCGCCCGGTTGGGGCCGAGCACCCGGTCGAGGATCTGCTGCGCGTTGGCCGCCAGCCGGTTCTGGTAGTCCAGCTCGACCTGCGAGCGGGCGTCACCGGCGGCCGCGCTGACCCCGGCGCCCGGGGAGGAGAGCACCTGACCTGAGGTGTCGGTGACCGTCACCTGCTCGGGCGACATGTTCGTCACGCTGGAGGAGACCAGGTTCGTGACGGCCTGGATCTGCTCGCCGGACAGGGTGGTCCCGGCGGCGAGGTCCAGCAGCACCGAGGCGGTGGGCTCGGCCTGATCGGTCACGAAGACCTCGTCCTCGGGGAGCGCGACGTGCACGATCGCCGAGTTGACGCTGTCCAGGGACTCGAGGGTCTTGGACAGCTCGCCTTCCAGGGCGCGCCGGTAGGTGGTCTGCTGCTGGAACTCGCTGGTGGTGATGCCCTGCTTGTCCAGCAGCGCGTAGCCGGTGTCCGACCCGGACGGGAGGCCCTGGCCGCTCATCTGCAGCCGGAGGTCGTACACGGCGTCCTTGGCGACCATGATCGTCTGGCCGCCGTCGGTCAGCGTGTAGGCGACCCCGGCGGCGTTGAGCTCCTCGACGATCGCCGAGGCGTCGCTGGCCGCCAGGTTGGAGAACAGCGGCGCCTGGGTCGGCGCGGTGATCCACGTCGAGAAGAAGAACCCACCGAGGAGCAAACCGGCGAGCAGCAGGCCGATGACGACCTTCTGCCCGAGGCTGATCGTGGCGAACGAGGAGCGGGCACGCTCCAGCGTCCCGGTGAGTGTCTCCTTCATCAGATGGGCATCCTCATGATCTCGTTGAAGGCGCTGATGGCGGCGTTCTTGACGCCCACGACCATCTCGACGGCCAGCGAGGCCTCATTGCGGGCGATCATGTAGTCGTGCACGTCCTTCAGGTCGCCGGTGGCGGCCTGGGCGGCCAGCCCGTCGGCGTTGGCCTGGGTCGTCTGCAGCTGGTCGAACGTGGAGGCCAGCACGGAGGAGAACGCGTCGGAGCCGGTCGTGCTGCTGACGGTGGCGGTGCTGTCGACGCCGGCCGCGCCGCCGATCCCGACGGTCGAGCCGATGCCGGCGATGGCGCCGATGGGGGAGGTCATGGTCAGCCCTTCCCGAGCTGGAGAGCGGCCTGGTAGGCCGCGGTGGCGCGCTCGACGACGGCGAGGTTCGCCTGGTAGCCGCGCTGCGCCATGATCATCTGGGACATCTGGTCACCGAGATCGATGTCCGGGTACTTCACGTAGCCCTCGGCGTCGGCCAGGGGGTGGTCGGGCTCGTAGACCATGCGGCCCTCGGTGCTGCCGAACTCCGCGCGAGCCGCGCGCACGCCGCCCTCGCCGGTCCCGTACTCGACCGCCTCGGCGACGATCATCCGCTGCTGGAACGCGTCCTCGTCCGTGCGTCGCACGGTGTTGACGTTGGCGATGTTGTCCGAGACGGCGTCGAGCCACTTGCGGTGCGTCATCAGGCCGGAGCCGGCGATGCCGAACGTGTCGAAGATGGCCATCACTGCGTCCGGAGGGCGGTGCGGATGGTGGTGTACTTGCCGTCCAGCGCGTTGAGCGCCAGCTGGTACCGCAGGCCGGTCTCGGTGGCGATGAGGGTCTCCGCATCCAGGTTCACGTTGTTGCCGTTGGTGTTCGTCGGCTCCAGCGAGTGCGAGGTCGTGCCGCCGTTGATCGCCGGGGTCCCGCCGTTGCGCAGCGCACCGCCGAGCGCGGACTCGAAGTCCACGCGGCCGGCCAGGAAGCCGGGCGTGTTGATGTTGGCGATGTTGTCGGCGGTGACCCGCTGGCGCTGGGACAGGCCGGACAGTGCGGCGTGGAGCGCCGCGGGGGTGATCTCGCCGATCACGGCAGGAATCGCCGACGGAGACAGCAGGACACGTTCGACCTCCGGGGTACGCGGAAGAAGCACTCGCGAACGAGTGCGTGGTCCGCCGATCCGTGGCGAAGGGGCTTGCTCTCCGTGCGTTCCACTCATCGGCAGGGCGGAACTGCCGGGTGACCGTGGGTGCGGGCCGGGAGGGGTGCCGGAGGCCTGGAGGGGCTCCGGTTGCGGGTGGGACGGGCGGTGACCTCGCCGTGTCCTGAGTCGCCGCAGCCCCGATCCCTGCTTTTCCCGGGAAAAGCAGAACCCCGCCGCCGGGGACCGGCGACGGGGCGAGGGGGAGCGGAGGCGGTCAGAGGCCCCGGTCGATGTAGGAGGCGACCGGGCGGCTGGGCGCGTAGGACATGCGGGCGGCGACGTCGCGCTGCTTCTGCGACTGGGTGATCCGGTCGACCAGTTCCTCGGCGACGGCGAGCTGGTGCTGCAGCAGGCGGGCCGCGCGGTCGCGCAGGTCGTCCGGGACGGGGCCGAGGTGCTGCGGCGGCACCCAGTCGGTGGCGCGACGTCCCCAGGCGGCGATCTCGTCGGCGCGGTCGCGGGCGAGGCTCTCCTGCGTGGCGAGCACGTCGCCCTCGAGCTCGGCCAGGGCTTCGTACCAGTCGTCGGGCCGGCGGCGCTCGCGCTCCGCGTCGCGCCCGCTCGACCCGCGGGGTGCCGAGGGCGGGGCGTACGCGGACCAGCCGTAGCCGGCCGTCCCCGCGCCGGTGACCGGGCCGACCCCGCTCATGACGCGCTCGGGGCCAGACTGGCCGCGGCCTGGCGCCACGCGTCGCGCAACGGCTCGACGACCTGCCGGCAGGAGGAGACGCGGTTGACGTCGGCCTTCACGTTCGCGGTGATCAGCTCGCTGATCAGCCAGCTGTAGAGCGCGGCCAGTCGGGGCCCGCCCTCCCAGACGTCGACCTGCAGGCTGCTGCGCAGCTCGATGACGATCTCCTGCGCATGCTGGAGCTGCTCGTTGGCGACGGTGCGGTCTCCGGCCATCAGCGCGGCCTGTCCCCGTTCGAGGTCGAGCGCGAGCCGGTCGTAGAGCATGACCAGCAGCTGCTGCGGCGAGGCAGTGGCGACGGCGTCGCCGAGGTAGCGGGCGCGCAGGGCAGCGGCACTCATCAGTCGTTCTCCTGGGTCAGGGGGAGGTCAGGACTTCTTGGAGGAGGACCAGCTGGGCAGCGAGGCCAGCTGTGCACCGAGCCACTGCGACTGGTTCTGCAGCGTGCCCAGGGCGGTCTCCATGGCGGTGAACTGCCGGGTGAGCGACGTGCGGCGCAGCTCGAGGCGGACGTCCCAGTCGGCGATCCGGTTCACGAGATCCTTCGCCGAGGAGTCCTTGCTCTTGGCCAGCGTGGTGATCATGCCGGTGGTCGAGTCGGAGGCCCGCTGGGCCAGCGCCGCCAGCTTGCCGGCGATGCCGTTGACGGTGGTGACGTCGTCGTCGTTGCCGGCGATGCCGTCGGGGCCGTTCGACGTGGTGCTGCCGGTGAAGATCGTCCGCACCAGCGCCGGGTCGGCGGCGAGCGCGGCGGTGAACTTCGTCGAGTCGAAGAGGAAGGTCCCCTCGCGCGTCAGCTCGAGGCCCGCAGCCTTGGCAGAGCCGCCGACCCCGGTCAGGCGCGAGACCGTGTCGAGCACCTGGCTGGACAGCTGGCGGAGCGTGGCGTCGCCCTTGAGCGCGGCCGAGGAGCTCCCGGCCTTCGTGTAGGACGAGATCGCGTCGAGCAGACCGTTCGCAGCGCTGACCAGCGAGGTGATCTTCGCGGCCACGGTGGCCGGGTCGTCGGCGAGCTTGACGGTGACGCTGCTGGCGGGCTCGGTGACGGTGATCGTGGCGCCGTCGATCAGCCCGCTGAAGGTGTTGGTGGCCGAGGTGACCTCGTAGCCGAGGCCGGCGGTGCCGACGGTGAGCTTGGCGTTCGTGCCCTGGACGATCGGGGTGAACTCGGTGCCCGCGCCGATCGTGAACCTCGCGGCCTCGCCGGTGTCCTTGGCGGTGACCTGCAGCCGGTACTCGGTGGCGGAGACCTTGACCGCGGTGGCGGAGAGCCGGAGGGAGGTGTCGGCGTTGATCGCCTTCACGGCGTCGGCCAGGCTGCCGGTGCCTCCGACGGTCACGCTCGTCGTCGTGCCACCGACGGTGACGTCGATCGTGTCGGCGCCGTAGGCGAGGTCGGCGGCCGTCTGGGTCCCGGTGGCGGTCCAGGTGCTCGCGCTGACGACCGAGTGCGCGGTGGCGATGTTGTTGACCGCGAAGGTCACCGAGCCGGTCGCGGCGCCGGTGGTGGCGGTCGCGCTCACGGAGGTGGCCGAGCTGCTCGCCTTGACCGGGGTCCAGGTGACGGGCTTGGTGACGGCCTCGGCGGCGGACCGCAGGGCGTCGAACCGGGTGTTGATGGCGCGGTAGGCGGCGGCCTGCGTCTGGGTGCTGGAGAGGCGCTGCTTGAGCAGCGTCTGCGAGTTGGCCTCGATCTGCATCAGCTGGGTCACCAGCGAGCCGGTGTCCATCCCCGAGATGAGTCCGGTGCTCAGGCTCATGCCTGCCATGGTGTTCTCCGTTCTCGGGTGGGGCCGGGGTGGAGCAGCAGTGAGGGGGGAGGCCGGGGCCTCCCCCCTCACCGAGTGGTGCTAGGTCGTGCTCAGGTGGAGCGGCCGGATCAGCCCAGCAGCTTCAGGATGCTCTGCGAGGCCTGGTTGGCCTGCGCCAGCATCGACGTACCGGCCTGCGACAGGATCTGGGTGCGGGAGAAGTTGGTCATCTCCTTGGCCATGTCGGTGTCGCGGATCCGGGACTCCGAGGCGGTCAGGTTCTCGGCAGTCACGTTCAGGTTGTTGATGGTGTGCTCGAACCGGTTCTGCAGTGCACCGAGGTTGGCGCGCGACGTCGAGACAGCCTTGATGGCGGTGTCGAGCGCCGTGATCGCCGTGTTGGCGCCGGCCTGGCTGCCCAGGTTGACGCCACCGACGCCCAGAGCGCTGGCGGAGAACCCGCCGGTGCCGGTGGCGTTGGCGGTGTCGGTCTTGGCGCCGGCGAGGCCGGTGCCGGTGATCGCGATCGCCGTGTCGGACAGGCTGGCGTCGTTGGTGCGGATCTCGAGGCCACCCGCCGAGGAGACGGAGGCGGTGAACACCGCGGAGAACGCGTTGTCGCCGTTGAGCTGGCTGGCGATGTTGTTGGCGTTCGAGCTGGCGGTCAGGGTGCCGGTCGTGACCGTGACGCCACCGACCTCGAGGGTCGCCGTCGCCGCCGTGGTGCTGGCGGCACCGTTGGCGTACGCCGCCTTCACGCCCTGAGCGGCCGTGGAGACGATGTTGACGCCGATGGTGTCGCTGGCGGCGTAGCCGACCTGGAACTGCTTGTTGGTGTAGTTGCCGTCCAGGAGCTTGACGTTGTTGAACGTCGTCTTGTCGGCGATCCGGTCCAGCTCGGAGTTCAGAGCGGTGGCCTCGGCCTGGATCGCGTTGCGCGAGTCCTGGTCGTTGCTGTCGTTGGCGCTCTGGACCGCCAGGTCGCGCATGCGCTGGAGGATGCTGTGCGTCTCGGTGAGCGCACCTTCAGCGGTCTGCACGACGGAGACGCCGTCCTGGGTGTTGCGGACGGCGACCTTCAGGCCACCGATCTGCGAGCGCAGGCCCTCGGAGATGGCCAGGCCGGCAGCGTCGTCGGCCGCGCGGTTGATGCGGAAGCCGGAGGAGAGCTTCTCCAGCGACTTGTTCATCTGACCATCGGTCGACGACAGGTTGCGGTAGGCGTTCATTGCCGCAACGTTGGTGTTGACGCTGAGACCCATGGGGTTCCTCCTTGGAAGGGGTCTTACTGGGGATCCCGCTGCATCCGTGCTGCGGGTGTCGTTCGTGTCTCGCAATGGTGTTTACGGCGTGGGGCGGCTGGGACTTGAGGCGAACCGGGCGACTTTCTCGCCCGGTGTCACTCAGGCGGGTCGAGCAGCGGTTCCTTGCCCGGTGGCCCAGGGGTTTCGCTGCCGGGGCAGCGGAGCGGGCGTGGGGGAGCGGCCGGCCACCCGGTCGACGTAGCTGCGTTGCTGGTTGCGTGCCCGCACCCCGCCGTCGGCCGGCACCGACCGGCCCTCCCAGATCTCGCTCATCGCCGCGTGCAGCAGCGTCAGTGCCCGGGCGCGCATCTGCGAGACCCGGGAGAGCGTGACGCCGAGGTCGGTGGCGATGTCGGTCAGGGATTCGTCATGGAAGAAATTGCGCTCGACCACCTCGTCGAGCCGGTCGGGCAGCGCCCGGATCGCCTCGTGCAGGTACCGCGCCCGTTCGCCGCGCATGAGCGCCCGCTCGGGGGACTCGCCGGTGTCGGGCAGGTCCAGCGTTCCGCCGTCGGTGCCGGTCTCCGCGTCGATGCTGATCATCACGGCGCGGTGGATGTCGACCTGCAGGCTGTCCAGGTCGCTGCGGGGGACGCCGAGGCTGGTGGCCAGCTCCTCCCGCGTGGGCGGGCGGCCCAGGGAGACGGTGAGCGCGTCGGCGGCCGCGTCCTGACGCCGGGCGGCCGCCCGCACCGAGCGACTGGCCCAGTCGCCCGAGCGCAGCTCGTCGAGGACCGCGCCCTGCAGCCGGGCGAGTGCGTAGGTGGCGAACGAGGCGCCGGCGTTCGGGTCGAACCGCTTGGCCACCTCGACCAGCGCCACGTGCGCGCAGGACAGCAGGTCCTCGCGGCTCACGTGGGCCGGCAGCGAGATCCGGGCGGCGACCGCGTTCACCGCGAACGCCGCCAGGGGGAGGTGTTCGGTGACCAGTGCGTCGACATCGGCCTGGCTGCGGCTCTTCGAGGGGTGCGGCGCCAGGCCGGGCGCGCTCCGCTCGACGGGGACCCGCTCACGCTGGAAGCGCTCGGCGGCGAGGGTTCGGGCTGGGCTCACGCCCTTCTTCTCGGCTGACCGGAGCGCGGGTGGCACCGGGCTGGAGCAACTTTCCTGCCGAACTCGAGCGCCGGTTGCCCGCTTCGGCTTGAGGGCCTTCCGCGCGGTGCCGATGGCAGGACGACGGAGAAAGCGCCGGCAGGGGTTTCGCACACCGGCCGGCGACGCGCAGGACGACGGAAAGGTGGGGGCACGTGGACTACCAGCACCTGTCGACGCTGCTGTGGCGGGAGCAGGAGCTCCTGGATCTCCTGCTGTTCAAGGCCGAGGAGAAGCAGTACCTCATCGTCACCGGCAAGACCCGGTGGCTGGCGCGGATCGCGCACGAGATCGAGGTCGTGCTCGACCAGTTGCGCACCCTCGAGGTCGAGCGCGCTGCCGCCACCGAGGCCATCGCCGTGCGCCTGGACATCGGGCCCAACCCGTCGCTGCGCCAGGTCGCCGAGGTCGCCCCCGCCCCCTGGAACGACCTCCTCGCCAAGCACCACGAGGCGTTGCTCGTCCTGGTCACCGACCTGCGCAGCCTCTCCGACGCCAACCGCGAGCTGATCGAGGGCGGCCTGGCCGCCATCGGCGACGCCCTGCTGCAGACCCGCGCCCCCTCCGCCGGCACCTACGGCGCCGGCGGCCGGCACACCGACGCCGCCCAGCGCGCGGTGACCCTGGACGGCGCTCTGTGAGCACCTTCTCCGGCCTCAACGCCGCGACCACCGCGCTCTGGGCCCAGCGGCGTGCGCTGGACGTCACCGGCCAGAACATCTCCAACGTGAACACCGCCGGCTACAGCCGCCAGCGGGCCGACATGCAGGCCATCGGCGGCAGTGCCGTGCCGGCGTTCTACTCCACCAGCAGCGGCATCGGTGGTGGCGTCAACGCCAACGACGTCATCCGGATCCGCGACATCTTCCTCGAGGGACGCGGGCACACCGAGCACGCCAACAACACCCGGCTCACCGAGGAGGCCGGCGCGCTGGCCCAGGTCGAGACGGCGTTCCGCGAGCCCGGCGAGTACGGCATCCAGAGCCTGCTGGCCGACATGTGGGACGGCTGGGGCGACGTGCACAACGCGCCGGACACCGGCGCCGCCCGCGCCCAGGTCATCCAGCAGATGGACACCCTGGTCGGCGGCCTGCACTTCGCGTCGGCCTCCCTGGACGCGCAGTGGAACCAGACGCGGGAGAACCTGACCGTCCTGGCCAAGGACGTCAATGCGGCCGCCCGAACCGTGGCCGACCTCAACCAGGCCATCCAGCGGGCCACCCAGCTGGGCGTCCCCGCCAACGACCTCGCCGACCAGCGCGACCTGCTGGTGATGGGCCTGGCCGACCAGGTCGGCGGCACGGTCCGGCAGGGCAAGGACGGGATGGTCGACGTCGTCGTCGGCGGCATGACCCTGGTGGCGGGCACCAGCGCCTCGCAGCTCGCCGTCAGCGGCACCGTCGACTCCTCCGGCACCGGCGGCGACCCGGTCCGCCTGGTCACCGCCGTCGGCGGGTACACCGTCGGCGCCGGCGGGACGGCCGGCGGGCAGCTGACCGCGATGAACGCGATCTTCCCCAAGTACCAGGGCGAGCTGAACACGCTGGCCGGTGGTCTGGCGACGGCGATGAACGCGCTGCACGCCGAAGGCTTCGACAAGCTGGGCAACGCTGGTGGCGCGATCTTCGATTCCGCCGACGGCACCCCGGTCACCGCGGCGAACATCAGGCTCGCCGTCACCGACCCGGACAGGATCGCGGCCTCGCGCATCGCCGGCGGCCCGAACACCGACAACAGCAACGCCGATCGGATCGCGCAGCTCCGCGCGCTCACCGACGGCCCGGACGCCGACTACCGCAAGCTCGTGGTGACCCTCGGCGTCGAGGCGGCGGTGGCCAACCGCACCCTCTCCATCCAGTCCGTCATCACCACCCAGGTCGACGCGGCCCGCGAGTCCGTGGCCGGCGTCAACATCGACGAGGAGATGACCAACATGCTGTCCTTCCAGCACGCGTACTCCGCGGCGGCCCGGCTGGTGACCTCGATCGACGAGATGCTCGACCAGCTGATCAACCGCACCGGCCGAGTGGGGCTGTGACCTAGATGCGCATCACGCAGCGGGCGGTCACGCTCACCAGCCTCCAGGGGCTCAACCGCAACCTCGAGGCGTTGGGCAAGCTCCAGAACCAGCTCACCTCGGGGCGGCTCATCAACAAGCCGTCGGACTCGCCGACCGGCACCAACAAGGCGATGCAGACCCGCGCGGAGCAGGCCGCGGTGGCGCAGCAGGGCCGCAACGTCACCGACGCGAAGTCGTGGCTCGACCAGGGCAGCACCTCGCTGCTGCAGATGCTCGACATGACCCAGCGCATCCGCGACCTCACGGTCCAGGGGCTCAACACCGGGGCCGCCTCCCCGGAGAGCCAGAAGGCGCTGGCCACCGAGATCGCCTCCCTCAGGGAGGGCCTGCTGAACATGGCCAACACCCGGGTCGCCGGGCGGCCGGTGTTCGGCGGGGTCACCGCGGGGGACAAGGCCTACGACCCGACCGGCGCCTACGTCGGCACCACCGTGACCCCGGGCAGCACCGTGGGCACGGTGACCCGGCGCGTGTCGGACAGCGAGCTGCTGCGGGTCGACCTCACCGGCCCGGAGGCGTTCGGCTCCGGTGCGGACAGCCTGTTCTCCGTGGTCGGGCGGATCGCGAACGACCTGGAGAACTCACCCGCCTCCCTGGACGACGACCTGGCCGCGCTCGACGTCGCCATGAAGACGATGCAGGGAGCCGTCGCCGACATCGGTGCGCGCGGCGCCCGGCTGGAGCGCGTGGAGGAGGTCCAGATCGAGCGCACCCTCACCTTGAAGGCGCAGCTCGGGGCGGTCGAGAGCATCGACCTGCCGCTCACGATCATGAACCTGTCCATGCAGGAGACCGGGTACCAGGCCGCACTGGCCGCGACCGCCAAGGTCATCTCGCCCACGCTGCTGGACTTCCTCCGCTGATGAACGCCGCCCCCGCCACCGGAGCCGCTCCCAGGACACCGACCCGATGACCCCCACCCCCGCGCTGCTCGCCGCCCGCCCGACCGCCCCGGTCGCCGCCCCGTCGCCCCCGACGCTGCAGGTGCTGCACCTGGACGAGCCCCTGCCCGGCTTCCCAGCGCACCGGACCTACGTGCTCGTTCCGGCAGACGGTGCGGGTCTGCTGTCCTGGCTGCAGTCGGTGGATGCCGACGGCCCCCGCTTCCTCGTCGTCCCGACCCAGGCCTTCTTCCCCCACTACGCACCGGTGCTGCCCCCCGCCGCGTGCGCGGAGCTGGGGCTGGCCTCGGCCGGGGACGCGCGGATCTACGCCGTGCTGACCGTGCCCGCGGGCGACGTCCCGGCCGCGACGGCCAACCTGCGGGCACCTCTGGTGGTCGCCCCCGCCACGGGCCGGGCCCGGCAGATCGTGCTGTCCGACGCCACCCATCCCATCCGGTGCCCCGTGCGCCGATAAGACTGTCGAGGGCCGGCGCACCGCGCCGGTCCCGCCCGCCGCCCAGGCGGGCCGCCACGGACGGCCACACAGAACCCATGGAGGGGTACACGTGCTCACACTCACCCGCAGCGTCGGCGAGACCATCCGCATCGGCGACGACATCGAGGTCCACGTCGTCGAGGTACGCGGTGGCACCGTCCGGCTCGGCTTCAAGGCGCCGCGCGAGGTCACCATCCACCGCGAGGAGGTCTACCGGCAGATCGCGGAGGCCAACCTCCTCGCCGCGCAGGTGACCGCGGACACGCTCGGCGCGCTCGCCGCCTTCGCGCCCTCGGCCGTTGCCGCCGGCGCCGCCGGAGCGCCGTCCGGGCCGGCCGGGGCCGCCGCTCCGGAGCCGACGGGCCGGGACGCGCAGGCCTGACCGACCAGCTTCGGGCGGCTCGTTGGCAGACCCTGCCAAGCGAGCCGCCCGGGCAGCTCCGGCGCCCACGACACGGGCAAGTTCTGCCGAAGTATCCGGTCAGAAGTGCGTATGACACGGCGAGTGTTGTGCCCTCGGTTGCCTAGGGGATGAGGCAGATTTCCCCTCAAGCAAGTGACAGGGGGCGATCACCATGCAACACACTGCATCCAACGCGCAGGCCGACGTCGACCACGGCGCCGAGCAGGAGTCCGTGGTGGTCCACGTGCAGCTTCGGCCGCGCCGGGGCGCCACCCGCAAGTGCCTCGCGGCGCTGGCGACGCTGGCCGCGGAGCACGACGAGGTGGCCTTCGCCGTCTCCGGGCTGAGCAAGGACGACCGGGTCGTCCGGGTGACCGTCGGCGTGGACCTCGGTCCCCGCACCGCCGTCGCCAAGTTCTCGCCGCAGGCACAGGCCGCGTACGCCTTCGTCAGCGCCGTCTTCACCTCGCTGTACGACCACATGCCCGTCTACGTCGCCGAGCCCAGCCCGGCCGAGCGCGCCGCCGCGGCCGTCCTCATGGAACGGGCCGCCGCCGGCGTCACCGCCGCCGACGTGCTCGAGGCCCTGCCGGTGCAGGCCGCGTCCGCGCCGGTTCCCAGCCCCCGGACCGCAGGTCCGGGAGAGCAGCGCATCCCGGCCTGACGGCCGGCTCCCGAGCGTCTTCGCAGGCCTTCTCCCCGAGGTCTGTCCTTCCCCCCGTAGTGCCCAGGAGTTCCGGTGTCCGACATCTTCGCGCCTTCCACCACCACCACCACCACCCTCGACGCCCGCGCCCGCAGCCGTCAGCCGCTGGTCTTCGGCGGCATGCCCGAGGCCGACGGGTGGGCGCTCGCGCCCATCACCCCCCGCGACCGGGTGCACTTCCGCGTCGACCGCGAACTGCCTCTCGGAGAGTTCCGCGCCGAGCTGCCCGACGGCGTCACGGTCAGCTATGACCAGGGCGACGGGCTGTACCGCGTGGACGGTGCCCGCGGATCGGCGTCGGTGCTGGCCGACTGGGTGCGCGCCTGGTGCGCCGGTCGCGGCTGCACGACGGTCGGGCTCCGGGCCGAGACCGATGTCCGGCGGCGCGCCCCCCGCGACCTGCCCGCCGACTTCCTCGCCGACCTGTGCCGGCACTACGGCCCGGTCAGCCTCAAGCGGCTGCAGCGCAACATGAGCACGATCCGCATGCACCTGCCCGACCCAGACGACCTGGGTCAGCAGGTCTACGAGTGGGTGCTCAAGGCGGTGAGCCAGTTCGACGAGACCAAGTCGGTCCCCTTCGGCGCCTTCCTGGCCACCCAGCTGTCCAAGTGGGTGCACGACCTGGGCCGCAACGCCCACGGGCGCACCGCGGCCGACACCGAGCACAAGCAGCAGAAGGCCATAGCCACCTTCATCGGCGAGCACCAGCGCCGCCCCAGCGAGAAGGAGCTCGCCGCCTACATGGGGCAGAGCGTGGCCACCCTGCGGCGCAACTCGCAGACCGTCGCGACCCTCAACGGCCTGCGCAACCTGCAGTCGCTCGACGGCGGGCCGGACGGGACCGAGATCCTGCTGCCCGACTCGGGCGAGGCACCGGACGAGATCATGGGCGAGGCCGAGCAGACCCTGCTGTCGCACGCGCTGACCACCGCCTGCGCGCCCGATCCGCACGCGCGCCCCGACCAGCGGGCCGGTCAGCCCAACGTGCTGGGCTGGGCGACCTGGTACCTGACCACCTGGGGCGGGCAGACCAAGACCCAGCTCTCGGCGGACCTCAACACCTCGGTGCGGAACATGAACGTGTACGCCGACCGGGTGGAGAAGGCGCTCAAGGATCGGCTGGCCGAGCTCGCCGACTGACGGTTCCGCACGACGTGCGCTTCGGAATTGGTGGCCGTGGACGGGTCCATCGGGCCGCTGTCCTGCCGATATCCATCTCGTGACGCTGCGCAGCCCGACCCGCCGGACCGCTGTCGCGGTCGTGCGGGGCGGTGTCCGGTGAGCGCCCTGCCCACCGGCGAGGCCGGCCCCGGCGTCCTGGTCCCGCACTGGCTCGGCGCATCGCAGCGCCTCGAGCTGGCCGCCGCGGTCCGGGCCGCCCTGGGCAGCCCCGCGGTGCACCCGGTCGCCGTCATCCACCTCGAGGACGTCCTGACCGAGCTGCACGTGGCCGCTGCACGCGACGCCGTCTGGCCGGCCTCGGCCGCCCGCGTGCGCCTGGCCACCGGCTGGGACGCCGACGTGCTGCCCGTGCGCCTGAGCCTCGCCGAGGTCACCGCCGTCCTGTCCTTCTGCGTGCTGCCCGACGCACTGCGCGCCCGGCTGGCCGGGGACGCGCGGTGAACGCCTTCGGGGCCGGCGGCGCGAGCCTGCTCCAGCGGCTGCGCCCCACGCCGCGGATCGGTGTCGCGGACCTGCTGGAGGTCGCCGACGCGGTGCTCCCGACCCTGACCGGCCCGCACCTGCGGGTGGAGCTCGTCCGCCGGACCTCCGCCGGCTCGGTCGTCGTCCTGGAGGAGGACGAGCGCAGCCTGCACATCGAGCTCGCCGACCTCGCCGACGACATGACCCGCGCCGGCGTCGCCCCCACCTCCGAGGCGATCGCCGCCGCGCTGGACGCATGGGTCGCCCGCCGACCGGTGACCGACGCGGCCGCGGCCGCAGCCGGCCTGGCCGTTCTGGACTGGGCCGACGCCGTCCGCTCGTCGGTCGGCTGGCGGGTCGTCGTCCTCCGGGGCGAGGTCGCGCTGCCGTGGACGCCGGTTCCCGGCACGTCGCCCGGGCGGGTGCGCGCCACCCGGAACGCCGCGACCGGGCGGTCCGCGACCGTGGCCCTGACCCTGCGGGTCGAGGGCCCGGTGGCGCTGTGGTCGCACCCGGCCGCGCCGGTGCTGGCCACCACCGTGCTGGCCGACCCCGGCCGGGCGCTCGCCCGCATCGCCGACGTCGGGCTGCCGGTCGACGACGTGCACGCGGTGGTCACCCCGCACCGGCCCCTGGCCTGCGCCGGCCGCAGCGTCGCCGCGCGCCTGGCGGGGGAGTCCCCGGAGGCCAGCGTGACCCTGCCCTGGGCGCGGCTGTCCGGTCTCTCCTGGCTCTGAACCACGGGAGCGCTGAACCCCTGGACTCCTGAGCCGCTGGACCGCGGCCGGGTCAGGAGATGTAGCCGAACTGCTACGCACAGCCGGGTGACCTGCGGATTTGCAGCGATCCACCGCCTGACCTGCGGAAACGTCTTCCGACGCTTGTCATCGTCTGCCGGGTTCTTCTGACGTCCTGCGCCATGGATGT